>NZ_JBHIPX010000001.1:0-373979 GCF_042196245.1 Bartonella sp. AP19HLJMH
TCTTCCCATGATCAACGTGACCAATCGTACCAATATTAACATGCGGTTTTGTTCGTTCAAACTTGCTCTTCGCCATTGCTATTAATCTCTTGTTTTATTCCCTATTTTTATTAGCACCTAGGGACAGTTCTGCAAAACTTAAGTCTGACCAGACTGAAAACAGCCCAATCACCACAACTCTTAGACGGAAAACCCCACCAAATCTATAAATGGAATATCCTCCATCATACCTATTTGCCCAATCATCAACAACCATTTGGAGCGGGTAGCGGGAATCGAACCCGCATATTCAGCTTGGAAGGCTGCTGCTCTACCATTGAGCTATACCCGCATGACCCACGTACTAACTCTCCTTCGATGAATGGTGGAGGGGGTTGGATTCGAACCAACGTAGCATACGCAACGGATTTACAGTCCGCCCCCTTTAACCACTCGGGCACCCCTCCATTACACCGATAAAGTCGCGCAATGAGACATCACGACAACCATCTTGAATACCCATTCAATTCAATCTGATTGCGAAGTGGTTATGACGATTACTATTGTATCTGTCAACAGAATAAATACAATTCTGTACAAATTTCCTGCTCATAATTTTAAATCATAGATTTTTTCTCTCTATTTTTCTTATTAACACGTTATAAAGAAGCTATGAAAGAAAAAACATCACAAAATTCTCATTATGCTCGTTTGCGTCGCCGATATCGCGATACAAAAGGCTCTCCTTCTCGATCTTTTACACACCCAAAGAAGAAAGCTGCTTCTTTACAGCAAGAGATCATCCATCTTTATGGCATTCATTCTGTTCAGGCTGCTTTAGAAAACCCAAAAAGAATTTTAAAATGTCTTTACGTTACACAAAATGCCTTAAAACGATTAAATATATCCGAATCAGATTATCCTTGCTCTGTTACATTATGCACCCCCAAATATCTTGATTCGCTTGTTGGAAGTGAGGCTGTTCATCAAGGTATTGTTTTGGAAACTCTCCCCCTCAAACCATGCAAACTGTCGGAACTAACCAATACTGATCTGGTCATTGTCATGGATCAAATTACCGATCCACATAATGTTGGCGCTATTATGCGCTCTGCAGTTGCATTGAAAGCTAAAGCACTTATTACAACTTGCCGTCACTCTCCCCACGAAAGCGGTGTTCTTGCGAAAGCGGCATCTGGAGCTCTGGAAATGATTCATTATATTACCGTACGAAACCTTGCTGAAGCTCTTCAAGAACTTCATCAAACAGGTTTTACAAGCTTTGGTCTCGATTCAGAAGGTGACCAACCTCTAGAAACAGCATTAACAGGGAATAAAATTGCTCTTGTTTTAGGAGCAGAAGGTAAAGGTTTGCGTAAAAAAACACGCGAAACCGTTTGCGCTTTAACACGCCTTGACATGCCTGGAAATATTAAATCATTAAATGTTTCAAATGCAGCAACAATAGCTCTTTATGTGGCACATCAATATCTTAGATTCTAGTTTTTAATTTTTTGTGAAACATCAAAAAAACCAACCAACAAAAAACCCGCAAAAAACCCGCCAATATGAGCTTCCCATGCTATTGAGATGCCATTTTCTTCAAACAAAATAGAAGAAATACCTATGATCAAATCAGTCGTCAGCCATACACTCATATAAACAAGAACCCCCTTAGAACACAGAGCTTTTTTGACAGATAATAAAGGTCCTAAAAGTTTTTCGTTCTGCGCATTGACAGCTAGATTACCACTAGGAAAACCATAACGTGCAATAGCACCCATCATTCCAGATACGGCACCTGACGCCCCAATAAGTGATATGGTACTTTCTTGATGAAATGTAAAATAAGTCAAAACAGAAATAACTGCCGTTAACACCCAAAAAATTAAAAAACGTAAAACACCAAAATGCCTTGCTAAAGGAGAGCCGAAAACCAAAAGCCAAACCATATTAAGAGCAACATGTTTAAAACTACTATGCATAAATGAATAACTCACCATGGTATAACAAAATGCTACAGGATCCCTCTTAAACAATGCTGGTATAAATGAAAAAAGCTCAAGGCTTTCAACATAAACCTGATGAGAAAAAAAATACTGAGAAATGCAATAAAGACAAAAACAAAATACTATCAAAACAACTATAATAAATGGAACATTCAATAAGGGTTCTTTAGGTTGTTTTGGCAATCGGGAAACATCATTATGTTGGTGACTAGAAACTTTCATTGTATAAAATCTCGTATTTTTTAGAAAATGGGTTATACTTTATACAAAATAAATATACCATTCCCAGTGATGCAGAATCTTCTCAACGCCTTTTCGAAACCCCTTTTTAAATTTTCAATAGCTCTACATGAAAACACGTGTATTTTATACAAAAGATTTTAAAAAGCATGGATATCAAGAATATGATTTACAAACTTAGTGGTATCCCGCTTACTTAAATGTGAAGTTACCATGCAATATACAAGAACTTACGAATAGACAAACTCACTTATGAGGTGGTGTATAATAAAAATATATAAACATTATTTTCTTACTAGAAATATATTGATTATTGCATTTTTTAACCACGCTATACTTCGATTGATAAACTTTAAAGAATCTTAAATCTCAATTTTTCCATTAATATGGCCTGCATTGCTTCTATGCTTTGAACGAAAAACGACATCTCTATGAGAAAAAATACCAATACAGCGTTCTCTAGATATAATAATTAGTGTTTCATGATAAATTACTTACTTGATAATCTGTTTCCCTCATACATGCAAAAGCGTCAATTCATCTCTTTAACAAATATAAACAAGCCTTTCATTTCAATCTTTAACAGATATAATTCAAGAACTGTCTCTTATGAAACACTTAAAAAATATGTTGATTCTAATGATGCATCTTTGAATTTAAACAGTTCATGACGGAATTTTTTATTCCTTTTTTAGACAGTGTTATTGACACATCCGCCACTTGTAACGCGCAAGAGAATAGTTTGGATTATTCAATATAAAAAAAATTAAATGAGGTAATCATAGGAATTTGCTATTAAGTTGTAAAATGATAAAGGACCATTATAAATCAATGTATTATAAATAGATAACACACTAATTATTGAAGAGGAAGATCTTGAGCATTCTGCTTGCAATCCTTTAACCACACATCATAAATAGGATGCTCAACAGCGTTCAAACCAGGACTATCTGCAAACATCCATCCCGTAAAAATACGCCGTACTTTTTTATCTAATGTTACTTCATTGACTTCAACAAAACCAGTTGTACGCGTGGGTTCATCTTTAGAGCTCGTATAACACGCACGTGGTGTTACCTGTAATGCACCGTACTGATAAATTTTACCAAGAGTAACTTCAAAACGTGTTGTCCGTCCCGTGATTTTGTCAAGACCTGCAAAAACAGCAATTCCATTGCTAATACGCTCAGCCCGCACCCCATTATTTAAGGATAAAAACACTAAAATTCCCATTAAAAAAATATATATAAAATGCCTCACCCCTAACAATAAAAAAAATCTCATCATATCAAAATCAATCGCACCTTAAAAAATAATTCTTTTCATAACATAGAGTCAAATAAGACAAAAATACACACGCACATTAAAACATGTTATTTTTTAGGTGACCACGCATCATAATCTTCATGCACACAAGAACGCTCTCCATTGGAGGTGATAGCTCCCTTTGGTCGATAGCCCTCACTTGTTCCTGTCATATTTGCAACATGAGGCTTTTCCCATTCATAAGGATGATAATCCTCTTGTGTTGGTGGACACTCACAGCGATGATGAATCCAGCCATGCCAACCTGGTGGAATAGTAGAGGCCTCAGAATAGTCTTTATAGATAACCCAACGGTGCGGATAACCATCCTTATGAAATCCTCCTTCATAATATATATTTCCAAACTGATCTTCCCCTATCCGCTTACCTTTGCGCCATGTGAAAAAACGCGTACCAATGGTATTACCATTCCACCATGTGAAGATTTGCTTAAAAAAACGAGCCATCTGCTATTCCATTCATTTAGTGCGCTCATGAAATTAATCGTTGGAATAAAATTATTAACGATTGAAATTATCGAAAAAGTTACTAGTAAATTCAACTACAATTCCAATTGATAGGTTAACGTGCTATCCTTTAATTTCAAGAAGATATCATATGTATGGCTTCTTCTCCACCCCATAAAATTTAATCTATGCCAAGTTTCATCTTAACCAATTCATTAACAGCTTGGGGATTTGCCTTACCACCTGTTACTTTCATTACCTGTCCAACAAACCAACCAGCTAAAGCAGGTTTGTGCTTTGCTTGCGCAACTTTATCAGAATTATTGGCAACGATCTCATCAACAGCTCTTTCAATAGCCTTTGTATCCGTTACCTGCTTCATATTTCGTTCTTCTACAATTTGGCGTGCATCTCCCCCCTCATTCCAAATAATCTCAAAAAGATCTTTGGCAATTTTTCCAGAAATAACTCCTTCTTTTATAAGATCAATAATGCTTCCCAATTGATTTGGCGATACTGGTGACTCTTCAATCTCACGATTATCTTTATTTAAAGCCCCTAAAAGGTCGTTAATCACCCAATTGGCAACTATTTTTCCATCACGCCCACGCGCTACCTCTTCAAAATAATCAGCAATAGCCTTTTCTGTCACAAGAATGGAAGCATCATACACTGTCAATCCCATTTCCTTAATAAAACGTGCTTTTATAGCGTCAGGCAATTCCGGTAAGTCTGCTGCCAAAGCATCCACAAATGCTTGATCAAATTCTAATGGTAAAAGATCAGGGTCAGGAAAATAACGATAGTCATGCGCTTCTTCCTTTGAGCGCATAGAACGCGTTTCACCTTTAGCGGCATCAAAAAGCCGAGTCTCTTGATCTATGACGCCTCCATCTTCTAAAATTGCGATCTGACGACGCGCTTCATATTCAATTGCTTGACCAATAAAGCGAATAGAATTAACATTTTTAATTTCACAGCGCGTTCCAAAATCTTCACCAGGACGACGAACAGATACATTGACATCTGCACGCATAGAACCTTCATCCATATTGCCATCGCAAGTGCCCAAATAACGAACAATCGTACGCAATTTTGTCATATAGGCTTTGGCTTCATCTGATGAGCGCATATCAGGCTTGGAAACAATTTCCATAAGAGCAACACCAGAACGATTAAGATCTACAAAAGACATCGTTGGATGTTGATCGTGCATCGATTTTCCAGCATCCTGTTCAAGATGCAACCTCTCAATTCCCACTTCAATATCCTCAAATTGGCCATTCGAATCTGGACCAACAGATATAATAATCTTTCCCTCTCCTACAATGGGATAGCGAAATTGAGAAATCTGATACCCCTGCGGTAAATCTGGATAAAAATAGTTTTTGCGATCAAAAACAGATTTTAAATTAATATGCGCCTTTAATCCTAACCCCGTTCGAACCGCTTGACGAACACATTCTTGATTAAGAACAGGCAACATACCTGGCATGGCTGCATCAATAAGTGATACATGATTGTTCGGCTCTGCACCAAATTTGGTTGATGCTCCTGAAAAAAGTTTCGAATTTGATATGATTTGCGCATGAACTTCCATGCCAATGATGACTTCCCAATCACCTGTAACTCCAGAAATAAAACGCTTAGAATCAGGAGTACGCGTATCAATGATGCTCATTGCCAATCCACTACCAATATTTTAAAATTCACTCATGGCTTATCTAAAACCATTCTCTCAGTGCAATCCTAGGATATAAATCTTACAACACAAGCCCGATTTTATCGGGCTTGTGTTGTTTGCATAAATATTAAGCTTTTTTAGGAGCCTTTTTCTTAGCTGGTTTTTTCTCTGTAGACTTTTCTTTCACTTCAGACTTTTTCTTTGCCTGCTTTTCTTCAGGGACATCTGATTCGTCATATTCTTTCATCAACTCTTCAACCGTCACTTCTTTATCTGTGACTTTTATCTGTGCTAATAAATGATCAATGACCTTTTCTTCAAAAATCGGAGCACGTAGATTTTCAACAGCTTCCGGAGTCTTACGGAAAAAATCCATAATCTCTTTCTCTTGTCCAGGATATTGGCGAACCTGATCAAAAACTGCTGCTTTTAGCTCATCCTCACTAACTTTAACACCAACCTTCATTCCAATTTCAGAAAGCACCAAACCAAGACGAACACGACGCTGCGCAAGGACACGATATTCCTCCCGTGCCTTTTCTTCTGTAATACCTTCATCTTCAAAACTGCGCCCAGCCTTTTTCAAATCATCATTAACCTGAGCCCATATATTGTTAAACTCAACCTCTAAAAGTTCTTCAGGAATCTCAAAATTATAATCAGCATCTAAAGCATCAAGAATTTGACGCTTAACTTTTTGACGTGTCACTGAACCATATTGGCTTTCAATCTGCCCACGAACGACCTCACGTAAGCGATCTAGAGACTCTAAACCAACTTTTTGCGCTGCTTCATCATCAATTTTTAATTCATCTGGTTTAAAGACAGCTTTGACAGTAATGGCAAATTCCGCTTCCCGTCCCGCCAAATGTGCCGCACTGTAATTATCAGGAAATTTAACAAAAATCGTTTTTACATCCCCAGCTTTCACACCAACCAATTGCTCTTCAAAACCAGGAATAAATTGTTTTGACCCAAGAATCAGTTGTGCATCACTATCTGTCCCACCTTCAAATGGAACGCCTTCAAGCTTACCTTGATAATCTATGGTAATGCGATCACCTTCTTCAGAATTCCCCTCTTTTAGGGAATAATTACGCGTAGAAGAAAGGACGCGATTGACTTGATCATCAATATCCTGTTCAGGAATAGTTGCAATTTCACGAATAACCTTAATATGTTCAAAATCTTTAATGTCAATTTTTGGTAAAACTTCATACTTTAAACTAAAAGTAAAATCAGCTTTGCCATCTAGAATTTTTTCATCTTCATCTATATCAATTTTTGGCTGCATCGCTGCACGTTCATTGCGGTCTGCTAAAATAGAACGGGGTGCATCACTGAGTATCTCATTGAGAATCTCCGCCATAAAGGATTTACCATACATTTTTCGCAAATGCCCACTAGGCACTTTACCGGGACGAAAACCATTAAGCTTGATTTTTCCCTTGGTATCATCCAATCGTTCATTCAACTTTTCTTCTAAATCTTTCGCTGGAACCACGATCTTAATTTCGCGCTTCAGTCCTTCATTAAGCGTCTCGGTAACCTGCATTAAACACCTTCATTTTTCTAAGGAGAGGGATCAACCCACTCTAATAATCATTACATTCTAACACTTCGAGTGTTACATTTACCATGAAGCGGAATTTCAGACACGTAGAAATCCGTAGCACCTAAGGGATTGCTTTGGTGCGGATGGAGGGACTCGAACCCCCACGGTCTCCCGCCAGAACCTAAATCTGGTGCGTCTACCAATTTCGCCACATCCGCTCAAACTTACAAGCTAATAACCTTATACAAGCGGCGTTTCTATACCATTAATTACAGAAAAAAAGCAAACAAATATATTAAAAAAAACAAAATCTATGCTTTTCATACATAACTGCTTACGCTAAAAGTCAATTATGTTAAAGACATTTGATATCCCAATTCATATCATCGGTGGCGGTCTTGCGGGGTGTGAAGCAAGCTGGCAAATCGCTCAGTCAGGAATTTCTGTTGTTTTGCATGAAATGCGACCCGAAAAAAAATCAGATGCCCATAAAACCGATAAATTGGCAGAACTGGTTTGTTCAAATTCGTTTCGTTGCGATGATTCATTAACAAATGCCGTAGGACTTTTACATGCTGAAATGCGATTAGCAAAATCGTTAATTATGAAAGCTGCTGATGCCAACAAAGTTCCCGCAGGTAGTGCTCTTGCTGTTGACCGTGATGGATTTTCAAAAACCGTTACGACAGCACTTGAAAACCACCCTCTTATAACAATCAAACGTGAAGAAGTTCAAGAAATTCCTAAAGCTTGGAAACATGTTGTCATTGCAACAGGCCCCCTTACATCGCCTGCACTTGCTCAAAAATTACAAGCAATAACCGGTATAAAAGCTCTTTCTTTTTTTGATGCAATTGCACCTATTATCCATACCGACAGTATTGATATCAACATTTGTTGGTATCAGTCTCGCTATGATAAAATTGGTCCTGAGGGAACAGGAAAAGATTATCTTAATTGTCCCCTCAACAAAGAACAATATGAAACATTCGTTGAAGCGTTAAAAAATGCTGAAAAAACAGAGTTTCGTGACTTTGAAAAAACGCCCTATTTTGATGGATGCCTCCCCATTGAAATTATGGCTGAGCGCGGACTTGAAACGTTAAGACATGGTCCTATGAAACCTATGGGCTTAACTAATGCCCATAACCCTACAGTTAAACCCTATGCTGTCGTTCAATTACGCCAAGATAATAAACTTGGAACGCTTTATAATATGGTCGGCTTTCAGACAAAATTGAAATATGGTGAACAAATTCGCATTTTTAGAATGATTCCCGGTCTTGAAAAAGCAGAGTTTGCGCGTCTTGGTGGTCTTCACCGCAATACCTACCTCAACTCGCCAATTATTCTTGATCAAACCCTTCGTTTAAAACAAAAAAAACAACTACGCTTTGCAGGGCAAATTACCGGATGTGAAGGTTATGTAGAATCAGCGGCAATAGGGCTTCTTGCTGGACGTTTTGCTGCTGCCGAATATCATCATATTTCCCCTTGCCTACCCCCACAAACTACAGCATTCGGAGCCCTTTTGAATCATATTACAGGGGGACACATCATAGATGAAAAAGCAGAAACACAATCTTTTCAGCCAATGAATATCAATTTCGGACTCTTTCCGCCTATTGCTTCTATTAAACATTCAGGAAAACGCTTACCAAGTAAAGAAAAAAAATTAGTAAAAAAACAAGCCATAACAGCGAGAGCTCTCAATGATTGTACTCAGTGGTTAGCAAATAAAGAATCAAAGAGCTCCTGTTTATAAAAAACACACGATTCGCCTCTCTCCTACTGAATAGATCTTTATAACTCTCGTGAAAAAATCATTCTAAAGCCTTTTAAAGACTGTCTCCCCCAATCAATAAATACTACCCTACGTTTCATCATTTATTCAATTATGTAGATGCTGTAAAATAACTTTTGGCTATAAAAAAACTTTACCGCTATCAATAATTTAATATGATTTAATGACTAAAAACAAAATAATTATATAAACATATTATGAATAATCAAAATAAATAAATGGAGATACACAAGTAATACTGTACTATCTTTATTAATATTTTTTATATTACGTAATGTATATTATTTTATAAGAGTAATTTTTCTGTTTTTTAACTTCCTCCCTCAAAATTTGTGATGTTCTCTCATTTTAACTCTTGTATGATGAAGGAAAAATACTCGCTTGCATATCACAAGTGAAACAAAGATATGGAAAAAATATTTGTAGGATAGAGCTGGAGCTATCTCTCCCCTCTCAAATGCCAAGAAAAATCCCAATATTAAAAACCAAATCTGAATATCAAAAGATTTTTTTATTTCAGGATCTTATAATAAATCAATAAAATTATCCTCTTGGTGCGTCACAAGAAAGGTTGGCGTATAAGAGTAAAAGAATAAAACTATCCCTTATGCACTCGTCTCAGATATCTGGGGCTAGTCGCAACATTATAGGAACTGAGAAAATAGATAGCACGGTGGCACCAACATGCACTTTTATTAAGCGTAAATGGTGATATATAATAACTTTTATGGACTTTACAGAGTTTTCCGCTTCATATTATTTACGGATCTTGTTTTGAAATAAATACCGTAACACTTCAGCGTAATAAAAGTTAATATTACATTTTATAAGCCATACCCGCGCTCAATTAATACAGTACAATATTTCATTGAAAAGACTAAAAACAATATATTTCAGCAATACATGAAAATAAAAAATATCGCAAGGATCTCAAAGTTTTATGTGAAAAACAAGCATAACACATGTGTTAAAAAAACCCGCTTATAAATAAATCGGGTTTTTTTAATGTAGCTTAAATTATTTTTTATTAACTGCTTCTTTAAGGCTTTTTCCTGCAGAAAATTTGGGTACAGAACGTGCTGGAATATCGATTTCAGCACCAGTTGAAGGATTACGCCCCTTTGTTGCAGCACGATGAGAAACTTCAAAAGTGCCAAAACCTGGAAGACGAACATCTCCCCCTGAAGCCAAAGCTTCTGTTACAGAAGCCATAAAAGCATCAACAACAGCACCAGCTTGCGCTTTCGAAACACCTGCCTTTTCAGCAACGGAGCTAACGAATTCACTTTTATTCATAAAATATTTCCTTTCCCTATATTACCTGAACATGACTTAATCATGTTATTGGTCAGTTTATTGAAAAGTACAGCAAACAGAAGTCTTATTTTTATCCAAAACATTGTTTTTTTAGCAATAATCACAGTTATTCACGGAATTTTTCACTTTTTCCAACAAAAAACAGAATAATAACCTCAACAACACCTTCTACCACCTAAAAAATGCCGTTATAAATGAGATAAGTGAATCAGTGCGCAATCTGTATCCCTTCACTATCACTGCTCTCTGACCGGATTGGCACAGCCCCTGTAGAGGGTTCTTTCCATTCAATAGTGTCTGGAAAACGAACCAAAGCGTGTTTCAAAACTTCACTCACATGATTTACCGGAATAATTTCCATATTATTTTTGACATCATCAGGAATATCAACCAAATCTTTTGCATTTTCTTCAGGAATAAGTACTTTTTTTATCCCTCCTCGAAGAGCTGCTAAGAGTTTTTCTTTTAATCCACCAATGGGTAAAACGCGTCCACGTAAAGTAATTTCACCAGTCATTGCAATATCTTTATGCACAGCTACTCCTGTAAGGACCGAAACAATTGCTGTCACCATTGCAATCCCAGCCGATGGGCCATCTTTTGGTGTCGCACCCTCTGGAACATGAACATGGATATCGCGTTTTTCAAAAAGTGGAGGTTCAATACCAAAATCAACAGCACGAGAACGTACATAAGATGCTGCCGCTGAAATGGACTCTTTCATAATATCACGTAAATTTCCAGTTACAGTCATCTTCCCTTTGCCGGGCATCATAACTCCTTCAATAGTCAATAACTCTCCACCGACTTCTGTCCACGCAAGACCTGTTACAACACCAACTTGATTTTCTCCTTCAATCTGATTGTAATGATAACGTTTAACACCCAAGAAATCATGAATATTACTTTCTGTAACTTTTACAGATTTTTGATGTGTTTTGAGAATTTTTGTAACGGATTTGCGGGAAATTTTCATGAGTTCACGTTCAAGGTTACGAACGCCTGCCTCACGTGTATAAAACTGAATAATTGACCTTAGTGCTCCATCAGAAATACTGAGTTCTTTTTTAGACAAACAGTGATCTTTTAGTGCCTTTGGTAAAAGATGCTGTTTAACAATTTCCATTTTCTCACATTCAGTATAACCAGCGATACGAATAATTTCCATACGATCCATTAACGGACCTGGAATATTAAGCGTATTGGCAGTTGTGATAAACATGACATCAGAAAGATCATATTCAACTTCCAAATAGTGATCAATGAATGTACCATTTTGTTCAGGATCAAGAACTTCTAATAAAGCGGATGAAGGATCACCACGAAAATCTTGGCCCATTTTATCAATTTCATCAAGCAAGAAAAGCGGATTAGATTTTTTTGCTTTTTTCATAGACTGGATAATTTTCCCAGGCATCGAGCCAATATATGTTCGGCGATGTCCACGAATTTCTGCTTCATCTCGGACACCTCCCAATGAGATACGAACATACTCACGTCCCGTTGCCTTTGCAATAGAGCGCGCTAATGATGTTTTCCCTACACCTGGAGGACCTAACAAACAAATAATGGGACCTTTTATCTTTGACGCGCGACTTTGTACGGCCAAATATTCAATAATTCGCTCCTTAACTTTTTCAAGACCAAAATGTTCATTATTCATGACCTTTTCAGCAAAATCTAAATTGTTTTTAATCTTAGATTTTTTACCCCAAGGCATTGCTAATAACCAATCAAGATAGTTACGTACAACTGTCGCTTCTGCAGACATCGGAGACATATTCCGTAATTTTCTCAATTCTGCTCCAGCTTTTTCCTGCGCTTCCTTGGATAGTTTTGTATTTTTGATACGTTCTTCTAATTCAGAGAGTTCATCTCGGCTATCATCACCTGCTCCTAACTCTTTTTGAATAGCCTTCATCTGCTCATTGAGATAATATTCTCGTTGGTTTTTTTCCATTTGCCGTTTAACATGCGAACGAATACGTTTTTCAACCTGCAAAACAGAAATTTCTCCTTCCATGAAGGACAAAACACGTTCAAGACGGGCCCGCACAGGTAAGAGCTCTAATATTTCCTGTTTTTCTGCCAGTTTAATCATCAAATGAGAAGCAATCGTATCGGCAAGCTTAGAAGGATTATCAAGCTGGCCAATCGCATTCACAACTTCAGGAGAGATTTTTTTATTAAGCTTTACATAGTTTTCAAAATAAGTAATCACTGACCTTGAAAGAGCTTCAATCTCAACATCACTCTCTCTAGGTTCTTCTGTAACAGTTGCAAAAGCCTGATGATAACCTTCACTTAAAGCAAATTGACTAATTTTTGCACGTGCAGTTCCTTCAACCAAAACCTTTACAGTACCATCAGGAAGCTTTAAAAGTTGAAGAATATTAGCAAATGTACCAATATGATAAATATCCTCTGATTTTGGATCGTCATCAGAAGCATTTTTTTGTGTCACCAATAGTATTTGCTTATCAACCGCCATCGTTTCTTCAAGAGCACGAATTGATTTTTCGCGGCCCACAAAAAGTGGAACAATCATATGGGGGAAGACAACAATATCACGAAGAGGTAAAACAGCATAAACCCCATCTCTTACTTCATCTGTCTTTTCATCAATATATTGCATAACTCTCCTTTCTGGAGCCTATGAGCTATCTACAACAATTAGCCCACCTTTAGAAAATCTCAGCTCTTCACTGTACATGAAGTGGTAATTACTCATACATAAATCAAGCATTATAATGATATTATTAGAAACACCTATCAAATACCGTTCACTACCACCTTTTATATTGTGCATCGCACAATGTCATGCTGATACATTTTCTTTATCTTCTGCACGTTCTGAGTAAATATAAAGAGGACGCGCTTTACCATCAACGACATCACTCGAAATAACCACTTTTTGAACGCCTTCAAGAGCCGGTAGCTCAAACATCGTCTCAAGAAGGATCTTCTCCATAATAGAACGTAAACCACGAGCACCAGTTTTACGTTCAATTGCTTTCTTTGCAATAACACGTAAAGCATCTTCATGAAATGCTAACTCAACATTCTCCATTTCAAAAAGACGCTGATATTGCTTTACTAACGCATTTTTAGGTTGGGATAAAATTTGCATGAGGGCGTTAACATCTAAATCCTCTAAGGTAGCGACTATAGGAAGCCGCCCAATAAATTCTGGTATTAAACCAAATTTAATAAGATCTTCAGGCTCTAAATCACGAAAAATTTCACCGACACAACGCTCATCTGGAGCCTTAACAGTCGCAGAAAAACCAATAGAAGTTTTTTCACCACGCCCTGAAATAATCCGTTCTAAACCTGCAAAAGCTCCCCCACAAATGAATAAGATGTTTGTGGTGTCAACCTGAAGAAACTCTTGTTGCGGATGCTTACGTCCACCTTGAGGAGGAACAGAAGCAATCGTTCCTTCCATAATTTTTAATAATGCTTGCTGAACTCCTTCCCCCGAAACATCTCTTGTAATAGAAGGATTGTCTGCTTTACGAGAAATCTTATCAACCTCATCAATATAAACAATACCACGCTGCGCACGTTCAACATTATAATCTGCTGCTTGAAGAAGCTTCAAAATAATATTTTCAACATCTTCTCCCACATAACCCGCTTCAGTCAAAGTGGTCGCATCCGCCATCGTAAAAGGCACATCAATAATACGTGCTAATGTTTGTGCAAGATAAGTTTTACCACAACCCGTTGGACCAACAAGAAGAATATTTGATTTAGCCAACTCAATATCATTGCTTTTAGACTGATGCGCCAACCGTTTATAATGATTATGAACAGCAACAGAAAGAACACGCTTTGCATGCTGCTGACCAATAACATAGTCATCAAGAACTGTTATAATTTCCTGTGGCGTAGGAACACCATCACGCACCTTAACCCCAGAAGACTTATTTTCTTCCCGAATAATATCCATGCAAAGCTCTACACATTCATCACAGATAAATACAGTAGGCCCCGCAATGAGCTTACGCACCTCATGCTGACTCTTGCCGCAGAACGAGCAATAGAGAGTATTTTTTGATTCGTTCCCGCTATTGCTAATTTTGCTCATTTTTCTTTCCTTTCACCACAATATATGAACACTTTGCCTTTTCAAAGGAAGCCTTTCATCATGAAAACTAAAAGACATATAGAAAACCATGCATGTCTCAATACTTTTAGGTGTTTCTCTTATTTTGCGATATTTTTTATAAAACTCTTGATTTAAAGTAGCTGTTTTTTCTATAAAAATTCTTAATCTTTTTCTTCTTTTTCAGTTTCTGCACGGTATTGTATAACATCATCAACTAAGCCAAACGCTTTGGCTTCTTCTGCTGTCATAAAATGATCGCGATCGAGAGTTCTCTCTATAACCTCATAATCTTGACTCGTATGTTGAACATAAATTTCATTTAAACGCCGTTTCATCTTTATAATATCTTGCGCATGTCGCTCAATATCTGAAGCTTGACCTTGAAAACCACCAGATGGTTGATGCACCATAATACGTGCGTTTGGCAATGTAAAACGATGACCTTTTGCTCCAGCCGTTAATAATAAAGACCCCATAGATGCCGCTTGCCCCATGCAAAGCGTAGAAACAGGAGGGCGAATAAACTGCATAGTATCATAAATAGCCATACCAGATGTTACGACACCACCTGGAGAATTAATATAAAGACTAATTTCTTTTTTAGGATTTTCCGCTTCCAAAAAAAGCAATTGTGCACAAACAAGCATTGCCATACCATCTTCAACAGGTCCATTAATAAAAATAATCCGTTCCTTTAAAAGACGGGAAAAAATATCATAGGCCCGTTCACCACGATTTGTTTGTTCAATAACCATAGGAACAAGGCTTAATGCTGTTTTCATTGGATCACTCATATTTTTACTTTCCGTTCATATAACAACCGCTCTTTACACATTCAATGTTTTTGTCCATATGTTAACATTACTCTCTTGTGCAAGCTACAATCAAGAGATTGTATAAGATAGATTAAAATCTCAATAGTTAAAATAGCAATAATAACTCTACCTAAACAAATGATGAACATCCGGAATGCGAGATACCGCCCAATGGTAAAAACTTCCTTCCTGAGGTCTTTTCGTAGTCTTTGTCTTTCTGTGAATATGAAAACCTATCAAGCGTGAATCTGTAAGCGGCTTTACGCCAAAAGCTGGTTCAAAAATACGTTCAGTTTTTCGCCCAGTCCAATAATAAAAAGTTTCCTTTTCCTTTGCTTCATGAAAAAAACCATATCGTTTTGCTAATCGTGAAATACCATCATTGCCAAATATTGTAACGCCAAGATTTCCCAGTAAAATCGGCATTTTTTTCCTCTTTAACCAGAACGGTCTCCAAACACGACGCTTAAACCCAAGCCAATGAGGAATAATTTCTGTGCCAGCCCAATAATCCTCAAATATTTTTATAATAGGGTTATTGGGCGGAAAATAAAGTGCAGAAACGCCTACTCTTGTATTATTTTCTCTTGCCAACCAAACCTTATCCGCATCTGGATGAAATTGTTTAACAAGGTAAACATCTGTATCTAACCAAACACCTTGTTGATATTTCATCAGCATAACACGAAAAAAATCCGAGAACTGAACAATTGTACACCCTAATTTATCATCAGAAAAATCGGGATCAAGGCGATAAATTGCTGAGCGTGGTAAAATTGATTCGGCTTCATGCAGCTCAACACCAGCAGGGAGATTATCTATTTTTTATCATAACTAAAAAGCTTAACGCGCTGTCCAGTTTTAACCATTGAAGACAAACAAAGCCTATCCACCAATCTTAATTGTCCACTATACCAAAAAGTACAAATATCCATAGATAATATATCAAAAATATTCTAAACTTACGCGAAAGAGTTGTTCAACATCACGAACCCTATCAGCAAGAGCAAAAATCACTATTCTATCACCAGACAAAATACGCGTATCTGCCGAAAGCTGTATTATTGTCTTATTGCGATAAATTGCACCAATTCTCAAACCATCTGATAAATTGAGCTCTGATAATGACTTACCAACCAATGAAGATGTTTGCATCACTTCAGCTTCAATAATTTCTGCTCGGCCATTAAAAACTGAATGAACAGAACGAATACGCCCACGGCGCATTTGTTGCAAAATTCTCGATATTGTAACGCTATGGGGATTAAGATATGCATCCACACCAACAGCACGACTAAATTCTTGATAGGCAACATTATTAATCAATACCATATTGGCTTTGCAGCCCAATCTTTTAGCAATAATAGCGCTTAAGAGATTAACCTGATCTTGATTGGTCAATGTAATCATTAAATCGGACTGATCAATTCCCGCATCTTGAAGAATCACTGGATCTAACACGTTACCGTATAAAACTGTTGTTTTTTCAAGCTGATCAGCAATTGTGAGGGCTCTTTCTCTATGCGCTTCTATAATCTTCAATTTTAATTTATGAAAACGCTTTTCAATAGCCTGTGCAACATAAAGGCCAATGTGACCACCCCCTGCAATAATCATGCGGTGGGCATCTTGTTCTTTATGACCAAAAAGCCCAACAGCACGACGCATCTGTTCACGAGAAACAACAAGATAGGTTATATCACCAACGCGTAGTTGCGTTTCTGAATGTGCAACCAATAATTCCGCGCCACGTTTAATAGCAGTAACCGTCGTATGAAGATCTGGAAAAAGCTCTGTTAATTGACGCAAAGGTGTATTAATAACGGGACAATCTTCCATGCATTCCAAAGCTAGTGCCACAATATCATCATTACAAAAATAAAGAACATCTATTGCACCAGGTAAAGCAATACGGCGCAAAACCATTTCCCCAACTTCAACTTCTGGCGAAATAACCACATCAATGGGAATATTCTCTCTGGAAAAAAGCGTCTTATAACGTGGTTCTAAATAAGATTGTGAGCGAATACGAGCAATTTTTGTGGGCACATTAAATAATGAATGTGCTACTTGGCAAGCTACCATATTAACTTCATCAAACAAAGTGACAGCAATCAACATATCAGCTTTGTCTGCATCTGCAGCCAAAAGAACTTCAGGCCGTGAACCGTGACCAACAAAACCTCTCACATCCAATGTATCGCGAATCTTTTCAATTAATCTCGTTTCAATATCAATAACAGTAACATCGTGATTTTCAGCAGCAAGACGCTCTGCTATCCCATAACCAACCTGTCCTGCTCCACAAATAATAATACGCATCGCTTTAAGAAACTCCAAGCGCTTTAAGTTTACGGTGCAAAGCTGAACGCTCCATGCCTATAAATTCAGCAGTACGTGATATATTTCCACCCAAACGCCCAATCTGCGCCACTAAATATCTTTTTTCAAATAATTCTCGAGCTTCACGTAACGGCAAATCCATTATACTTTCATCTGAATCCATTTGAAGACGTGGCAAAGAATCACTTACTTCACTGGGAAGAAAGTCCGCTGTTATAGGACCATCACCATCCCGCACAAGAATAAGAAGACGCTCAATATTATTACGTAATTGCCGCACATTACCCGGCCAAGCGTGCGTTTGCAAAATAGCAATCACATCATCACTGATTGCACGCGGTTTAATCCCAACCTGCTGTGATATTGTTTTTACAAAATGATGTACAAGTTCTGGAATATCTTCACGACGCGCTGAAAGGGGCGGAACAACAATAGGAACAACGGAAAGACGGTGAAAAAGATCCTCCCTAAAGCGCCCATCAGAAATGAGGTTTTCAAGATTTTGCGCTGTCGAAGAAATGATACGGACATCCACCTTAACACGTTTTGTGCCGCCAATTCTCTCAAATGTTTGCCCCGTTAAAACCCGAAGAATCTTCCCTTGAGTCTCACGCGGCATGTCAGCAATTTCATCAAGATATAAGATACCGCCATGAGCTTCCTCTAAGGCACCAATTTTACGCTCTCTTCCCTCCATTTCGCTGCCAAACAGCTCTATTTCCATTCTTTCCGGAGTAATCGTTGCAGCATTTATTGTAACAAATGGCCCATTCGAACGCGTTGAGAGCGCATGAATAGCTCGTGCAACAGTCTCTTTTCCTGCCCCTGAAGGACCTGTTATCATGATGCGACTATTGGTTGGTGCTACTTTTTCTATGATTTGACGCAAATTTTTTATAACTGTCGATTTTCCGAGCAACTCTAATGTCTCGTTCGAACGCTTTCGCAATTCTAAAAGCTCACGTTTTAAATTTGAATTTTCAAGTGTTCTCTCTGCAACCAATACAAGTCTATCAGCTTTAAAAGGTTTTTCAATGAAATCATATGCCCCTCGCTTTATAGCGGAAACAGCCGTCTCAATATTACCATGACCAGAGATCATAACGACCGGAAGAGCCGGATATTGTGTTTTAATTTCATCAAGCAGTGCTAAACCATCGAGACGACTACCCTGTAGCCAAATATCCAAAAAAATGAGCTTTGGAATACGCTCACTAATTTGAGCCAATGCTTCATCAGAGTTACAAGCAACACGCGTTTCATAACCTTCATCATCTAAAATACCAGCAACAAGCTCACGAATATCTGCTTCATCATCAACAATCAAGATATCTGATACCATACTATTCCCCTATCTTATGATTTATGGCTTGTATAATATTACCCTGCTTACCCCCATCCGCTGGAAATATCAAACGGATCATCGCACCACGACCTTCATAAAAACTCTCCGGTGCATCATGAAGCTCCATGAAACCACCGTGATCTTCAATAACTTTGCGCACAATAGCTAACCCCAGCCCTGTTCCTTTTTCCCGCGTTGTTATATAGGGTTCTAATAACTTTTGTCTTTGCTCTTTAGGAAGTCCTTTCCCGTTATCAACAACATCCACAACCACCCATTCTTCCTGACGATAAGAACGGATAAGAATATGACCGTGAATATTTTCCTCTCGCATAACTGAATCTATGGATTCGCTCGCGTTTTTGATAACATTGCAAAAAGCCTGTACAATGAGACGGTTATCAAATGCACCCATAAGTGGTAGAGTTCCTAAATCTTGCTCAAAATGAATATCATGTCGCGTCACCTCTATCAAGAAACATGCTTCGCGCAACAATTCTCGTATATCTAAAATATGCATTTTGGGTTTGGGCATACGTGCAAAAGAGGAAAACTCATCAACCATACGCCCAATATCTCCAACCTGCCGAATAATTGTGTCAATACACCGCTCAAAGACCTCTCTATCTTGTGTAATAGCTTTGTTATAACGTTTACGAATGCGTTCAGCGGATAACTGAATAGGTGTAAGAGGATTTTTAATTTCGTGTGCAATACGCCGCGCAATATCCGCCCACGCCGCTGTACGTTGCGCTGCAACAAGGTCTGTAATATCATCAATTGTTAGAACCCAAGATTGCCCTTGTCCATCATCCTCCTCCATCGTAACTTGGACATTACAGACACGCTCTTTTCCTGCAACGTTTAAAGTGACCTGCTCACGATGGTTTTTACGATCCAATGAACGCACAAACTGAAAAACCTGCCAAATTTCAGCGCTTAAAGATAAAAGACTTTTTCCAACAACGCGCTCTGAGCGAATATCAAACATCGCTTCAATAGACCGATTGATAATGGTGATATCACCATTATCATCTATACCTGCTACTCCCGCTGTTACACCCGATAACACAGCTTCAGAAAAACGCCGTCTTTCATCAATTTGATCACGCACTGCAATCAATTCATTACGCCGACTTTTCAATTCACTGACCATGTAATTAAAAGTTTTGGATAATTGCCCAATATCTCCATCTTTTGCTCGTACTGGCACGAAAATTTCCATATTTCCAGAAGCAACATCATCGGCAGCACTAATGAGAAGACGAATAGGACGTACTAAGCGATCAGCAACAGCAATAGCAGCCCAAATGGCTGATAAGAATAAACTAAAAAAAAGACACAAATAAAGCATACCAAATGCAATCTGTGTCAGCAGGCGATTCTCATTTAAATCACGATAACGATCTGTATTAACTTCTGTCAAACGCAAAGCAGATAAAACACCTTTATCAACGTCACGCACCAAATATAAAAATGTGTTTGGAATATTGGTAAATTTTAAAATAATACCAAAATAATCATGAACGCCTGGTTGAAAAGAAAAAGGTCTCGCACTGGTTGCACGTTCAATAAGATGAGAAGGAGGAATTGGCAGTTTATCTTCATCACCAAGAGCACTCGATACAAAAATAGCTCCACTAGAACTTAACAAAAATGCACCACGCAAATTGCGTCCTAGAGCATGACGCGTCAATTGCATCCTATATTCAGCTGGATTACGTTCTAAGAGTTTTTTGTTATCAAGTGCAAATGCCATCGCGTAGGATAAATTTTTTAAATTTTGAAGCATTTCATCTGCATAAGCATTTGCTAAATCAATAGAAGAGCCCACAATTTGCCGCGTTGTTGTATCAAACCATCGATCAAGTCCCAAATTTAGTGCTGGACCCGATACAAGAGCTACAGCAACAGCTGGCATTGTCGCAACAAGTGCAAACAATGAAATAAGGCGCACATGAAGACGCGATCCTGCACGCCTTGAACGCCAAGCACGAATGATCGGTATCATCTCATAAAAAACGATGACAATAAGCCCTAAAACCCAAAAACTATTAATTCCTATAAGAATAAGGGTTACTGTTCTACTGGGAACAACAGGAGTTAATCCAATAAGAATAATAAATGAAACAGAGGCCGTAAGTAAAGCCAATACAATAATTGTAATCCCTAAAAAAATATATACCTTACTTAAACGATACAACTCATCGTTATAAGTATTTTTATCTATGTCTTGAAGATTCGTCACAGATGTTATATTCGTCATGAGCTTACATACCCTTATCCCATTATTCTCATATAACCTTTTGTAGCAAAAATTGACAATACTAATACTACATTTAAAATAGGCAAATATAGTCAACGAGAAAAAACTTCTACATTTTGCAAAATATCTTTAAAATAGACTGTGTTCGACGATACTTTACGAAGGAAATGAGATGCGATTAACAAAACAAACAAATTATGCTCTTCGAATGCTTATGTATTGTGCAGATAATCAGGGAACTCTCAGTCGTGTTCCAGAAATTGCTAAAGCATATGCCGTTTCAGAGCTTTTTTTATTTAAAATCCTTCAGCTGCTTGTTCAAGCAGGTTTTATACAAACAGTGCGTGGACGCAATGGTGGAGTTAGATTGGCTAAACCCGCAGCAGAAATTTCAGTCGCGGATGTTGTGAAAGTAACAGAAGACAACTTTTCCCTCGCAGAATGTTTCGATACTGCAGAACCAACTTGCCCCTTGTTTGATTTTTGTGGTTTAAATACCGCACTTCAAAAAGCATTAAATGCTTTTTTTGAGGTGTTATCCGTGATATCCCTTGCTGATCTACAACAACCATCCTTTCAAAATCATTTTAAAATTAATGACAAAAAAGCAAACTAAGATTATAATACAAGGAGATTAAGTATTTCTATTGCAGCAATAATATTAGCCGCTGGACGGGGTGAAAGAGCAGGATCTCCCCATAAAATTCCAAAACAATATCGGCTTCTAGGACAAAAGCCAATTATTTATCATACCGTGCATTGTTTTTTGCAGCATCCAGCTATCACAACAATTATTCTTGTTATTCATCCAGAAGATCGTCAAATCTGTGAACAAGCTATTGACGATTTTAAAGAGCGCCTTACTATCGTTGAAGGAGGCAATACACGTCAAATCTCTACCTTATATGGACTTCAGGCACTCAAAAAATTTGCCCCCCAATATGTGCATATTCATGATGGTGCACGCCCTTTTATCGAAAACAAGCTTCTTAATAACATTCACAACACTATCACGCCTCAAGAAGGTGTTCTTCCTGTTCTGCCCATCTCTGATACCCTTAAACGTATAAATAATCAGCATGTTTTAGAAACAATTCCCCGTACCCATCTTTATAGTGCACAAACTCCACAGTGTTTTCCCTTTGAACATATCTTAGCGGCCCATAAACAAGCAAAACAAGCTTGCAAACAAGAATTCACTGACGATTGCGCAATTGCCGAATGGTTTGGAATTCCTATGCGTACCGTTCCTGGGGATCCTAACAACATAAAAATTACATGGCATGAAGATTTTAATACTGCACATTTATATCTCCAAAAGAAAATGCAAATATTTCCTGATATTCGTACCGGCAATGGTTATGATGTTCACTCTTTTGAGGATGGTGATTTTCTTATATTATGTGGTATAAAAATCCCTTTTCATAAAAAATTAAATGGACACTCCGATGCGGATGTTGCTCTTCATGCATTAACAGATGCCCTTCTTGCAACTCAAGGTGCTGGAGATATCGGTACACATTTTCCTCCCTCTGATCCTCAATGGAAAAATGTATCATCAGAAATTTTTCTCCGTCATGCTCTTGATATTATAAAACAAGCAGGTGGTCGTATCGCCAATGTTGATATCACAATTATCGCTGAAAATCCTAAAATTAGTCCATATCGTCATGCCATGACAGAAAATCTTATAACAATACTTGCAATAACACCTGATCGAATCTCTATCAAAGCAACAACAAATGAAAGGCTTGGATTTATTGGTCGTGGTGAGGGAATTGCTGCTCTTGCAACAGTGAGCGTCCTTTATTCAGGAGAAATTCCCCAATGACATATCTTTGTGAAAAACACGCACATGAAGTCCTTAATACCTTTCGCCAAAAAGGTTTGCTGTTAACAACTGTAGAGTCTTGTACAGGGGGACTCATTGCTGCATGCCTCACAAATATAGCAGGATCGTCAGATGTTCTCGATTGTGGATTTGTTGTTTATTCAAATGAATCCAAAACACGCCTTGTTGGCGTTTGTGCTGAACTTATAAGAACCCATGGTGCCGTTTCAAAAGAAGTTGCTCTTGCAATGGCTGAGGGTGGATTAAAACATTCACAAGCTGACATTGCAGTTTCTGTAACAGGAATTGCTGGTCCAGGAGGTGCAAGTCTTGATAAACCTGTAGGACTTGTGCATTGCGCAGTTGCTTACAAAAACCACTCCCCCCTGCACAAAGAAATGCACTTTGCTCATCTTAGTCGCAATGCTATCCGCCACGCAACTGTTGAAAATGCTTTTAAAATGATTCTGGAATTGCTTCACTGAATTCCCCATACTAATTTCAAAATTCTTTATTCCCCATCGTGTCTATAATCGTCAACATCTTGAAAAAATTTTATTGTATCACAACTTGAAAATGAAAGATCTGAATAGCGTAAAGTTATCTCACTTCAGTCCTGTGTAGGTTGAATTAATCAAATTTATTCACTTGCACGCCACAAGAGAAAAAACTGTATAAATAAAATGATTAAAGAAAGAGACACTTGTACTTCTCTTAAGTGCTAAGAGCTGGCGCGCAACATCTTGAGAGATAGCAAATAAATGATGCAGGAGGACTTCTTCATAAGTGTACAGATGTAGATTTTATATACTTTTACGAGAATCTATACTATTTATTATGAGCACTATTATGAAATGGGTATGACGCAAGCAGGTTCTATTTGGGCGTTTTGTTTAACGAGTGTGCATCCATTAAAAAAGAGAGAAACAAAAGCATGAATCTGTGCATCATCTTCATCATTTAAAATGATATTCCTTCAATATGCTTTTGAAAGCTGAATTAAAAACAAATAGTAAAGATGAAAACCAGTTTTCACCTTCACGCTGTTTAAGCAATAGGTATTGTTAAAAAATAACAGAATAGACTATGTTACCGTAGAGCCATAAATCTGATGCGCACGCTTCTCAAAAGCCTCGGTAAATTTACGAAACGCAATATCAAACATTGAGCCCATCACTAATCCAAGCGTTTTACTTTTAAATTCATAATCAATAAAAAACTCTACATTACATGCATTGGTATTCTCAATATCATGAAAGGCCCAACGATTTTCAAGATATTTGAATGGACCATCAATATATTTAACTTCTATAAGACTTTTTTCCGGCTGAAGAAATACTTGAGTCGTAAAAGTTTCACGAATAATCTTATAGCCAACGGTCATATCTGCAAGAAGCAATATTTTTTTTCCATATTCTTTTCGAGAACGTATTATTAAAGACTCACACATTGGTAAAAATTCAGGATAACGCTCAATATCTGAAACCAGATCAAACATTTCACTGGCACTATGGGTGATCTGCCGATGTATTGTAAAAATCGGCATAATTATCTCTGTAAGGAAAATTTTTCATCACGCGCTTTTTGCAAAATGGCAAAATCATCTCCAGCATGATGAGATGAACGCGTTAGAGGATTGGAGGCCATATGTAAAAATCCTTTTACTTTACCAATCTTGGCAAAAGACTCAAATTCTTCAGGAGGCACAAAACGAACAACTGGATGATGTTTTCGTGTAGGCTGCAAATATTGTCCAATTGTCATAAAGTCAACATCAGCAGCGCGCAAATCATCCATCAATTGCAAAACTTCATTTCGCTCCTCCCCAAGGCCAACCATAATTCCCGATTTTGTAAAAATTGTTGGATCAAGTTCTTTAACACGTTGTAATAAACGAATTGAATGAAAATAACGTGCCCCTGGACGGACCTTCAAATATTTAGAAGGAACTGTTTCTAAGTTATGATTAAAAACATCAGGCTTAGCAGCAACAACAACTTCTAAAGCGCCATCCTTATGACGAAAATCAGGTGTAAGAACTTCAATTGTTGTCTTAGGAGTTTTTTGACGAATCGCATAAATAACTTTTGCAAAATGCTCAGCACCACCATCAGCAAGATCATCACGATCAACAGATGTAATGACAACATGTTTTAATTCCATCCTTGCAACAGCATCAGCGACACGTTCTGGCTCATTATCATCAACGGCAAGTGGAATACCTGTTGCAACGTTACAAAAAGCACAAGCACGCGTACATATTTCACCTAAAATCATAAAGCTAGCATGCCTCTGGCTCCAACATTCGCCAATATTAGGACAACCAGCTTCTTCACATACAGTCACTAACTTATGCGTACGTACAATACCATGTGTTTCCTTATAAATTGGTGATGTTGGCGCTTTTACACGAATCCAATCTGGCTTTTTTTGAACGCTTGTATCAGGACGATGTGCCTTTTCAGGATGACGCAATCGTCTATTTGCAACTCTATCAACAACCGTAACCATTTAAGCCTTTGCCTTATAAATACGAAGTAACAATCAAAAATATAAAATTTTTCATACAATCCAGTCATCAAGCGTTTAAAACTTGACCATAAGCATCTAATACACTTTCTTTCATCATTTCCGATAAGGTCGGATGTGGAAAGATAGTATGCATTAATTCTTCTTCTGTTGTTTCAAGATTCATAGCAATAACAAAACCCTGTATCAATTCTGTTACCTCAGCCCCTACCATATGGGCCCCGAGAAGCTGTCCTGTTTTTTTATCAAAAATCGTTTTTACTAACCCCTGATCTTCACCCAAAGCAATCGCCTTACCATTCGCAGCAAAAGAATAACGCCCAATACGTATATCATAACCTGCTTCTTTTGCTGCCGCTTCTGAAAGCCCTACAGAGGCAACCTGTGGTGTACAATATGTACACCCTGGAATTTTTCTTTTATCAAGCGGATGAGCACTCTTCAAACCTGCAAGATGCTCAATACATATCACACCTTCTTCTTCTGCTTTATGGGCCAACATAGGAGGACCTGCTACATCACCAATAGCATAAATGCCTTCCACCCCCGTCCAACTCCATTCATCAGTTACAATGCACCCGCGATCGGTTTTTATTCCCAAAGCTTCTAAACCAAGATTCTCAATATTACCTTGCACCCCAACAGCGGAAATCAACCGGTTAACAGTCATTGACTCTATTTTACCTTGAACATCAATATGTACACTTACAGAATCGGAAGATTTTTCAACCTTTGTTACTTTTGCTTGACGAAGAATGCGTAAACCTTTTTTCTCTAACTGTTTACGAGCAAACGTTGAAATTTCAATATCTTCAGCAGGCATGATATGGGGCATCATTTCAACAACAGTTACTGTCGCCCCCATATCATGATAAAAAGAAGCGAATTCAATGCCAATAGCCCCAGACCCTATAACCAAAAGCGATTTTGGCATTGCTGGCGGTATCATAGCTTCAAAATAAGTCCAAATGAATTTTCCATCTGGCTCAATACCAGGAAGGACACGAGGACGTGCGCCCGTTGCAATAATGATATGCTTTGCTTGATAAGTTCCCTCCCCTAACGTCCCTTTAGGGACTGGATTTTGCGGTTGCATAATCGGTTTGGAGGATGAAGAAACCATAATTTCCGCAGGAAGGCTTCCCTTTGCTTCTTTAGTAAGCTTTGCTTCACCCCAGATAATATCAATTTTGTTTTTTTTCATTAAAAAACCAACACCAGCATTTAAACGTGCTGAAACACCCCGTGAACGTGCCACAACATCTTTGATGTTTGCCTCAATTGAACCATTAATTTTTAATCCATAATTTGTCGCATGTTCAGCAAAATGTTTCATTTCCGCTGAACGTAGAAGGGCCTTTGTTGGAATACATCCCCAATTTAAACAGATCCCTCCCAAATGTTCACGTTCAACAATCGCAGTCTTAAAGCCACATTGTGCTGCACGAATTGCGGTTACATATCCGCCTGGACCTGATCCAATCACAATTACATCATAAAGATTTACCACAGTAATTCCTCCATGGATATATATAAAATGGATATGCATTTTTTGAACTTAAGTCTGTAAAAAAACATGAGAGAATTATCTTATGTCTTTGCTTTAAGCTTCACGCAAATGCTTTATCCAAACCAGAAATAGCAATAACATTGCTCTTTAAACTCTTTAAATTTGTTTCTATTCTCTTAACACGCTTTCTCACAATTTACGTGAAGAACTGTTAAACAGTTCAAACCAACATTGCTAATGGATTTTCAATCATCTTCTTAAAAGTCCGCGCGAGCTCTGCTGCTAAAGCACCATCGACAGCACGATGATCCGCAGAAAGCGTAACTGACATAACTGTCGCAACAACTAATGCACCATTTTTAACAACGGCGCGTTGCTCCCCTGCACCAATCGCAAAAATCGTCGCATGCGGTGGATTAAGAATAGCCGAAAAACTTTTTATACCATACATCCCCATATTTGATACAGCTGTTGTTCCACCCTGATATTCTTCCATTTTTAACTTGCCCTCGCGCGCACGCTTTGCAAAATCCTTCATCTCTTTGGAAATAAGTGATAACGGCTTTTCCTCTGCATGGCGAATAATCGGTGTAATTAATCCATTGGGAATAGAAACAGCAACCCCAACATCACAATGTTTATGATGAAGCATCCCGCCTTCAAGCCAAGAAACATTCGCATCGGGAACCGCTTTCAAAGAAAGTGCGACAGCTTTGATCACCATATCATTAACAGAAAGCTTATAAGTAGGCTGAGTTTCTTCCTGCCCCTTAACCATTGGAGCAGCAGCATTCAGTTGTGTACGCAGTGCTAATAGCGCATCAAGTTCACAATCTACCGTTACATAGAAATGTGGGACTCTCTGTTTTGATTCCACCAAACGTGTCGCGATTGTTTTACGCATATTATTATGGGGAGCGAAGCTATATTCATCCTCTTTGAAGAGTTTCAATATCTGTTTGTCCGAAGCACCTGTAGCTATTAGCTCCCCTATCGATGATGAATAAGACACTTTAGACATATCGCTGCTCACAGCTTTTTCTACATCGCGCTTAATAATACGCCCATGCGGACCACTTCCAGAAATAAAGGATAAATCAAGACCTGCCTGAGATGCTAATCGCCGCGCTAAGGGAGAGGCAAAAAGACGAGCTTCTTTTTTATCTTGCTGTATTAATTGCCCAGTTGATGATTCATGAGACATTTTTATTCCCTTTGAGTCCGTCTGTTTCAGAGAATCTGTCTGTTTGATGCCCTCTGATTCTTGTCTTGTAGAAGAAGAGATTTCTTCTGTAACTTTTGCAGCTTCAGCTAAATCTTCACCTTCTTCTGCTAAAACAACAATTAAAGCATTTACTTTAACGCCTTGTGTTCCAGCAGGAACAACAATTTTAGCAACCCTACCTTCATCAACGGCTTCGACTTCCATTGTCGCTTTATCCGTCTCAATTTCAGCAATAACATCACCAGAGGAAACCTTATCTCCCTCCTTAATATTCCATTTTGTTAAATTTCCCTCTTCCATCGTAGGGGAAAGCGCTGGCATTGTAATTTTAATGGGCATTATGCTTTCCTCCGTTATGCTCTGTATGTCACAGCCTTAACGGCCTCAATAATTTCAGCAGTATTAGGCAAAGCCAACTTCTCAAGATTAGCGGCATAAGGCATCGGAACATCTTTACCAGAAATCGTAGCAATTGGCGCATCAAGATAGTCAAAAGCCTGCTGCATAACACGCGTTGCTATTTCAGTTCCCACAGATGACTGAGGAAATCCCTCTTCAATTGTGACCAAACGACCTGTTTTTTTAACTGACGAAAGAATTGTTGGAAGATCCATCGGGCGAATGGTTCGTAAATCAATCAATTCAACATCAATACCAAGTTTTTCAATTTCTGGTAACGCTTGAACAGCATAATGCATCCCAATTCCACATGCAACAATCGTCACATCTTGTCCAGACTTATGAATACGTGCCTTACCAATAGGCAAAAGAAAATCATCCAGTTGAGGAACATCAAATTGATGCCCATACAAAATCTCATTTTCAAGGAAAATAACAGGATTATCATCACGAATAGCAGATTTCAGCAAACCTTTTGCATCTGCAGCACTATAAGGCATGACAACTTTCAGACCTGGTACATGACTATACCATGCAGCATAACATTGAGAATGTTGAGCACCAACACGGGCAGCCGCGCCATTGGGACCTCGGAAAACCATAGGAGCGGTCATTTGTCCACCAGACATATAACGTGTTTTGGCTGCTGAGTTAATAATTTGGTCCATCGCCTGCATCGCAAAATTAAAGGTCATAAACTCGACAATAGGACGTAACCCACCAAAAGCAGCCCCGACAGCCAGCCCAGCAAAGCCGTGTTCTGTAATTGGGGTATCAATAACTCGGCGTTCTCCGAATTCTTCCAACAAACCTTGACTAACCTTATAGGCACCTTGATATTGCGCGACTTCTTCCCCCATAAGAAAAACTGTTTCATCACGCCGCATTTCTTCAGCCAAAGCCTGATTAAGCGCTTCACGAACTGTCATTGTAACCATTTGTGTTCCCGCTGGAATATCAAAATTAAGAGATGTATCAAAAGTAGGAGCAGCCTGCGGAACTGACAAAGGCAGAGAAAGAGCAGATTCCTTAGTTTTTTGTGCTGTATCAGTAGGTTGCGAAATATCCTCAGCACGCTCACCTTCTTCTAACAAAATTGCAATAACAGTGTTAACCCTTACGCCTTCTGAACCTTCAGGCACAAAAATTTTACCAAGAGTACCTTCATCAACGGCCTCTACTTCCATTGTAGCCTTATCCGTTTCAATTTCAGCAATAACATCGCCAGAGCTAACCTTATCACCTTCTTTCTTGAGCCATTTAGACAGTTTACCTTCTTCCATAGTTGGTGAAAGCGTCGGCATCAAAATATCAATAGACATACTTGCTTCCCTCGCATCAAACTAAAATATCAGTATAGAGCTCAGAAGCATCTGGCTCTTGATCACTTTGTGCAAAATCTACCGCATCAGCAACAATTGCACGGACCTCTTTCTCAATAGATTTTAAATCGTCTTCGCTCGCCCAATTTTTTTTAAGAATCCGACTTTTTACTTGATCAATCGGATCGTGCTCCTCTTTTATTTTTTGGACTTCTTCCTTTGAACGATATTTTGCTGGATCAGACATGGAATGACCACGATAGCGATAGGTCTGCATATCAAGAATGATCGGTCCTTTACCTGAGCGTGCCCAAGAAATTGCTTCATCAGCAGCTCCTTTTACTGATCGAACATCCATACCGTCAACAACAATACCTGGAATTTCAAAAGAAAGACCACGTCGGGAAAAATCAGTTTCTGCAGATGCACGTGAAACTGACGTTCCCATAGCATACTGATTGTTTTCAATAATATAAACAACGGGAAGCTTCCAAAGTGAAGCCATATTAAAACTCTCGTAAACCTGCCCCTGATTTGCAGCACCATCACCAAAATAAACCAATGTCACATTATCTTTACCAAGGTACTGATTCGAAAATGCCAAACCTGAACCAATGGGAACCTGCGCACCAACAATACCATGTCCCCCATAAAAGTTCTTTTCTTTAGAGAACATATGCATCGAGCCACCTTTCCCTTTGGAAAAGCCACCTTGACGTCCCGTTAATTCTGCCATAACACCACGCGGACTCATCCCAACGGCTAACATATGACCATGATCACGGTAAGACGTAATAACCTGATCACCTTCTTTTGCCGCTTTCAATGTTCCTATAACAACGGCTTCCTGACCAATATAAAGGTGACAAAATCCCCCAATAAGCCCCATACCATAAAGTTGTCCTGCTTTTTCTTCAAAACGGCGAATTAAAAGCATTTCACGATAGGCATCAATTTCTTCTTCTTTTGTAAAATCTGCTATTGGTGCTTTCTTTGTGGTGCTTGATAATGCAGTGCGCGCCGCCGACGCAGAATTTTTTTTAAGTCGTTCTGCCATATTAAACTCCCTTTTATGATTATTTAGGAATAACCTTTACGAACAAAAGTTACAAGCCTTATCAATCGGCTTAAACAATATCATTGCTGATTGTTGTTTAAATTAAGCGATTTTTCATTTACCTTTGGTATCATTTCAAGGTATTAAGATTGTCAATTCATTTGGCTTAGAAAAGTTCAAATTCTTTCGGACATACTCATCCAACATATCTTTTTCTATATGCCCATTGCGTAAAAGAGAAATACGCTTTTCCATGAATATCCGCTCAGCTTCTATTTCATGAAGCTCCTTTTCTAATTCGCTAATATGCTGATTAACTTCACTGCGTGAATACAATCCATACTCACCATGATAAATGTGATAACTGAAATAGCTTAAGACTCCCACCGTCATAAGAGGTAGTACAAAGCGTACTTTGATTGATCGACGTTTCTGCTTTGTCCACATAAAATAGCACAGTCTTTACAGCACAAATTTCTTGATATTTTGCCCAACTATGCATGATTTTGATTAATACCTCATTACCAAATCTACACCAAAATAATTTGTTATTTCAATTTATCCCCCCCTTAATACGATCAAAGTAAGTTGAATGCCTCACTTTTTATATTATAAATATTGGATATCCTCTAATTTGTAGCTTTTTTCCTAAAATTTCCTATTAAAATGAAGATAAAATCAACGGTATCCCCTATGCTTGGTGGTTTTTTCCTAACCAATTCCAATCCTCAAATTGATAACGCTTATCATCACCTCCCAAAACGAAATAAACCCCTTGATTTTGAACAATAATTTTACTCTTCATCCTTACCCACGCTCCTTATGTGTTATTCATAAAGAGATTATTTCTAATTTGATAATATGCGGATTAACCTCACGGTGTAAATACAATTTGTAGCAGCCGTAATAAACGTGAAATTAGGATAGTTTGAAGCCTCCAATAATCCAATGCTATCCACTGCTATAAGCAGAAAAATAATGCACGCCTTAATTAATTTGCGTCTTTTCTTTACCCGTATAAAATAGCATTACCTTTTTCAATACTTTTACTTAGCTATACATGTTTTTTAATATCTCATATCAAATAAATATAGTACAATAATTTCGCATAATGCAACTTAATTATTTATAAAAATAAAAAGCGAACTGAATTACTTTCTCTTTATTATAAAATTTTTAAAAATCTGTAATCTGATTCCCATCTTTATCCGTAAATCTTCCTCCAAGAATGACTATAAAATCAACAACTGCCCAAATTCCGGTAATTATCAATCCAAACAATGATAAAGATAGAACCAGCATTAAAGCACCAGTCCTAACTTTACCAACCATAAAGCGATGGACACCAAAGATACCTGCAACCCAACAAAGCAGTGCGAACATTATCTTTGTGTTCTCTGTACCTGGTCTCAACAATGGGAAAACAGAACTGACAACACCTCCTTCACAGACAAAATCAACAGCATTACCAATCCTTGGTGGATTCTTTCCCAACCAATCCCAAGTCGCAAACTGATAACGTTTACCATCATCACCCGAAACGAGATAATTTCCTTGATCTTGACTAATAATTATACCTCTCATCTTAATCCCTATAAATTTAAACACTTAAAAATTATTGCGTATATGCCTTTGATAAGAAATATCAATTTCATAATCTAAATGATCTTATACTTTCATATTTTGTGCTCACAACTATACACGATATAAATCACCAGCATAATGCGCTTGGGCTCCTAGCATTTCTTCAATACGGATAAGTTGATTGTATTTTGCTAATCTATCCGAACGTGCAAGAGAACCTGTTTTAATTTGTCCACAATTCGTTGCAACAGCAAGATCTGCAATGAAAGAATCCTCTGTCTCGCCTGAACGATGAGATATAATGGCACGATAACCTGCTTTATGTGCTACTTCTACAGCATCAAGTGTTTCACTCAATGTACCAATTTGATTAACTTTTATGAGAATAGAATTGCCTACCCCCATTTTGATACCATCACGCAAACGTGCTGAATTCGTTACAAACAAATCATCGCCAACAAGCTGACATTTTTCTCCAATTGTGTCAGTAAGTAGCTTCCAACCTTCCCAATCATCCTCTGCCATTCCATCTTCAATTGTAATAATAGGATAATTTTTCACAAGCTGCGCTAAATAATCTACCTGCTCTTGGGTGTCACGGCATTTCCCCTCACCTTTATAAAAATACGAACCATTTTTATAAAATTCGGTTGAAGCACAGTCTAAACCAATGGCAATTTGTTCACCTGGTTTATAGCCACATATCATGATAGATTCCATAATAAAATCAATTGCTTGATCAGCACTTTTAAATTGAGGAGCAAAACCACCTTCATCACCAACATTGGTATTATAACCCGCATCTTTTAAACGCTTTTTCAATGCATGGAAAATCTCAGCGCCATAACGGATAGCTTCTTTTACAGTAGGAGCTCCTATAGGAATAATCATAAACTCTTGAAAATCAATCAAATTATCAGCATGAACACCACCATTAATAATATTCATCATGGGGGTTGGAAGAATATGCGCTTGTGTACCACCAATATAACGATACAAAGGTAAATTTAATGAATCCGCAGCTGCTTTTGCAACAGCTAATGAAACACCAAGAAGTGCATTGGCACCAAGACGGGCTTTGTTTGGCGTTCCATCCAAAGCAATCATTGCTTGATCAATAGCAATTTGATTTGTTGCATCCCGCCCACCAAGTTCTTCAAGAATTTCGCCATTAACTGCAGCAACCGCTTTTTCAACACCTTTCCCTTGATAGCGCAAACCACCATCACGAAGCTCTATAGCCTCGTGTGCTCCTGTTGAAGCTCCCGAAGGAACCAGAGCGCGACCAAAAGCTCCATTCTCCAAATGAACATCAACTTCTACCGTTGGATTACCACGGCTATCAAGAACTTCACGCCCAATGATATCGACAATTATAGTCATATGTGTTTCCTTATCCAATAAAAGTCTCGATTCATTTATAATGCCCTATTAATGAAATATTTTTTCTCTTCTCAACTCAACTTTTTTGACAGATAATCAAATTCCATTAAAGTCTCAAGCAATCTTTGTAAATCATCAACTTTAACCATATTGGGTCCATCAGAAGGTGCATTATCTGGATCTTGATGTGTTTCTAAAAAAATACCAGCTACCCCAACAGAGACAGCTGCACGCGCTAAAATTTCAACAAATTGACGCTGCCCACCAGATGAAGCCCCCTGCCCCCCAGGTTCTTGAACAGAATGCGTTGCATCAAAAATAACAGGAGCACCAAATGAACGTAAAATAGGCAACGAACGCATATCAGAAATAAGTCGGTTGTAACCAAATGACGTGCCTCGCTCACAAAGCATAACATTCGGATTACCACTGTAAACAACCTTTTTTAAAACATTCTCCATGTCCCACGGCGCTAAAAACTGACCTTTTTTAATGTTAATAACACATTCTGTTTTGGCGGCTGCTACCAAAAGATCTGTTTGACGACATAAAAAAGCCGGTATTTGTAAAATATCAACTGTAGAAGAAACAATTGTACATTGCTCTTCTGTATGCACATCAGTTAATATGGGACAATTAAACTCTTTTTTTAAATCAGAAAAAATGGACATTGCTTTTTCAAGACCAATACCACGTGCCGCCCCCAAAGAGGTTCTGTTGGCTTTATCGTAACTTGATTTATAAACAAACCCGATACCAAGCTGATCGGTAATTGTTTTAATACGACCAGCCATTTCAAAAGCATGATCACGACTTTCCATCTGACACGGCCCTGCAATTAATGAAAGAGGCATTTCATTTGAAAAAATCATATTTCCAACTTTCACACGGGCATTTGGTTTAGTCATTTTATCCCTCAAAAGCAAAGTAATCCAATTTACGCATTAAACCAATCGACTTTGTTCTACAGCGGCTTCAATAAAAGAAGAAAAAAGAGGATGTGGATCAAAAGGACGTGATTTTAATTCTGGATGATATTGAACAGCAATAAACCATGGATGATCTACATATTCTATCGTTTCTGGTAAAATACCATCAGGAGACATCCCTGAAAAAATCAAACCACACTGTTCTAACTTATCCTTATAATCAATATTGACCTCATAACGATGACGATGTCGCTCGACAATCTTGGTCATCCCATAAATTTGAGCAATATGACTCTCTTCTTTTAATTCAGCAGCAAAAGCACCAAGGCGCATTGAACCGCCGAGATCACCATTTCTTGTACGTTTTTCAAGAACATCTCCTTTAAGCCATTCTGTCATTAAACCTACAATTGGATTGTCTGTTTCGCAAAACTCACTTGATGAAGCATTCTCAATCTGTGCAATATTGCGCGCAGCTTCTATACAAGCTAATTGCATCCCAAAACAAATCCCTAAAAATGGAACTTTACGCTCTCGCGCAAATTGAATTGCTCGAATCTTCCCTTCTGCCCCTCGTGCCCCAAAAGCACCTGGAACTAAAATTCCATGGGCTTTTTGTAAAGCTGAAACAGAATCTTCTTTTTCAAAAAGCTCCGAATCAATCCACTCAATATTAACTTTCACTCTATTCGCTAAACCACCATGCGCAATCGCTTCAATAAGAGATTTATAAGCATCCTTTAAGCCCGTATATTTTCCCACAACAGCAATCGTAACTTCTCCTTCAGGATGATGAATACGATGCGTAATATCTTCCCAACGATCCATCTTGGGGGAAGGTGCCGAATCGATTCCAAAAGCGCAAAGAACTTCAGAGTCCAAACCCTCCTTATGGTATGCCATAGGAACATCATAAATTGTTGGCATATCTAATGCCTGAATGACTGCATTGGAGCGAACATTGCAAAAAAGTGATAATTTGCACCGTTCTGTTTCTGGAATAGATCGATCTGCACGTACAAGCAAAATATCAGGAGAAATACCAACTGCTTGCAATTCTTTGACAGAATGTTGTGTTGGTTTCGTTTTTAATTCACCTGCTGAAGGAATATAAGGCATTAATGTGAGATGGACATAAACGACATTTTGTCTCGGTAGCTCATTGCGAAGCTGACGAATCGCTTCTAGAAAAGGCATTGCTTCAATATCACCAACCGTTCCACCTATCTCACACAAAACAAAATCAAATTCTTCATTTCCCATCGTAATGAATCTCTTAATTTCATCTGTAACATGAGGAATAACTTGGACTGTTGCCCCCAAATAATCACCACGCCGCTCTCGTTCAATGATATTGCGATAAATACGCCCTGTTGTAATATTATCTTGGCTATTTGCAGAACGCCCAGTAAAACGCTCATAATGACCAAGATCAAGATCCGTTTCTGCACCATCATCGGTCACAAATACTTCACCATGTTGATAAGGCGACATCGTACCTGGATCAACATTTAAATAAGGATCAAGTTTGCGAAGACGTACGCGATAGCCACGAGCCTGTAATAACGCTGCTAACGCCGCCGCTGCGATGCCTTTTCCAAGGGAAGAAACCACACCACCAGTAATAAAAACATAACGTGCCATGGGCTTATGGTGATAAGCAATTTATAATGATTTTTCCAGCAAAAAATGCAAAAAGAAACAATTTTTCTTCTAAAATAAAAAAGGCGAAAAAAATCACCTTTTTTAAAAAGTCTATGTTTTCTTAAAAAACTATTTTGTACTGTTATCGGGAACTGTATTTTCAAGAACCTGAGGAACTGGACTTTCTGCTTCAGGATTTGTGGACTGTTTCTGTTCCTGCGAAGAATTCGAAGTGCCTCCTAGCTGTTCAAGAATAGAAGGGGAAGACTCACCATCTGACGATGGGACTGATCCTGAGTCTTTATTGGTAGAATTCTGTTCTGAATTAACCGGTATACGCTTTAAGATATCAGAACTAGAATTTGATATATTACTCACCACGGTAAGTCCAATAGACACAACAAAAAAACAACAGGCTAAAATAGCAGTCAAACGTGTTAAAGGGTTTCGAGATCCACGAGTTTTCATCAACCCTGAGCTATTACTCACACCTAGCCCACCACCTTCTGAAGGTTGAATTAATATAACACCAACCAAAGTAATCACAATCAAAAAATGAATAACTATAAGTACTGTTTGCATAAACCCTGCTCTTCAAATAACTCTTTAATAGCTATTTACACATAAATAACGCACAATCCAAGGGGAAACTCAAATTTCTCTGCTATAGTTTACGACAAACATCGCAAATAGTTAAAAAATCAATCGCTTTTAAGCTTGCTCCACCTATCAAAGCACCATTAACATGAGCAATGCTTAAAAGCTCAAATGCATTGGATGGTTTTACGGATCCACCATAAAGCAAACGTATCTTATTGCCTTCATCACCAAAACGAGAGCGCACCCTATCACGAATGAAATGATGTACTTTTGCAATATCTTCTGGAGTCGCTGTATTGCCGGTGCCTATCGCCCAAACTGGTTCATAAGCGATAATGGTATTCTCTGCTGTTGCATCATCTGGGAGAGATTCTTCAAGCTGCTGCGTGAGAATATCCAGTACTTTATTATTATTACGCTCCTCCAATGTTTCACCAATACATACAAGAGCCACAAGACCTGCTCGCCACGCAGCTTGCACTTTGGCACAGACAATCGCATCATTTTCCTGGTACACTGTACGACGTTCTGAATGCCCAATAATAACATGACTTGCTCCCGCTTCTTTAAGCATAAAAGCTGAAATATCTCCAGTATAAGGACCATGATCATCAAAGTGACAATTTTGTCCTCCTAAAAGGAGATTTTCACCATTCAGCGTATTAGAAGCACGCGATAAAAGCGTTGCTGGAACACAAATTAGGGCTTCAAATAGATGACCTAGATCAGAGCTAACGCCTGTAGCAATAGCACGCAACTCTCCAAGCGATTCACTCGTTCCATTCATTTTCCAATTTCCAGCAAGAAAAGGCCGAATATTTTGAGACATATTTTCACCTCAAGAGCTTTTACAATACATTGTTTATCTGTAGTTACCAAATTATAAAATGAAAGCAAGTCTTTAAAGCTTGCATCTTTCATCTCTTTATTGCAAATTCCATTACAGCTTTGATAATAACTCACATTAAAAATGGACTTGAACAATGCTTGACATCATAAGAAATGCTACAAATTCTTGGATTTTTAGAATTTTCCTTGCTATTTTACTCTTATGCTTCATTCTTTTATGGGGGGTACCGCAGTTACACAAAAAAAGTGAAAGAGATCTTATTACTTCTGGAAAGTCCACAGTAACTGTCGATGATTATCGTCTTGCACTCGCCGATCAAAGCGCACGTTTAGCATATGCTGCTCATCTTGGACGAATGTTTACAACAAATGAAATGCAGCAATACCAAATTCCTGCTTTTGTATTTAATCAATTACAACAAAATGTACTGCTTGATGAACAAGCACGTAAAATGAAAATAAGTCTTTCAAAAGATACAATAGCTCATACGATTGGTTCTGATAAGATGTTCCAGGTAAATGGCACTTTTGATAAAAACTTGTTTTATAACTATCTTCAGCATTTACGTATTAGTGAAAGTGCTTTTCTTAATTATTACACCAAACAAGAAAAGCGTAATCAGCTTATTGCTGCTTTACTTTCTGATATGAAGGCACCAAATCTCTTTTATAAAGCACTTGCTCTTTATCAAGGAGAAATGCGTATTGCTGATTATCTCGTTATTGATCTAAAAGAAAAGAAAACAATTGCTGATCCTGATTACGAAACATTACAAAAATGGTTTGAAACACATCAAAGTCAATTTCGTGCTCCAGAATACCGTACTGTCTCTTTGCTATCTATGGAACTTAATGATTTTGTAAAACCTAAAGATATCTCAACAGATGAGGCGAAAGCCTATTATACACAAAATGCTTCACGTTTTGTAACGCCTGAAAAGCGTACATTCGAAGAACTGCGATTCCCCTCACGCGAAGAAGCCGATAATGCAGCAAAAAAAATAGCTGATGGATTGAGTTTTGATGAACTGGTAAAAGCTGAAAAAAAGACTCTTAATGACATAAAAAAAGGTCCTCTCGCAGAAAACGAACTTCCTAATCATCTGACATCTGAAATTTTTGAACTTCAACAAGGCCAAGTCAGTCCTGTGATAAATGACTTACAGGGACCTGTTCTCATTCGCGTTACGCATATTGAACCTTCAAGCTCTCTTCCTTTTGAAAGTGTAGAAGAAAATATTCGCCAAACACTTGCCAAAAATCGTGCTACTGATGATATCCGTAACAATTATGTAGCCATTGAAAATGCTCGTTTTGAGGGTGCTTCTCTCAAAGAGTTAGCTGACCAATACAAGTTATCTTTGCGCACAATTACTATTGATAAAACGGGAAAAACGCTTGAAGGTGCAATACTCACGGATTTACCTCAAAAAGATATTTTACTGAATGCCATCTATCAATCAAACGAAGGAGTCGATCTTGATCCTCTCTCTTTTCAAAATGGTGGATATCTCTGGTACAAGGTCGATAAAATTATTCCTTCCCGCGATAAGACACTTGAAGAGGCTAAGCTAGATGTTCTTTCTCAATGGAAAAATGAGGAAATCCAACGTCTTCTTGATGAAAAAGCCCAAAATGCTCTCAAACAGCTCACGGAAGGAAAAAGTCTTGTTGCTCTTGCTCATACCCTTGGTGTTACAAAACAAACAACACCAACCCTCCGGCGTCAAGACTCATCTGAAACCCTTGGCGTTGAAGGGATTAAAGCATTATTTGCTGCTCCCAAAGGTCATTATGGCATCATAAAAGGTCCGGTTGCAACAAACCGTATCATTTATCAAATAAAGACTGTAACCATGCCTAAAGATATCACGTCTCATAATCTTTCAACTGAGGTCCGCGCCAATATAGATATGATGATAAGAGAAGATCTCAAGCTAGAAATGCTACAAGTTGCCAATAAAGAACATCCTTTGGAAATTAATAGCACAAATTATAATCAGATCTTTAACGCTCTCCAATAAAAAGATTGTGCATAATTTTAAGAACTTATTGATAAAGTTTTCATCAGCTCTTCGTCTATAGTTGAAGAGGTAAGACGGATTTCTTGTCTGCATATCTTAGGATCAGCGTTTGTATAATGATTCATTTTCTCGCAAAACAGTGCATGTATGGATTTGCGAGAAAATAGTCAATGGAATGTAGAATCGTTTTTGCAATGCATTAAAAAACATTATCCATCCAAAGGTCGTAAAGGTTGCCGCCCATTAAAGCTATAAACATCATCCCTATCGTCATTCATTCATAGCTCATTATATTGCTACTCTTAATATTCATTCATAGGGAGCGTATTGCTTCTTCCTTAAATGATTTCATTTACACATCCAACTTATAATAGATAAAAAAACTATTTTTAAAATTCATTATAAAAATGGAGAAATCTTTTTCTATTCAAGACTCTCATTCAATATAAGAAAAAACGTATTATCATTATAAATCAATATATTCATCAATCATAACAGTCATCAATTATGATGTTATAATTTCTCAAAAATAAGAGTTTTTTATAGACTTATAGACTGCTAAGATAACTTCTCTCATAAAATAGAAATTTCATTTCATTTGCAAATGAGATACAATCAATACATTCAGAGTACTTAAAAGTTCTTCTTCAAACAAACCAATGTATTAAGATTTATCTCATGTTTTTCTTTCTCTGCATCTCACCCATCCAATACACTGAATAAAACATATTACTGATGAAGAAATACAGCGTATTTTCAAGATCATAAAATTTCTTATTCTTTTGCGTTCATAACAACCAAAACATCAACATTTTTTATAACAAAAAAATGGTTTGGAATCACAATAGCTCCTTTTATCTTCATATGAAAAAATCAGTCTACATGTTACGCATTCCAACGTAGTAATATTTTTTTACAATATCTTTGGAAAATTGCCGCTTATTGCTGCCCTTGTTATCAACCAATAGCGATACATCAATGGCAAAGTTGCACTCTCTTGAAAAATTGCTGCCCCCAGCTGTATAGCTTTTTGAAGAGAAGCTGGTACAATGACCAATGGAAGAAAAGCTGGCTTAAGAACTCTCGGTAAAGTACAAGAATACTCGTAAAATTGGGTATAATGATCGCGCGATAATGCTACCATAGCTTCAACAATACAACCCTTTTGTTGATCGCTGAGACGATGAGATTCCAAATCTTCCCTATTCACTCCTACAGCCTTTAATATATCAGTGGGTAAATAATATTGATATCGTGATTGCATGAATGATAAAAGACGCAATACACCGCTTAATCCTTGAGAAATCCCTCCATGTTCATAGATATCTGTAAACTCTTGTGCAGTTTCAGGATCTAATATCTGACAAGAAAGCTGTAAAATTATGCCTGCTGTCTCACCACAATAATGCTCTAGATCATGAAGTGTTTCTATTGGATTGTGATAAAGATCTAAAATTTGCGCATCACAATAACGTAAAAAAGCTGTCTTAGGTAAATTAAAAAGAGTGATTGCTTTTAATAAATCATTCAAAATCGGATTGTTTCCACTCGTTTGCATTTCACCATGAGCAATAGCATCATACCACCAACGTAACCGTATTTCTCCTATGAGTGGGTCATGTACACTTTCGCGGATACGAGAAACTTCAGCATTAAATACATAAAGAGCAGCCAATGCTTGGCGCTTTTTTTTAGGTGCAAATAAAACCGATATATAGCGATCACGATCTATGGTACGTAAAATATCAAGACAATAAGGAAGAGAGCCTATCATTCTATGAACCTATTAACGTCCCTTTTTTAGCAATTAAATTAATACCCTCTTTTTATTCATATTAAAAAATGAAGGATAAGCAAATACAGTTCAGAAAATAAGATTTTTAAATGTGTCTCTTAACTGTATTATGAATTAAAATTTCTTTTCTAATCCCTTTTCGTTTTAGAAAGAAAAAAATTAAATAAATAATTTTTCTGATAAAACTTATCTTATCGGACTTCAAGTTTTCATTTGCAATAAAAAAGCTAAAAACCTATCGTAACATGCATAGTAAAACTTGAACAACAAGCAACGCAAAACACTTTTTCAGTGGATAGATGACAATGTTATTTTATAAAAAATGCACTGATCACAAAAACTTCATCAATCATTGACCTCCTCCCCATCCTAAAAGACAAAGGTTCTTACCAACACCAATTTGTAAAAAATCCAATTGCTCTCGGTGCGTTTCTGTTACTATAAACGCATTGATTTATAATGATAATTTTGTGTTTTGTATATTAAATTAGAATCCCAAATATCGTAGATATGCTTTCATTTCAAACCAATTCCATGTTACATCAATAAAAACTATTCCCTTGCACGTCATAAGCGGAACTGGCTTGTAGGTAAAAATTGTATAAGAAAGAATTAAAATGCCTCTTATGAACTGTCTTAAGTCCCAAGAGGTGATCACTCATGTGATTCATTAGGAACTATGAGCAAACTTTGTCCTGAATACTTGCTGCTGTATTTAAAAAACACTTAATGTGTTAAGTTATGTATATTCTATACCCTTATATCACCGCCTTAAACGACAGTATTTTACAGCGCAGAAAATAATCACACAAGTCTTTCATGCTAGACCAGAGCCTTTGTTTTATTAAACAATACTCTATTCTACCGCAAATAATAACGCCGCAACAGCGCGATCTTCAGCCAATAAAACATTAAATGTACGCACCGCTGCTCCCGTACTCATTGTATCTGATGAAATACGTTTTTCCCATAAAAGCACCCGTAACTCTTCAGGTAATCGTAATAATTCAATTCCAGTACCTATTAATAAAACTTCGATTTCAGAAGCTTCTTCTAAAATACGAGATATATCCCTTTGAGTGGGAACAGGCCCTGCCATCTCAATGCCATAAATACCTGATGGTACACAAATAATAGAACCTCTATGAGACATATCAGCAAAACGAAACCCACCATTTCCATAAGCATCAATAGGTGCGCGACTTGGAAAATGTGCTTCACGAATTTGAATTGCATCGAACATGAATATGCACCTTTTATTTTTGAATAATCCAATTGTCTTTGCTTCTTCTCATCATAAAAATTAAAGTAAGGCTAATATAAACATTGATATGTTAAACATAGCCTAGTATTGAAGTGAAAATTTTATATAATGCCCTAATCTTCTCATACAACAAATATATGAAAATTTGCGAATAAACCGCGGTAAAATGCTATACCTGCTTAAATAAATCTATCTTTTAAAAAGTTTCCTCAGCTTATTTACTCACAAATTGCTTTTTATAAAAACAATGATCTTGTTTAAAAAACAGAAAAAAATTGCGTAATATTCTATAAATAAAACAACTATTTTAATCATCTAAAGAAAACAAAAACTCCATTTTCTGTAGCCACTATAAAAGCCTCTTTTTCAATGAAATTGTCTTGATCTTGCCAAGCTTTTTATAAAAATGCTTAAAAAATGTAATAAACTGCCATTACACCTTAAGATGCATTTTCCTTTGATATAGCTTTTTTCTCTTTAGAGATACTCATATCTTCTTTCGTTGTCGTTTTAGATTTAGACTTTTGTGGTCTTTTTGCTTTAGCATTAAGTTTTGATTTTTTTTCTGCAACCGGCTCACCTTTAACGCGCACATCAGCTAATGTTGAGCGAATAACACGAATATTCATACTCTCACCAATTTCAACCTCTAATTCACCGCTCTCGTCGTGAACCTTCGTAACCTTGCCGATAATACCACCACCCGTTATAACTGTATCACCACGACGTACTGCATTAAGCATTTCTTGGCGTTTTTTCATTTGGGCACGCTGTGGACGAATGATAAAAAAATACATAATTGCAAAAATTAAAATGAATGGGACAGCGCTAGCAAATGAAATTCCACCGGAAACATCGCCTGCAACTTGAGCATAAGCGTTCGTAATAAACATTTTTATCTCCTATAGTTAAACCTCAGGTATTTCCCACTCTATTAAAATGAAATTCCGATACAGAAAAAATTCCTAAAGAATTTATCATAAAAAGCAATAACTACATAATCTAATCACAGCTTTACAAAAATACAATAAATCCTTAAGAGGCAGAATACCAAAATACAATGAGAAAAATCTTAAAAAATAGATTCACTTTCCCCTATTGTATATCCTACAATACAAATCTTTTCACTAACTCAATAAATTATACAAGATAATTTTTCTAATGAACAAACTTAATTTATATAGATAATTTATCGTTTTTGATATCAAATGACAGATCTAAATACAATAAAACGATCTCATTTCAAACCTTCTGAATTAATCAAAACGATTTTCTTGCACGTCACACATATGAAACGAGCCTGTCGATAAAAACTTTTTAAGAAAGGCGTGAAATATCTTTTTTCATGCTTCTCTCAAATGCAAGAGCAATTGGAATACTCAAAGCTGACAAACAGTATGATACTATTGTCTTACACTTTCATAAATACAAAGATGGTAATATCTAACGACCCCAACGAACTACTCTCCTGAAACCAATGATTTTTTGCTGCTATATTATTGATTTAAGAAAATCAATTGTTTTTCATGAATTTTCTATAAACTGTAAGACTATTCAAATGTCAAAGTTATCAATAAATTAGTTTTCTAAATATTTAAGGGGATCAACAGGTAATGAATTCTTACGCATCTCAAAATAGACACGTGGCGTTTTAACATTTCCTGAAACACCAGATTTAGCAATCTCATCACCGCGCCTTATCCTTTGTCCTTTGTTAACAACAAGCTTACTATTACATCCATAAATAGTGATAATATCATTTTCATGTCGAATCATCACAACATTACCAAGCTCTTTTAGTCCATCTCCCGCATAAATAACCACACCATTTTCTGCCGCCTTTACCGAAGACCCTTCAGGCACTGCAATATCTATTCCTCGATTCATTACTGTTCCCTTTTTTTGACCGAACTGGCTTAATAAACGCCCTCGTACTGGCCAACGCATCTTAGAAATTCCTGTGGCTTGCGGAGTCGTCATATTATCTGTATTCGTAACAGTACTTGACAAACCAGTCTCATGTTTCAATTGCGTCATCTGTTTAGAAAAATTTTTCTCAGAACTTGATTTGTTCATCTTTGCAGAGGGTGGCGTTGTTACAGGAGCTTTATATATAGGAGAGGACTTCTTGTTTTTTATAGAGGACATCACTTGAGATTGGGATGCAGATTCTGTTGTTGACACTGCCCAATCGTTATTATTGTGTGCATTTGAAGATGCTAATGTACGCCTGCTTGGAACAACAAGGACCTGACCAATATAAATGGAATTGCTGTTTATACCATTTGCTAATTTTAATGCCTCAACACTAACCCCTACTTGTCGTGCAATATTGAGCAGTGTATCTCCACTCTGGACAATATAAGAATTCCGCCGAAAAATAGGAGATTTATCCATTTGTGAACGAGAAAGTGTTCCAAGATTACGTGGAGGGGAGCCCATAACGCGACCATCAGAAGAAGTTATCCTATCTTGATGTGGAAAATTATAGGGGGAATTATCATCTCCCCACGAATCATCGCTTGATTCCACAGGTGGCAATTCAGTGCTTTGTATCATACCACTACCGTATGATAGCATTCGCGGGTCTGTATACATAGTGCTTGATATATTTGATTGAGATGATACCGTACGATGAGAGAACGTATTGGAAAAACGCTGTGTACCAGAACTACAACCAGCAACAATAGTTACCACCGCTAACAAAGTTATTCTCTGAAAATTATGCTGGAAAATATTATCCAAAGCTTTTAGACACATCGTTTTGCTCACTCATCAATAATCAACTCACTCCATTAAAGCTTTTTTAAATTACCGAAGAGTTAAAATGAGATGTTTTATTCATAAATATCTTTATATAAGATCAAAATGAACTTAACGTAGACAATTTGCAGAAACTTCTTAGCTTGTAAAAATTAAAGTATCTCCGCAATGCCTTTAATAAAAGGTTGGTAACGCACTTGGAACAGTTCTAAACACTCAAATCGACTACCAATTTTTGTATAGCGCGTCACCGTTTGTACCCCTTCGTCAGGTCCTATCGCCTGAATGAGAATTCCATTTTCAGCTAAAAGTTCTAAAAATTCCTTTGGTTCATCAAAACGTGATGGCCAAATAAGAATGCGATCAAATGATCCTAAGCCTGTCACGCTATGACTTCCATCAATCTGCCGTATAACAATATTTTCAATTCCTAAAGTTTGAAATTTTTGGCGTGCTAAATCAACAAGCGTTTTATAACGATCAATCGTTGTCACACGGTCACTCAGACATGCCATAAGAGCAGTACAAAAACCAGATCCTGTACCAATTTCTAAGACACGATGCCTTTTTTTCAACGATAATGCCGAAAGAATTAAGAGTTGTTCTTCCAAACGTTCCATATATTCACCACACTCAAGGGGAATAACTTTATTATCATAAGCACTATTGAACCAAGGAGCAGCAACAAACTGTTGACGCGGAATTTTCTCTAATGCCGAAAAAAATCGCACGTCATCAATGCCTTTGCTACGCATTTTCAGTACAAGAGCGGCTAACTCCTCACGAAATTGTAAAATACCCTTTTGCCCCATAGTATCATTCAATCTCCAATGGAGGTACACTTTTATCATACTGACAAACTGCTTCTTTTAAAATGGCAAAAACTTGCGTCTGTGTATCATCACCTCTTGGCAATAAACGCATATTGTCTCTCCTTTCGTAAAATTAAGCAGTAATACAGCGCATGCCTCCCATATAAGGTTGTAAAACATCTGGAATAATAATTGATCCATCAGCCTGTTGATAATTTTCAAGTACAGCAATAAGACAACGTCCAACAGCCGTACCAGAACCATTAAGGCTATGAACAAAATGCAATTTTTTATCGCCGTCTTTACGATAGCGCGCATTCATACGACGACCTTGAAAATCTCCACAAACTGAACAGCTAGAAATTTCACGATAACATTCTTGACCAGGAAGCCAAACCTCGATGTCATAGGTTTTACGCGCTGCAAACCCCATATCACCCGTAGAAAGAACCACTGTGCGAAAAGGCAAACCAAGCCGTTTTAATATATCTTCTGCACATTCCGTCATACGTTCCAATTCAATTAAAGACTGCTCTTCACTGGTAATCGAGACCATTTCAACTTTCCAAAATTGATGCTGACGCAACATACCGCGCGTATCACGACCGGCTGCTCCCGCCTCTGAACGAAAACAGGGAGATAAAGAAGAAAATCGCAGTGGTAAATCTGATATTTCAAAAATTTCATCGTTGACCAAATTGGTTAATGGCACTTCTGCTGTGGAAATAAGCCATCGACCATCTGTTGTACGAAAAAGGTCTTCAGCAAATTTCGGTAATTGTGCTGCTCCGTAAACAATCTCATCACGAACAAGAAGAGGTACTGAGACTTCTGTGTAACCATTCTCATTGACATGCACATCAAGCATAAATTGGCCTAATGCTCGTTCTAGCCGTGCTAACGCCCCTGAAAGTACTGTAAAACGTGTTCCAGACAAACGACTAGCTCGTTCAAAATTCATCTGTTTGAGATCTTGACCAAGATCAAAATGTTCCTTTGGTGTAAAATTAAATATTGGAGGTGTACCAAAATGTCGAATGACGACATTATCACTTTCATCTTTACCTTCTGGAACATCATCTAATGGAATATTTGGAAGTGCTGAAAGAATTTTCTCAAGACTCTCCGTCAGCTGTTTTTCTTCCACTGTTGCAGAGGAAAGAAAAGCTTTAATCTCTTCAACTTCAGCTCTAAGACGTTCAGCCATTTGCTGATCCGATACCGCTAAAGCCTGTCCTATTTCCTTTGAAACAGCATTGCGACGTTCCTGCGCCAATTGCACCTTAGCAATATGCGACCGACGTGCAAGATCAAGTTGTATTAACCTTTCAGCTTGTGGCTCAAGACCTCTACTTACGAGTGCTTTATCTAATTTCTCAGGATTGTCACGAATCCACTTAATATCAAGCATAAAAATTCCTCATTTATATTGTTTTTATTCATTCCTTATCGCATAAGATTATACACTTTTCTTAAGCGGATTTTCTTCTCTTTTCTATACTGTAAGCAATTAAAATTGAAATCTCGTAAAGTGCTATTGTTGGTAAAGCCACTGCAAACATCGTAAAAAAATCCGACGGCGTTATGATTGCCGCAATGATAAAAGAGAGCAAAATAGCCCATTTTCGTTTAGACACCAAATCATGAGACGTTAAAAATCCAATTTTTGTTAAAAGACTGATGACAAGAGGTAATTGAAAAATCAAACCAAAAATTAGGATAAATGATGTCATAAAGCCCAAATAATCAGAAATACGCACTATAAACTCTATTTTTAAATGAACATCTGGAAGAAATTGTTGAGAAAGGCTAAACCATAGTATTATTGGCGCTAATAGACCATAAACAAACGCTCCCCCAATACAAAATAAAATAGGCCCCCCAATGAGAAATGGTAAAAAAGCCATCCGCTCATTTTTATAAAGCCCTGGTGCAATAAAACTATAAAACTGAAAAGCCGTATAGGGAAAAGATAAAATAATTCCCCCAAAAGCAGAAAGCTTCATCTTCGTTAAAAAAGTTTCCCATACTTGCGTTGATTGCAAACGAATACCCTCAGGGTTACCCCCTGCTATTTTCATTGCCCACTGATATGGCCATAGTAAAAAATTTAAGATATAATCTTTAACAAGAAAACACATCATAAAAGCGATCATAAATGCAACCAAGGCAGAAATAATTCGCTGACGAAGTTCAATTAAATGTTCTAAAAGTGGAGCCATATTAGCATCAACTTCATTTTTTTTTACATTCATGACACATCTTCTTTTTCTTTAGAAGCAATAGATACTGTCGTATCTTTATTGGTTACGTTTTGATCGCATTCCAAAATTTCTTTATCTTTTTTTGATTTATGGTGTGTTGCCTTAACATCCAAATTATCGTGGATATCTTCTAATGTATTTTGAATGGGATCAAAAGTCTCTGTCAACTTCTTACTTGAATCGCTAATATTCGAACATGTTTTTTGCAAAGCATCGAGCTCGATTTGTCTTATTGCATCATCAAACTGATGACGCAATTCATTTGCTGTTGAACACATATGAGCTCTTACCTTTGCTACTGTTTTTAATATTTTAGGTAAATCTTTCGGTCCAACGACAATGATGAGAACAAGTAAGATTACGATAAACTCTGGTCCATCAATCCCAAACATCTCTTAATTCGACTTTCTCATCAAAAAATAATGCACAATGATGATTGCGTTTTTGTTACTGTTTTTTAGCAACAGATGTTTTGCGTTTTTTAGAAGCAGAAGAAACCTTTCTGCGCGCTGTTGCATGTTTTACCGATAACGGCTGAGATTGTTGTGATTCTACATCAATTATTTGGGAAGTAGGAGCCATTTCAACTTTATCCTCAATGCTGTCATCTTCTTCCTTCATATTTTTTTTGAAGGCTTTAATTCCCTTAGCAACATCGCCCATTAATTCAGAAATTTTACCGCGACCGAAAAGCACAAAGATAATCAATAAAATTACAATTAAATGCGTTGGTGAAAAAATATTACCCATTACTCTCTCTAACTTATGCTTTTAAATTTGATTTCATTTATTCATGCTTCCTCTGAAGAATGTATCAAATATAATATCTTACTTGTATATTTTCTTCTTAACTTAAAAACAATTACACGCTTTTATTGCAAAAGAACTTTTTATCCTCTCATCCCTTTTTAGCGTACTATAACACAAACCATTCAACAATGATAAACCGCCTCATACAAAATTCAAAACACTTAAAAACTTTTCTAAAATAACTTCATCTGATTTCCTAGGTTACTCATCTTCCTGTAAATACTATAGCTAATGTCTCTCCTTTTACACAATGTTTTACGTATCATTACAAACATTTCCGTCAAATTATCCTTTACTGATAAAGATCATAACATGTTGTAAAACACTTTACGTATTCAATTAAAAAATTCAGAAAGAAAAATCTCTAAAAAACTTTCTTAACACATCATCAGTCTCTTCAAAAACTATCATCTTACGCACAACATTTATTCTTTGCGTTGGGGTAGGAATTTTATCATTCATTATTCTATGTACAATACGAAATATGAGCCATCATCGCGTTCAGTTAAATATCTGGCGTGTAAGTAAAAACTATTAGCGGAAAGAGTAAAAATGCACTTTATGAACCAACTCAAGTGCCAAGAGGTATGGCAATACTGCTAAAAAATAAAAAAGGTACCAGCTTGTGCCTTTATTCAGTAAAATACCTCCATATAACCAGCTCTCTAAGCCACTGTATGCTCTAACTATTACAAGTCTCCGGATTCTGGGCATGCGTTCTCATAATATCATGTGTTTAACCTATCTCAGTATTGAAAACAGAATGGGCATGAATAGAAAATTACATTCAATCAAAAGCATGGTATAGAAGCATAATCCATATAAAAAGAATTTCTTATCCTAGCCTTTTTTATAAGATTACCTCATAAAGCCGCTCGATAATACAGTGTTAGAGATAGATAAACCTATTTACTTTAGTTTAAAATTCCTCATTTTGATTGAGATAGCTTGCAGAGCACATATCAATTTTCAAAAGTTTTATTTTAGCATCATACACAATAACCTAGCTATTTAGCGTGTATAATGTAAAGCTTCGGCTCCGCTTAAAACAATGAAATTCATTCACACTTTTACAAAAATCTATCACTATAACACCAGCACTTTATTGCTCTATCCATAATTTTACGCTTGCTAAAAAACTTATAAATGTAACAATGTTTTTATCAAGCATTTGAAATTCTTTAATCTTTAAACAAAATGAATTTGAAAGATACCCTTCAATTTTTCAACAAACTTCACTAATATTCTCGTTAATTGAGTTTTTTATAGTTTTCCTGAAAGAGTCCGCGGTCATAAAAAAATTCTCTTACAACATAAATATCTCTATTGAAATGTTTGATCTCTTCTTGTCTATCTTTCATATAAAAAAATTAAAATTTTAACGATTAATCTCATTATATAAAAATAGCTCTGTGAATAAATGCTCTGATGACATTAATATTTTTTCTGTAGTGTATAATGTGGGAGTGAGGGTATTGTTTGATTTCTACAAGAGTATTTTTATGGATATCAATTCTATTATTCTATGCTAATAATCCGGTACAGTTATACATATGATAGAGTTTACTCCATGAATTATCGGCATATTTATCATGCTGGCAATTTTGCTGATGTTTTTAAACACATTATTGTCACTCGCATTGTAGAATATCTCAAACGCAAAGAAAAAGCTTTTCGCGTTATAGATACGCATGCTGGAATCGGTATTTATGACCTTTCTTCTTTAGAAGCACATAAAACAGGAGAGTGGCGCGAAGGTGTCCAACGACTTTTTTCAACTCCTATCCCAGAAGATTTAAGAACACTCCTTTGTCCATGGTGTGATATCATTGATGCCCTCAATAAAGGGGAAAAAGAAATTGTATTTTATCCTGGATCTCCTGTTCTTATTCGTCAATTATTACGGAAACAAGATCGCCTCACCGCAATAGAATTGCACAATGAAGATTATCATATTTTAGCAAAAAACTTTGCAGGAGATTATCAAACAAAAGTTCTGCATTTAGATGGTTGGCTTTCCTTAAATGCTCATGTACCACCAAAAGAAAAACGTGGGTTTATCCTTGTTGACCCTCCCTTTGAAAAAACTGGAGAGTTTTCCCGCCTTATTGATGGATTAACGAAAGCCTATCGTCGCTTTTCTGGAGGAATCTACGCTTTATGGTATCCTGTTAAATATGACAAAGAAATTGAAAGTTTTCTTCACGCGCTTTATCAAACCGGAATTCCTAAGATTCTACAGCTTGAAATGCGTATCCGAAAAAGTTCAAGTCCACCGACAATGAATGGAAGTGGTATGATTATTATTAACCCTCCCTACCTTTTGGAAGAAGAAATGAAAAAACTCAGCCCCTTTCTTATCAACCGTCTGGGACAAGATGAAAATGCCCAAATAACGCATAAGTGGCTTCAAAAAGAACATCTGTTATGTTAGATCTTTCTCTGATATTTTTTCTAAATCAAATATCATGTTGTAAAATACAAAGGCATTAAATGATAAAGTTCTTTGATTCTTTGGATAATACCAACATATTATAATGGTAAGCTAATAACGATCAGCGTGAATTAATTTTTTTCCTTTTAGAAAGTCTATCCTCTTAATCATCATGGATTTCTTATTTCAATCATTTTAATGGATAAATTGGGCAAATTCATAAAGCTGTCTTAGAATAACAACTCTCATATTTTTTATGAAAGATCGGCTCTCTAAAATCATACTCTTATGCTATAAGATATTATTTATAGAAAAAAATTATAAAGACATAAATAATCATTATTTAATAAAAAAGAATATTTCATATATTCAACAAACAACATATTCGTAACAAACGGAATGGTCCTGAAAAATAATACAAATTGTCCGCAAAATGAACGGGAAAAACTTTCTTTTCTCTCTAATGTTACATGGCATAATGCCAATCAAAGCAATGAGAAAAATCAGTTCCAAGGTATCAAATTCATACAAGAGTTTGTTAGACACCTTCCGCATAAGCCAGGGGTTTACCGGATGATTGGTGAAAATGGTGATATTCTCTATGTTGGCAAAGCCCGTAATCTCAAAAAACGTGTTTCAAACTATACACGTGAACAAGGACACAATAATCGTATTACCCGCATGATTCGTGCAACATATCATATGGAATTTATCGTCACCCATACAGAAACAGAAGCACTCCTTTTAGAAGCCAATCTCATCAAAAGATTGCATCCACATTTTAATGTACTCCTACGTGATGATAAAAGTTTTCCTTATATTATGATTACAGATGATCATCGAGCGCCTGCACTTTACAAACATCGTGGTGCTCGAACACGAAAAGCTCACTATTTTGGTCCTTTTGCTTCTGCTGGTGCAGTGACACAAACAGTTCATATTTTACAACGCGCCTTTTTATTACGAACCTGTACTGATTCAGTTTTTGAAAACCGTACACGCCCCTGTTTGCTTTATCAAATTAAGCGATGTTCTGCACCTTGTACTCATGAAATTAGTGACAGTGATTATAAAGAACTGGTGAAAGGAGCAAAAGCGTTCCTTTCGGGAAAAGATCAATCTATTAAAAGCGATATGGTTCAAGCTATGCATAAAGCCGCAGAAAATCTTGATTTTGAACAAGCAGCTTCCTATCGTGACCGCTTATCAGCCCTTTCTCACATACAAAGCCATCAAGGTATTAATCCTCAAACGATAAAAGAAGCGGATGTATTTGCAATTGCGCAAAAAGAAGGAATGACCTGTATTCAAGTGTTCTTTTTTCGCATGGGGCAAAATTGGGGAAACCGTGCCTATTTTCCTAAAGCAGATCCCTCTTTTTCCCGTACTGAAATTTTAGCGAGTTTTCTTGCCCAATTTTACGATGATAAACCACTTCCCAAAAGCATCCTTTTATCTGAAGAAATTGAAGAAAAGGCACTTCTTACAGAAGCATTTAGTCTCAAAGCAAACCACAAAGTATCCCTCTCTTTACCCAAACAAGGTGAACGGAAAACTCTTGTTAATCGTGCCTATCTCAATGCTCATGAAGCACTTGAACATAAGCTTTCTGAAACAGCCACCCATACAAAATTGCTTCAAGGTCTTGCTAAAACATTCCAACTACCTGTTCCTCCACGCCGGATAGAAGTCTATGACAATTCTCATATCATGGGAACAAATGCTGTAGGGGCTATGATTGTTGCTGGTCAAATGGGATTTATTAAAAATCAATATCGAAAATTCAACATTCGCTCAACAGATATCACGCCTGGCGATGATTTTGGCATGATGAAAGAAGTGATTAAACGAAGATTTTCACGCCTTATCAAAGAGTATGATCTGCCAAATAGAAGTCATGACATAAAAGATGATGATCTTTTTCCCATTTGTCCTGACCTTATCTTAATCGATGGTGGTGAAGGACAAATCAACAGCGTACATGCAATACTTGCTGAATTACAATTAAATGATCTCTTCACAGTTGTTGGAATCGCCAAAGGTGTTGACCGTCATGCGGGACGTGAACGATTTTTTATAAAAGGTATTCCCCCCTTTACACTTCCTCCACGTGATCCTATCCTCTATTTTTTGCAACGTCTGCGTGATGAAGCACACCGTTTTGCGATTGGAACTCATAGGATAAAACGAAAGAAAGCAACATTCAAAAACCCACTTGATGAAATCGAAAATATTGGTCCGACAAGAAAGCGTGCATTGCTTCATCATTTTGGAAGTGCCAAAGCTGTTGCTAGTGCCTCATTTGAAGATTTAAAAAAAGTTACGGGAATTTCTATGACAATTGCACAAAAAATTCATAACCATTTTCATGAAAAATAGGCTTGTTTCATAACCTTCTCCTTGTTACGTTAAGGAAATATATTCTCTTTCACAAGAATTAAAAATGGCTCCATGAAAAATCATACTTTTTCTTTTCCAAATATTTTAACTTATGCACGAATTGTTGCAGTCCCAATGGTTGTTGCATGCTTTTTTTTAGAAGGGCGGCTACAATCAAGTGATATCACTCGCTGGATTGCTGTTTCCATTTTTATCGTTGCATCCATTACTGACTTTCTTGACGGTTACCTTGCTCGTATTTGGGAACAAACATCCAATATTGGTCGCATGTTAGATCCAATTGCCGATAAACTTCTCGTCTCTGCTTGTTTGCTCTTGCTTGCCGCAGACAGTACCATCGCTGGGTGGACACTATGGGCAGCTATTATCATTCTTTGCAGAGAAATTCTTGTATCAGGATTACGTGAATATTTGGCTGAGTTAAAAGTTAGTGTTCCTGTCTCTCGTCTTGCAAAATGGAAAACTTTTGTACAGATGATCGCTATTGTATTTCTTTTAGCTGGACCAGCCGGTAATAAAATTTTCCCTTACACAGTAGAGTTTGGCATTACTATGTTGTGGATTTCTGCCCTCCTTACATTGTGGACAGGGTGGGATTATTTTCGTGCAGGTTTAAAACACGTTATCCTATGAATCATATGGAATTTTATAATGGTGATTTATCTTTTTGTACTTAAATAAGAGATGAGAATAGCATAAGATTGATTTATTTTAAATCTATTAATGATAGATCAATAAAACACTTTTTTGCACATTACAAGTAAGGGTAGCGTGTAGATAAAAACTCTTCAGAAAAGAGTAAATAGGCTTTATATTTTCGTAAAAGCAGCTGCAATATTAAAAGCTAAAAAAACGATTAATGCTTCATATACTTTCAAAAAAATCTATAATCTTATAAGCAAAAAACCGAAACATAGTGTTTCGGATTTTTGCTTCTTATATACGCTTTATTATTATAAACGCTTTATTAACCAACAATTTCTGCCTCAGAAAACCAAAAGGCGATTTCTGTTTTTGCCGTTTCAGCACTATCGGATCCATGGACAGAATTTTCGCCAATCGATAAAGCATGAACCTTACGAATTGTCCCTTCTTCTGCATCACTAGGATTCGTAGCCCCCATTACTTCACGGTTTTTAGCTATTGCATTTTCGCCTTCCAAAACTTGTACAACGGTTGGACCAGAAGACATGAATTCAACCAATTCACTAAAAAAAGGGCGTTCTTTATGAACAGCATAAAATTTTTCAGCCTCACGTTTACTCATCCAGACACGTTTAGATGCAATAACACGTAGCTCCGCATCCTCAAGCATTTTAGTAATTTCGCCAGTCAAATTACGACGGGTTGCGTCTGGTTTAATCATCGAAAAAGTACGCTCTAAAGCCATTTAACCACCTTTATTTCATTTATAATATTCTCTAGCCATCTCTATAGCGAGCAAGGAGCCCTTTGCCAAGTGACTCTGCAAAAATCTATACAAATTCTCAAAAATATAGAATGAATTATAAAGAAGACTTTAATAAAAATACCTGCAATTGCTCATCCCATCATAAAGATGCGCTACCGCCCCTCAGCAAATGTTGAACTTCTTTTATATTCCTCAACGCTTTCCATCAAAATTATCATTGAGATCAATTAAAAAATAACCATATCGTTAGAAACGATAGCGTACACCTAAAATACCCTGAAAGGACTGTTTTGTTTTACGCCCTTTAATATAATGTGCCTCACCATATAACTTTAACTTCTCACTCACTAAACTGCTTAAACCTATTCCTAATTTACCTGCATTCCCCGATAAGTCAGTGGTAAATGGATGGCGTTGATTAATTAACGTTTGATTGTCATCTTTATTCTCACGCAACCATGCTGCTGTAATATACGCAAGCGATGAGGAATCCATGTGAGAACCAAATTCATATCCTAAAGATAAGCCAACCTCACTGCGTAATGAAGTGAATGGACGCATGTCACCTGTCATGTCATTCGATAACTTGATTTCTTTACCCTCAACTTGTAACCATGTAAATTGTCCATAAGGCTGTAACCAACTGTTCTTTGACGTCTTAAGTCGATAACCAGCTTCAAAGGAAGTTCCCAATGCCCTTTGAGTATATGTTCCTTCAATCTCTAAACCATTCGTTGAAACGGCTTTTAGAGTATTTTGATAATGATTGTATTTTAAAATACCATCGAGATACCATCCACTATGATCAAAATAAGTGACATAAGCACCAATACCATAAGTATTGATTCCACTGTTACCCCCCCGTGCATGCGCAACACGGGCACGATCATAACTGCCAAAACCACCTATATAAAATTCTCCATTTTCCCACTCGCTTAAACCATTGATCCCTAAAACAATACCTGTCTGATCTAACTTAAAATCTATATGCTCTGTCGCAATACTCTCTTTAGATTTAATCGCATAGGTCCATAAAGCTGCATTCTTTTTACTTTTATCTAGAATTCCTCTTCCCGCACGTACGGTTTGCATTTCATTGTGAAAAATCATCGCTGGAGCCGCAGACATAGACAATACCGCATCTGTAGAGGGAGTAGTCAAAAAGTGAGAAACTGAAAGTTTCTCACTCAATTGTGGAAAAGGGTGTTCTTTATGAACTGGACGCAAAGTCATTTGATCGGCTAAAGATTGAGAAGAGGTTGAAACAGCAGTTTGTTGTTTTTCATCAGAAAAAGGATGAAGACCTGATAGAGGAAACGCTACAAGAGTCTGATTTTCTTGAGAGGGAGATACAGAAACACTAGAGACATTCTGTACCCCTCTTAAATGACGTGGAGGTCGTGGTTTAGATGGCTGTTTTTTAGTAAGTGGACGAGGACCGGTATTTTTTCCTTCAGAAGAAGCCCCTTGATCAGACTGTATACCCGTATCAGCAGACAATGCAAGAGGAATCTTCGCTTTCTTATTCACACACTCTACTTCAGAATTAGAACCTTCCGTATCTCCAGAAGCTCTACTTAAATACCAAATTGTAGCACTACCACTAGAATCAGCACATCTTCCTCTCTTCACTAAGCGATACTGATAGGTTCCACCATCAACAGCTGTAATGTCCTTGCCCAAAAGATCTGCCAGAGTAAAATTAGCTCCGCCATTGTGGCTTCTATCGGTAATTAACGGAAGCTCAGTAACCAAACTATTCCTTTGTGAGAGAGGACCTGTAATTTCACGTCCAGAATCTGCAATATTTATTTTGTGATTCCCTGAGCCCTCACCAATCAACAAATAATCACTCGCATCCCACGTAGCGCTAATATTGAATCGAAAATGTAAATCCCCTGAAAGTCTCTCAACATAAAGTGAAATATGACGTGGATCATACGGAATAGAAGAAAAAATAACAGTCCCACCCTGCCCCCCTAAATCTTTAATTTTAATCTGTGGTTTTTCTCCTATCTTCCGTTCACCAACCTCAAATATTATCTCATCCACGCTCTCTTCTATAGGAATTTTTTTCTTAGTTATATGATTTGTCCTATCGCCAGCGAATAAATAAAGTTCTCCGCCACCATTGATCCTTACTTCTCCAACGACTTCTTGTACACCAACATGGAACCACGATTTAGCAAAATCGGTAATTGTTAAAGTATCTACAAATCCCATAGGATATACAACTTGAATAGCTTGATCCTTCAAAGTAGTTTTCACAGACTCCCCTAGTGCTAAGACATGCTGTCTCCCATTCCCAGAAACTTCTGTAAACATTGCTCTCCCCCCTTCCTTTCTTTGCCCCGCATAAATATTTTGTTCTCCATCATTTCCCACTTTCGCATACCAAGCACCTCCCCCATCATACACATTCTGCTGCCCTATTGCTCCATCTACACCAGTAACTGTGGAATTATATGCACTACTCCGTCTCAACACGCGTGTAAGATCAATATTGGGCTCTTCATGAATAAACTGCTTACCACCTCTAACTTCAGCATTAATTGCAGTTCCTCCGCGTACAACTATCTGCATCCCACCTTTTTTAATATTAGATCCTACGGAGGATTTTCCATTATCAACAAGCTCTACATCACCATATTCAATCGTAATATTATTTTTGAAAAAACTAGCAATCAGTTCTAAATTTTTTTCTTCCTCTTCTCTATTTCCCACATCTGTTGCTCTTGTTAGCACTCTATTCCTACTCTCGACTACACTTGCAGATTGCAAAAGACAACTACTGATCATCAATACTGAAAAACTTAATTTGTATTTATACCGCATTATCCACACTCCACTCTCAATTATTTAGAAAAATACCCCGCGACTACATAGATAGCTCATTTTAGATTGTATCATAATGTGTTTTATTTATGTCTAAATACAATTTTTTAGTGTATTTTTTAATTTAAACAACTTAAAGTTGTTTATCTATAAACCACTAAAAAACTCTAACTTAAGGCAGAAAAATTGAATAAAATTCAAAATGTTCACTTAAGTTAAAGGAATAATTTGCATATCTGGAATTATAGATGAAAAAAATGCTCGTGCCCTTTAATGGGGCCCCCTCTTCACGTAAAACAAAACGCCATTGGGTTGTACATTCACTCACTTGTTTTAAAGAGACATCTCTCAATGCACTCAAGCCCATTTCGCCATGTCATCCATGAATGATATACCGGTAAAGCCATTGACCCCCCAATCTTTACGCTTATGAAGAAGCGAGCCGATATCATCATACACTTTTCCAGCCCTAAAATGTTGCAACGCGACACCCTTTGGTACTTGAGGCAGTTTATAAGAGGTATTTTTAGTTCTTTCTTGTACAATTTTTATCCACGCAGGCTTCCCTGCTTGTGACGTGCAAGAAAATGGTTTTGATTGATTCAACATAAACAGATTTGGAATGAGAGAATCCTATGATTTTCGCGACTCTCATTCAACATGCATAGAAATGAATTATTATTATAAATTCAGTATGTTGCCTTTAAAAGAGAGAGTATAAAGACATTTCTACTATTTGAGAAAGTCCTTACACTCTCGAGAAGACATAGCCGAACGTTATCTGTTTAAGTTTGCAAAACAATTACATTTGTAAAGTTAATCAGCCATGCACACATATTTAGAAACTATAGCGTAATCCTAAAATACCTTGAAGAGCATTCTTAATCTTATGTCCTTTTAGATAATGTGCTTCCGCATAAAGTGTTAGTTTATCATTGACCGAACCGTTTAAACCAATTCCCAATTTACCCGCACTGCCTGATAAATCTGTAATAAATTTATACTGGTTATTAATGGTCGTATAATTATTATTTATATTCTCACGCAACCAAGCTGCCATAATGTAAGCTGTTAATGAAGTTTCTGAACTCACAAAAAATTCATGTCCTGCAGTCAATCCAACTTCACTGCGGAATGAAGTTAATGGGCTTAGATCACCTATCATTCCATTGGAAAGTTTTATTCTTTTACCTTCAACCTGCAAACCTGTTAGCTTGATATAAGGCTGCATCCAAGTATTCTGTGCCGGTTCAAAATAACAACCAATCTCAAATGATCCACCTATCGCCCACTGATTGTAATGACTTTGAATGGCTAAACCATTCGTTGATATGGCTTTCAAATTATCTCGGTAATAATTATATTTCAAAACACCATCCATATACCATCCACGATGATCAAAATAAGTTGCGTAAGTTCCAATACTATAAGAGCTCAAATCGCTGTCACCACCTCGTGCATGAGAAATACGTGCTTGATCATAACTCCCGAAACCACCAACATACAACTCTCCATGCCTTAATTCACTCAACTGATCAGCACCAAAGACTAAACCTGTCTGCCCAAGCTTAAAGTGTGTATGGCCTGTCGCAACACGTTCTCTGCTCTTAATCCCATAAGTCCATAGTTCGATATCTTTCTTATTTCTGTCCCAAATTTTTCTACCATTCCGTATAATTTGCAACTCATTATTAAAAATAAGCCCAGGAACTACGGACAACGTTAACACTGCATCTGTAGAGGGGGTTGTTGATGTTTCTCCAGGAAAAAAAGGATTTGTCGGATCTGGTATAGAAGGTTCTGGTCCACTGAGGCGGTCTGCCGATAAAAACCAAACTTTTCCATTTTCATCCTTTCTTTCTTTCAAATCATACATATAAGTTCCACCATCAATGGCGTTAATTTTTTCACCCTTAAGATCTGTCAGCGTAAAATGCGCTCCACCACTTTGATCCGTAATTAAATCACGCTTATTTGAAAAAGGATCCGTGATTTCAACTCCAGAATCAGCAACACTTATTGTATGTTTCCCAGCGCCTTTCTCAACCAAGAGATAATCACCACGGTTATGGGCAATCGTAGTATTGAACGCGAAATGTAAATTTCCTGAAAGATTATTCACATGAAGCTGAGAATAATATGGATCAGAACCTGTAAACGAAAAAATAACACTCCCTTCACCACTTAATTTTTGTATCAAAGAACTTTTTCCATCAAACTCATCAGTAATAGAGTATAGTTTTGTATCTTTTCCATTTAAAATAATATCTTCTACTGTGGTGCGTTGTTGATCATTTCCAGCATAAAGATGGATCTGCCCAGAATGGTTTACCTGTGTCTTGCCTTCTAATGTTGCTCCAGCATACACCCATGATTTTGTTTGATCATTCATTGTTAGATTTTTTACAGATCCATCAGTATATATTTCCTGAATAGCACTCTCATTTAAAGTGACTCCAATAGCCTGACCGCCTTTTAAGATACGTTGTTTACCACCACCAAAAACTTCTGTGTCAAATGCAAAACCACCATTTTTTGCACTTTGAGACTTTTGCCCAACCTCTTGGACACCCCCTTGCATAACTTTCGTATTCCAAACTTTTCCGCCATCATATACTTTTTGTTGGCCTAGTGTTTCATCTTGACCATAAATGACAGTATGAGAAGCACTACTGCCTTTAATCTCTCCTCCAATATCCCCCTCCCCGAAAACAAGCTGCTCACCACCATAAATTTTAGTCCCTTCTACTTTTCCTCCATTTTCAACACTTTGGTGTCCGCCTTCTTCAACAACAGCATTTTTCGAAAAACCTTGTTTTCCCTTCAAAGCCTGAACATTTTCAATTCCACCATGTTCAATTTTACTATTCTCACTGAGTCCTCCTGCATACACATAAAGCTCTGCACCATTCCTTACAGTGTTATTAATGGATCGCCCTGGACTATCAATCTCACCATCATTTGAAATGTATGCTTTACCTTCATTATCAAGGATATAATTTTCTAACATTGCCCCATCTTTAATGGAAATAAGTTCAGGCTTTTTAAGAAATGCAGTATTTTGTTCTTGTGCATTATATCCAGCATTGTCACGATGACTGCTGTCAAGCTTCTGTTGACTCGCAAACACTCTAGCACCCTTATCCATGATAAAATCGCTAGGCTTTTTCAAAAAGTCTAATTCATTGCGTGTTCTTACCATAACATCATTAGAGGCTCCAAGTATGCATCTGCCTGTTTTCATATCCTCATTGTATTGATCTTGAAATACTTTATCATCTTCATAACTTGAAGATTGACAAAAAAGTGCTGTTCCCCCCTCATTTGCAGCAGCAGCTTGCACAAAACAGCTGCTCAACATGAGTATCCAAAAATTTCGTTTCCATTTATATTGTAGAGCCATATCCTCCCCCTTCACGCCTGCATAGACACTAAACGTAATTAGCTCTACAAAACATATTTTCAACCTTAGATTGCAATAATCCTTCTTAAAAATCCCCCTTATCTCATAAAAAACCGTTCTTTATAGTTTTTAAATACTTTTTTGATCAAGAATATAAGAGCGCTTTTATAGTGCTTCTTTAGCATTTTCTCGGAGTTTTCTTATCAAAGATAAAAAGTAATGCATAATCAAGTATATAAGGGTATACAGTTTATCATGAACAACGAAGCTGCGTGCTCTGAAAAATTGTTCTCTGAACCTTTAATTAAAGACCTTTAAAAACAATCATATATTTAAAGATAACTAAAAAATAACCATATACTTAGAAACTATAGCGTACACCTATAATTCCCTGAAGGGACTGTTTTGTTTTACGCCCTTTAATATAATGGGCCTCACCATATAACTTTAACTTCTCACTCACTAAACTGCTTAAACCTATTCCTAATTTACCTGCATTCCCTGATAAGTCCGTGGTAAAGGAATGCCGTTGATTAATTAACGTTTGATTGTCATCTTTATTCTCACGCAACCATGCTGCTGTAATATACGCAAGCGATGAGGAATCCATGTGAGAACCAAATTCATATCCTAAAGATAAGCCAACCTCACTGCGTAATGAAGTGAATGGACGCATGTCACCTGTCATGTCATTCGATAACTTGATTTCTTTACCCTCAACTTGTAACCATGTAAATTGTCCATAAGGCTGTAACCAACTGTTCTTTGACGTCTTAAGTCGATAACCAGCTTCAAAGGAAGTTCCCAATGCCCTTTGAGTATATGTTCCTTCAATCTCTAAACCATTCGTTGAAACGGCTTTTAGAGTATTTTGATAATGATTGTATTTTAAAATACCATCGAGATACCATCCACTATGATCAAAATAAGTGACATAAGCACCAATACCATAAGTATTGATTCCACTGTTACCCCCCCGTGCATGCGCAACACGGGCACGATCATAACTGCCAAAACCACCTATATAAAATTCTCCATTTTCCCACTCGCTTAAACCATTGATCCCTAAAACAATACCTGTCTGATCTAACTTAAAATCTATATGCTCTGTCGCAATACTCTCTTTAGATTTAATCGCATAGGTCCATAAAGCTGCATTCTTTTTACTTTTATCTAGAATTCCTCTTCCCGCACGCACTGTTTGCATTTCGTTGTGAAACACCATCGCTGGAGCTACAGACATAGACAATACCGCATCTGTAGAGGGCGTGGTCAAAAAGTGAGAAACTGAAAGCGTCTCACTCAATTGTGGAGAAGGCTGTTCTTTATGAACTGGACGCACAATCATCTGATCGGCTAAAGAGTGAGAAGATTCTGAAACAGCAGTTTGTTGCTCTTCAGCAGAAAGAGGATGAGAACTCGCTGGACCTGAGACTTCAATAACGTGACTTCCAAGAGAGGAAACAGTTGGAGAGACAGAAACCTGAGATTTTTGCCTTAAGTTTTGGCGGTTCTCTCTTCGACGTGGCAATTTAATAACATGTGCTTGTGGTGCTGCAATCGTTGAAAGAGAAGAAACTGATTGATTTTGATTTAAATGCCGCACAGATCTGCTTCTACTATGTGGTAAACTGTTGAGAAATGAAACATTATCAATAAATACTGCAGATAAATACCAAACTTTTTCACCCCCACCCTCATCAATTCTCTGTTTTAAACCATACGTATAGGTTCCGCCATCAATAGTTTTAACATTTGCACCAGAAAAGCTTCTCAAGGTAAAATGTGCGCCACCACTTTGATCAACAATTAAATCAAGTTCTGTTGAAGAAGGATCAACAATTTCAATACCGGAATCTAAAATACTTATTGTGTGAGAACCACGGCCATTTTTGATAAAGAGATAATCACCTTTTTCTTCTGCAAGGCTAACATTAAAGTTAAAATGTAGACTCCCTGCTAGATTATCAATGTAAAGCTGAGAGTAATATAAATCATCTTCAAAAGAGGTAAAAATGACTTTTCCTACACCGCTTAACTGCTGAATGCGTGTACTTTTGTCGTCAAACCCACGAGCAACGGAGTATAATTGAGCGTCTTCTCCATTTAATTCAATGTTTTCTACTATAGTTTGTTGACCATCGTCTCCAGCATCAAGATGGAGCCCACCAAAATCCTGAACTTTTATTTCTCCTCCTAATATTGCACTAGGAGAAATCCATGAATTAGCATTACCTTCAATCGTTAGATTCTTTACAATTCCACCTGCATAGACTTCTTGAACACCACCAGTGCGTAAAATGACTGTATTTGCTTCACCTCCTGCTAAAACACGCTGCACACCCTCTGAAAAGATTTCAGCATTTACAGCTAAACCGCCGGCTTTTTCTGCAAAGTTATCATCATTAGGAAACCACTTAGCAAGAGTTTGTACTCCTCCACTCATCACTTTTGTTCCCACAGCCATCCCATCATCATATACATTCTGCTGTCCCAGCGTATCACCTTGACCATAAAGTGTCGTGTTATAAGCACTGCTCCCCACAATTCCACCATTTACATAACCATTTCCGAAAACAAGCTGCTCCCCACCATAAATTTCAGCTCTCAATGCGGTTCCTCCTCCCTCCACTCTTTGTTTTCCACCCTCGTAAATAATCGTAGATTCTGAGATCCCTTGTTCCCCTACAATCTCAGTACCACCATTTTCAATGGTTGTATTTTTACTGAAACCACCAGCTTCAACATAAAGTCTTCCTGATCCCTGAATTGTATTATTAATAGACTTCTTAAGAACACCTTGCTCTCCATCATCAGAGACATAAACTACGTTATCGTCACCGAGCAAAGAGCTTTGTAGAATTTCTCCTCCTTCCCCAATGCTGTAATGAATTACATCAGAGATACTAAAATCTTTTGACGATGTCATATTTTCTTCTTTTTCAGGAAGCTTATCTATAGGCGACTCCACATGAGGTGAAGGAATTACAGGAGCAGAAGTTATTTGTGATGTAGCCAAAGACCAAGTCTTTCCCCCATTATCATCTTTTGTCTTTAAGCCATACATGTAGGCTCCACCATCAATCGTACTCGTCTCTTCACCAGAAAAATCTGTCAGAGTAAAATGCGCATTTCCGCTTTGAACATGAATTAAATCAAGCTCCAAAACTAAATTCTGATCTTGTAGAGGAGAATTGGTCATTTCAACACCAGAATCGATAACGCTTATGGTGTGATTACCTGATCCTTTTTTGATCAGAAGATAATCACCGCGCTGTTCTGCAAAATTAGTATGCAACCTAAAATGTAAACTCCCTGAAAGATCATTGATCTCAAGTTTAGAGTAATGTGGATCAAACACGGTAGAAGTAAAAATAACACGACCATTCCCACTCAGATTCTCAATCAAAGAACTTTCACCATCTATATTAGAGGCAATCGCGTACAATTTTGTATCTCTGCCATTTAAGACAATTTTTTCTACTTCAGTACGAGATTGCTCTGCACCAGCATAAAGATAAATCCGTCCAGAATCATTAACCGTTGTCTTTCCTTCCAATGTTGCGCCACCATGTAACCACGATTGTGCTTGATCCTTAACGGTTAAATCTTTTACATAACCTCCTAAATCTATTGCCTGAAAAGCAGTCCCTTCTAAAAGAACGCCAATCGCGATTCCTCCCGCTAAAACATGTTGCTGTCCACCAGAAAAGACCTTCGTATCAAAGGCAAAACTGCTATAATGGTCTAAATCTTCTTCCACATAAAGATTTTGTACCCCTCCTTCCATGATCTGTGTGTTAAAAACCTCTCCATCATCATACACATTCTGATATCCTCGCACTCCATTCTCACCAGAAACGATAGTGTCATGAGCGCTACTCCTTACCATCTCCCCTTTGATATCAGACTTTCCTGAAACAAATTGCTCACCTCCGTAAATTTTAGCCCCTTCAGCTTTTCCCCCCTCTTTAACCTTTTGTTGCCCACCTTTATGAACAATAGTATCCTGTGAAAGACCCTGTGTTTTAATAAGCTCAGTGCCACCTCTTTGAATTGTCGTATACAAGCTAAAACCACCGCTATAAACGGAAAGCTTTCCACCATCTTTAACTGTATTACTAATTGAAGTTTCTCCATTGCTATCAACTTCCTTGCTACTCGTGTCAAAGCTAGGATCTGCAATAGAAACAGTTGTTCCTTGATCAATTGTGAGTTCTGTAAGTAAATCACTTGATGAACCAGTATATGGTTTCAATACACTATCAAAAACTTGAGAAGTTGTCTCATCAATGGTGTGGTTTGCATCTAAGTACCAAATTTTACCAGTACCCTTATTGTTTCTATGTTTCAAACTGTACCGATAGGTTCCGGCATCAACAGTTCCGATTTTTTCACCAAAAGTGTTTGTCAGAGTAAAATGGGCATTTCCGCTGCGATCAGAAATTAATTTAAGCTTTTTGTGGGAAGGGATTGTAATTTCACGCCCAGAATCAGCCACACTTATTGTGTGATAACCTGAACCACTTTCTTTAATGACAAGATAATCACTAAGATGCTTGGCAAAGTTGACATTAAAATCAAAATGTAAAGAACCTGAAAGATCATCAATATTAAGCTTAGAGTAATGCTTATTAGTCCCTAAGTACGTAAAAATAACTCTGCCACTTCCAGTTAAATTCTGGATATTAACGTGAGGTTTTTTGCTGTTATCTTCAGGAGCAATAATGTATAGTTTGCTATCTTCTCCATTTAAATTAAGATTTTCTACTTCCGTAACAGCTTCACCATTCCCAGCATAAAGATAGAGACTACCAAAATCATGAACATTTGTATCCTTATCTAATATTGCACCAGCAAAAGCCCATGACCTTGCTTGATGATTAATGGTTAGATTATCCACGTATCCAGAATCATATATATTCTGAATAGCTCTATCGTATAAAGCGACTTCACTCGCATTCCCTCCTGCAAAGATATTCTGTATACCATTTTTAAAAAGTTCGGTACTCAGTGCAAAAGCCCCCTCATTAATTGTAAAATCTTCATCTTCTATATCGGCTGTATCAGTATCTTCTGAGAAACCGTTATGAAAATTCTCTTTACCATCAAGATTCTGGACACCTCCTTTCATAACCTTTGTGTCAACAGCCATCCCCCCACTATAGACACTTTGTATTCCTAGCATTCCATCTGCAGCATGAATTTCAGTGCCATAAGCACTACTTTCCTTATCTTTACGCGACAAACCATCCCCAAGAAACCCCTTACCAAAAATAATCTGCTCACCGCCATGGATTTGAGCCCCTTCTGCATTTGCACCACTCTCAACAATTTGTTTCCCCCCTTTTTTAACAGCGGCATATTCCGAACTGCTCAAGTTTTGGACAAACTCAATCCCACCATGCTCAATTGTCGTATCCCTGCTAACACTTGCTGCATCAATGTAGAGTTTTCCCCCTTCTCTAACCGTATTATTAATGGAATAAGCTGCATCTTTATAGTTAAAGCTATTTATTTCAGAACCTTCAGAGTCACGGTTAGTAATATAGATCGTAGCACCATCGCTTATTATTGAATTTGTGAGTACTTCAAAGAATAGCTTTTCTAATCTCTTCCTTTCCTCTTCTGAAAGATCACTTCCTTCTACTGTCTGTTTATTCTCTATCTTTTTTGATCCCCCCTTTTTTTCTTTTAGTCCCCTCACTTCTGATAACAACTTTCTTGTCTCTTCTAGGTGTTCACTGATACTTACTGGTGTTAATAACTTTTCTCTTGGTGTAGCTACTCCATATGCACTCGCAATCTTGACAAAAAAACCACTGGCCATTACCGCACAAAAACTTAATTTCAATTTGCGTTGCATTATTTACACTCCATAATTTTAAATTTAAATTCTCCCATTTAGAAAAAAGTGCATAGATCAAAACAACACAACGTAATTGCTCAACCTCATGTCTTTTAAGATAGCAAAGCATTCGATGGATTAAGCTCTGACAGATCAAATATACACCATGTGTTTTAAAATGCATGCACAACTAAAAGATTTAATTTTTTAGATACACTTTAAAAGTGTTATAATTGCATCCATGAAAAATATTTTTAATATTTTGAGACACTAAACACTGATCTACGAATAAGATTGATCCCTTAATAGATAAAAATGGCATTAAACTTTAAAGGAAACAGCAATGTGAATGAGAGCTGCGTTTATGGCCACCTATTGCCATCTTCTACAGCATTTAAAGCAGTGTCTTTATTTTATTCAATATGGATAATATATAGAGCACTTATTCATACCCATCAGTCCATAATCATTGTTCTAATATATAACGAAGTGTCATAATATTGACTCGACACCGATTTGAAATTTCTATAGTTATAGTCAGTTAACTCGTCATTTGATTTGTCATATACTAAAAGGGACATTCTATTCATGTCTATAAACTCAGAAATGAAAGCTACAAGCAACAGAAACTCCCCTCGTCGGATTTTATTTGCAAGCCTTATTGGCCCAACAATTGAATTCTTTGATTTTTATGTCTTTGGCACTGCCGCAGCTCTTATATTTCCTCATGTGTTTTTTCCAACACAAAATGATCAAATTGCTATTTTACAATCTTTCCTAATATTTGGAGCAGCCTTTTTTGCCCGCCCTTTTGGATCAGTTGTTTTTGGACATTTTGGAGATAAGATTGGAAGAAAAGCAACACTTATCGCTTCTCTTCTCACAATGGGTCTTTCAACAGTCATTATTGGTTTTCTTCCTACTTATGAAATAGCTGGGTGGTTTGCCCCTTTCCTCTTAACCTTGTGCCGTATTGGACAGGGAATTGGATTAGGAGGAGAATGGGGAGGAGCTGTTTTGCTCGCTACAGAAAATGCCCCTCCAGAAAAGCGCGGCTGGTATGCAATGTTTCCCCAATTAGGCGTTTCAATAGGTTTGTTTTTATCTATTGCTGTTTATTTGGGTCTGCTGCATTTCCTTGATCGTGAAGAACTTTTAGCCTGGGGATGGCGTATTCCTTTTATTGCTTCAGTTGTTTTTATGATTATAGGATTATGGGTCCGTCTTTCAATCAATGAAACTGTTCAATTCAAAAAAACTCTTGAAAGTAAAAAACATGTCAAAGTTCCTATCATAGATGTCTTTTTAAAATGTCCACGAATCCTATTTCTTGGAATATTTTCTGGTATGGCAACTTTTGTTTTGTTTTACTTGGTTACTACATATTTGTTAAGCTATTCAACAAACCATTTGCAATTGCCATTTCATCAAGCTCTTCAAATCGAAATTGTCGGTGCTATTTTTTGTGGGATTTTTACTGTCATCACGGGAAGACTCGCTGACCGTATTAGACGTAGAACTTTGATGATTTGGATTACAATCATCACCGGTATTTATTCTTTCGCAATTCCTTATTTCTTAAATTCTGGAGTTATAGGAGTCCTTGCAATGTCTGTTATCGGTTTGTCTCTCATGGGAATGATATACAGTCCTCTTGGTGCTGTTTTGGCTTCACCATACCCAACAGCAATTCGATATACCGGTTCTTCTATTACTTTCAATTTATCTGCTATTGTAGGAGCATCTCTCGCGCCTTATATTGCAGAATATCTGGTGCAACATTTCGATACATCTTATATCGGTTATTATTTGCTTCTTGCTTCTTTTATTTCACTGATTTGCTTCGTCGGATTTACAGATGATGAAATATCCAACTAAAATATAATAACGAAGAATAAAATAAGGACTGGCGGCAAAAATGCTGCCAGTTTCGTTTTTAAAGATAGGGGTTGAGGTATTTTCCACCACAATATTCCTGCAAACAAGGCACTCAAAAAGAAAAATAAAAAATCTGCAATATTGCTTATATAAGAAACAGCAAACATTTCTGATAAGATATGCGTTGTCCCCAACCATGAAACGCAAAAGAAGGCCAACATCACAGCCCATAAAACAAGCAAAATTCGATCAATGATCATCATTATGGCGTTTCGTTTTTTTAATTATAGTCCATATATTTAACATGCCTAAAAGAAAAATCACAATAAAAACCCAACGCCCTCCCCCTGAGCCTTCCGTAATAAAAAGTGCAGGATTTACTATTCCCAGTAATCCTATAAAAATCAGAACAATAGATACAAGACGCATTAAACCTGTTTTTCCCAGCGATAATCTTCAGTCTGTTGCCAATACGTTAAATTATGATTTTCCATTTTATATTTTTTCCACTGTGCACGAACGAGATTCAACTGCTCTTCACTTCTACCATCAAATATCACGACAAGCCGTTGATAAGCATCAATATCCGAACAAACAGCTCCCTCTATGAGAAAACGAATTTTTGAATCATTCGGATTTTCTTGTCCTGTCGTAAGAAATACAGGCTGAAAGTTTGGATATTGATCACACTCCGTTCCATGTCCAATAAATGATTCATCAGTATAAACCCATAAATGTATATCTATAGAATCGCGTTGTTCTTTACTCACACACTGTATTGTTACTTTACCAAAACGAGCCAATGCACGCTCCACAAGCGTCGGCAAAATATCCTTCAGCGTTGACTGCGTCAAATGATAGAATAAAATATCCAATCTCTTAAGCTTTCATCATTCTTTATAAAAAAGCTAACATCTTTTTAAAAAAACTTCTATATCCCTAATACAAAGGAAACGGTTCAAGATATAAACCCTCTTTTTTGATTGAGATGCATTATCTTTTTGCACGTGTCTTTAAAAGACAAAAATTTTTATCTTCAACGTTAATAAAAAAGTTTTTTAAGTTATTTTCTAGATTCTTCTAGATTCTTTGTAGACTATAGTTGAAAATAAAATATAATGTACGGAAAATTTAAAGAGGACCTCATAGGCAATTTTATATTATTTATTTGGTAAAAATATCCAATTCATGAAAGGATATTTTTACAAACTTTATTACATTTTAACCGAAAGCAGTAAGAATATTTGCTATCGAATTAAAAACTGAGGATTTTCCCCAATTTATGCGTATTATTGAGTTCTACATCCTGAAACGTGTCCTTGTTTTGTTTAGTTCTGTCATGATTGCAGCAGTGGGCGTTAGTTGGACTATACAAATTCTTGCACGGATAAACTTTCTCACAACAAGTAAACAAACACTCCTCACAGTCTTACAATTTTCACTCTCATTGGTTCCTTCTGTTATTTTTGTTGTCATTCCGTTTGCATTAGTGATCGCAATTACAACCATCCTCTCAGCAATGCATCAAGACTCAGAACTTGCTGTCATCAATGCCTCTGGTTTTCCTAAAAGTACTGTTTGGAAACCTATCCTTCTTCTTGCTATTGTTGCATCCTGTACCTCCTTTTCTATAGCTAATTTTGTTGTTCCTCAAGCGCGTCTTCATATGCGACAAATGCTAGCAAGCGCTCATTTTGATCTTATTAATCTATTCATTAGTGAAGGGAGCTTCCAAAAACTCACCAATAACCTTTACATAGAAATTGGCGAACGAAATCCAAATGGAACACTTGAACGCCTTTTCATTGCCGACCAGCGTGATCCTAAGACTGATCTTTTTTATTATGCAACAGACGCATCCATTGTGAGCAATAAAAACGGCAGTTTTCTGGTTCTCAATAACGGTGAAATAGAAAGAGTCAATCATCAAAATAACAGTGTTTCAATCGTGCAATTTAGCTCATATACTTTTAGCCTAGGAGAGTTTATCCCCAGTGATAAAACACCTACTCTTTATCCAAAAGATCGGTCTCTTTCTTATTTACAAAACCCTGACCCAAAAGATCCCTACTATCAACGAAAACCACTCCAATATAAAGCTGAATTTCACCGCAGATTAACACAATGGCTCTACCCTATTGTTTTTTCACTTATTGCATTAGCAGCGGCAGGGGATGTACGCTCCCATCGACAAGCTCATCATTCCGCAAATCTCTCGGCAATTGCCCTCTCTTTTCTGGTGTATTGGATAGGATATTTTTTCGCAGAAAAAGCAAAAAGCGATCTTGCATACGTTCCTCTCCTTTATATTATACCTATAGGAACAAGTGCATTTGTCTTTTTTATGCTTTTAACGAATCATAAAATTGGGCTTCCCACAAAAGTTAATGAGATACTTCAAATCGCTTTTCAAAAAATAATGAACAAATTTGAACATCGAAAATCTCAAGATTCCTCGGATGAAATATCATGATTGGGTGGACACTTGGACGATATTTTTTTATACGTTATCTTAAAATAACTTGTTATTTCTGGGGAAGCATTTTTGTTCTTGCTCTTTTAATCGATTTCACAGAGAATTCCGGTAGGCTATCTTCCCTTCCGCATTATACAGCAAAAGATGCATTTTTCCTCTCTGCTTTACGCATCCCTTTTATCATGCAACAACTTATCCCTTTCATTGCACTCTTTTCTGCAATGGCAACGCTTATCTCGCTCAACAAAAAACTTGAACTTGTGGTGACTCGTTCAATCGGTGTTTCTGCATGGCAATTTCTTATGCCAGCTTGTTTTGGAGCTTTTCTTTTAGGATTATTTTCAATTCTTCTCATTAATCCACTTGCTGCATGGGGATTTTCTCAAGCAGAAAAAAAGATGACTGAATGGCGCAATCACAATGTACTAACACCTCTTCACAATACAAGTATCCACTGGTTAACACAACGTACAAATTTAGGCAGAACAACCATTGGTGCTAAATCTATCACCGATCAAGGACTTTCTCTTCTCGATGCCACCTTTGTACAATACAATGACAATGCAACCGTTAAAAATTGGATTAACGCCCCAAAAGCAACCTTGACTAATGGATTTTGGCTATTAACAAATGGAACAATCTATAAAATAGGGCATCCTCCTGAAAAATTTACCGTGTTGCAAATAAAAACCAATCTAAAACCTGAATTTTTAACGGAACGTTTAGTGAATCCCGCAACTATTCCATTTTACCAATTGCCAAAAAAAATTATGATTGCACGTTCATTTGGCTATTCTGCTCATAATTTTGATATGTATTTTCAATCTTTGATTGCATTACCGGCATTGCTTGTGGCAATGACCCTCATTGCAGCAACTGTATCTTTAAATTTTACACGTTTTGGGCAATCTAGAATGTTGATTCTTGGTGGCGTAATAGCTGGGTTTATGCTTTATGTTATTTCCGTACTTGTTCAAGCTTTCGGTAATGCTGGATATATTCCACCAATTATTGCAGCTTGGACACCCGTTGTTATTGCGTTATTCTTAGGAATCTCTTTTTTACTTCATAAAGAGGATGGCTAAGTGAAAGCATTAACACTTAAAAAAACTATTTTAACAAAATTAAGTGCTCTCGCTTTTAAAAGTGTTGTGGGGGTTATTTTAGGAAGTGCTTTGTCTTATTGTGCGCACGCTCAAAGCCTTCAATCTCCTTCTCAAAGTCGCATTCAAAATCTGGAACCTCCTCTTTTGCTCTCTGCGGATGAACTCATCTACAATCGTGATGAAAACACTGTTTCTGCACACGGTAATGTCCAAATCGAATATGATGGCAATAAAGTTGTCGCTCAAAAAATTATTTACAATCAAAAAACAGGACGGCTTATAGCACAAGGGAACGTTGAAATTACTCAAAAGGATGGTAATAAAATTTATTCCAACCAAATTGATATGACCAAAGATCTTGGCGAGGGTTTTGTAAACGCCCTACGTATTGATACAGCCAACAATGTTCACTTTTCAGCCCAAAATGCTACACGCAAACACAATCACATAACAGTCTTTGAAAATGCAACCTATACAGCCTGTGAACCTTGCTCTTATAAACCAGATAGAGACGTCCTATGGAAAATTAAAGCAAGAAAGATCATATGGAATAATAGCGTCAAAAAAATTCGGTTTGAAAATAGCAGTTTTGAAGTTTTTGGTGTACCGATTATAAAATTTCCAAATTTTGAGATCTATGATCCAACTGTCAGGCGTGCTAGCGGTCTGCTTACTCCTCATTTTTTTTATACTGATTATCTCGGTATGGGGATAAAGAATTCTTATTTCTGGAATCTCGCCCCCCATTATGATTTTACCCTTTCTTCTACGGTTTATACCCAACAAGGGCTTTTAACCGAAGGGGAATGGCGTCAGCGTTTAAAAACGGGACGTTATAACATTCGCTTTGCTCATATATATCAAATGAAACCGCATAGATTTGATAATGATACGATTGATGCCCAACATAAAAACCGTTATATGCTGGCGACAAAGGGGGATTTTCGTATTAATTCACACTGGACTTATGGATGGGATATTCTTGCACAATCAGATCGGCATTTTAGTCGTGCCTATAAACTTGAAAACTATAACAATCCTACACAACTTTCTCAGATCTATCTGAATGGTCTTGCAGGAAAAAATTATTTTGATATGCGTTTTTATCATTTTAAAGTTCAAGATTCAATATTGAATGATCCTCATTATGAACGTCACTCTCGGCAAGCGTGGGTCTTACCACGCATCGATTATTTTTTCACACCAGATGAACCCATTTATAATGGAGAGCTTACCTTCCATAGTAATATGCAATCAGTTTATCGTCGCCATGCTGACTTCAGTTCACCCGACCAGAACGGAAACCCTCTCAACACAGTAAAACTTTCTGGTATGGCTGGAAATAGTTTGCGTTTAACAAACGAGCTTCAGTGGAAAAAGCGCTTCAACACGCACAACGGACTCATCTTAACCCCTCTTCTCTCTCTACGAGCTGATATCATTACAACCAATGCAAGCGAAAATCACACAGATTCTATAGAAAACAATGCCTTATCCGCAATTCATGGTTCAGCAATTCGTGGCATGGCAACAGCAGGGTTGGAACTACGTTATCCCTTCCTCATTACAGCTAATCATTCTACACATATTATAGAACCAACTGCACAAATTTTTATACGCAATAATGAACAATATATTGGACAAATTCCTAATGAAGATGCTCAAAGCTTTGTCTTTGATGCAACCACTCTCTTTCAACGAGACAAATTTTCTGGTTATGATCGTGTAGAAGGTGGTACAAGAGCCAATATAGGTATAAGATATTCTGGAAGCCTTAATGATAATTGGTCTCTTTATGGTCTCATTGGACAATCCTTCCATCTAGCAGGAAAGAATTCTTTTGCAGAAAAGGACTTTATCAATGTCGGTACTCATTCTAGCTTAGAGGCAAAACGTTCAGACTATGTTGCAATGTTTGGTACAACCCATAAAAGTGGTTTTTCCTTAGAAACGCGTGGACGCTTTGACAAAAAAACAGGAAAAATCCGCCGTAGTGAAATCGAAGCATCACAAAAATGGCAAAATTTTTGGGCGGCTCTACAATATGCCTATATCGCAAAGCAACCAGACTATGAATATTCTCAAGAGCGCCAAGAAATTTCTTTTCAAACAGGACTTAAATTAGCAGATTATTGGTCCATTAATAGCAACGCCGGTTATGATTTAGTATCTGGTACATTTATAAAGCGAGGAATTAGCTTGAGTTATATGGATGAATGTTTCGGGTTAACATTCGGTTATCAACAGGTAACGAATCCAGGCAGGAAAGCACCCTTGCAAAACTTTAATTTCTCTCTTTCATTGCGTACGATTGCAGATATCGGAAAAAAGATAGATTAATTTATAAAGGGAATGTATCAGTCATTTAACTTATCATTGTTTTTATGAAAGAAAGCGTGTATTTTAAGTTGTTGATGAGAATTAATAAACAATGCGAAAGCCTATTTACATGAATAAATTGAAAAAGCGTTTTCTTGCTTTATTTTATATTGCATCTTTGAGCGTAAGTAGCCTGCTAATAAATGGATTTTTGATTCCGACAGTCTTTGCGCAGACTTCTATTGTTGTTACAGTTAATGGCAACCCCATCACAAATTATGATATACAAAGACGCCTTGCTTTTCTCAGGCTACAACAAAAGCAAGGCAATTTGGTGGCACAGGCTAAAAAAGAGCTTATTGATGAAAAGCTAAAAAATATTGAAATAAAACGTCGTAATATTGAAGTAAGCAATGATGAAGTTGATAGAGCTTTTGAGAATTTTGCGACACAAAATAATATGACGATTGATCAGCTCAACCAAATTCTGATCCAAACTGAGATCACAGTGCAACACTTTAAAGATTACATCCGTGGACAAATAGGATGGGGGCGTCTTGTTAGCGCACGCTATCAAGCTGAAACAGGTATGATTAGCGAACAAGAAGCTGTACGCAGAATATTAAAAAATGGTGGTGTAAAACCTTCAACCAACGAATATACATTACAGCGAATTGTTTTTGTCATTCCTGCACATCGTCGTTCAGAGATCTTTGAAAGACGTCAAAGAGAAGCAAGTAATTTTCGCGCACATTTCCGTGGATGTGCCAATGCTCACAATCAAGCAAGAGGTATTTTAGACGTTACTATCCGCCACTTAGGAAAGTTTCTGGAGCCACAACTTCCTAATGCATGGGAACAAGCTATTCTTGAAACGCCTGCTGGAAAAATGACAAAATTACAAGAAACATCTGATGGAATCGAAGCAATTGCTGTCTGCAAAATAAAAAGAGTTTCTGATGATTATGTCGCTCGACTGATATTTTCTCTTCAAGATAGTAAAAAAAGAAGCCCGCAAAAACTTGAAGAATTAAGCGACAAATATTTAGGAGAACTGCGCCGAGTGGCACGCATTCAAAATTCATAATGGCTGCTCTTATTGTTAGCGGTGGTGATCCTGCCGGAATTGGTCCTGAAATAGTACTAAAAGCGTGGAATTTGCGTGTTACACGCCAAATTCCACCTTTTGTACTTCTTGCTGATCCAGATGTTATTCGTTCGCGCGCTCGTTTTTTACAGATTGATGTTGAGGTGCAATCTGTTTTAATCAATAATCCTGCAAAAAATTTTCAAAACGCTCTTCCTATCATACCGTTAAAAAACAAACAAAGTGATCAATTAGGTATACCTTCATCGAAAAATACAGCTGGAATTATTGAAGCAATTAAACGCTGTGTTCAATTGATTCAAAATGGCCATGCATGTGCACTTATCACTTGTCCTATTGCAAAAAAGAGTCTTTATGATGCCGGTTTTCAATTTCCAGGTCATACAGAATTTTTAGCCGATTTAGCCCATAAAGCTTTTCATAAATGTTATCATCCAGTTATGATGTTAGCAGGACCTCGATTAAAAACAGTACCAATAACTGTTCATATTCCATTTAAAAATGTTCCTTCACAGCTTACCCGTGATTTAATTATTCAAACGGTACTTATTACTGAATATGACTTAAAAACAAGGTTTAAAATAACATCACCCCGACTAGCTGTTGCTGGTCTTAATCCTCATGCTGGAGAAGGAGGTGCGATGGGAAAAGAAGATATTGAAGTTATCACTCCTGTTATTGAATATCTTAAAAAGAAAGGACTCAATATTGCAGGCCCGCTGCCTGCCGACACAATGTTCCATGAATGCGCAAGAAAAGCATATGACGTTGCCATTTGTATGTATCATGATCAAGCCCTTATCCCTGTTAAGACATTAGACTTTGATAGCACTGTTAATGTCACGTTAGGTCTACCTTTTATTCGCACGTCTCCAGATCACGGAACTGCTTTTGACATTGCTGATAAAGGGATAGCCTCTCCCGAAAGCTTTATTGCTGCTCTTAAACTTGCAAATCAACTTGCAAAAAATAGTTTAAACCCATGCCAATAGATAATCTCCCTCCTCTGCGTGAGGTCATTGATATATATGGATTACAAGCGCATAAATCTTTGGGGCAGAATTTTCTTTTTGATCTTAATTTAACATCTAAAATTGCTCATCAAGCAGGCAATATAGAAGGAAAACCTGTTCTTGAAATTGGTCCTGGTCCTGGAGGTCTCACACGTGCCTTGCTAGCAAAGGGTGCCATTGTAACAGCAATAGAACGCGATGAGCGCTGCATACCGGCTCTCTTAGAAATAGAAAAACACTATCCTAAAAAATTAAAAGTTATTTGTAATGATGCACTGAAGCAAGATTTCTCAAAACTCTTTGAAACAAGCCCTGTAAAACCGCGCATTATTGCAAATCTTCCCTATAATATTGGGACACAACTCTTATTAAATTGGCTTTTGACTGAACCATGGCCTCCTTTTTATGAATCAATGACATTGATGTTTCAACGTGAAGTTGCCAAACGGATTACAGCCAAACCTCAATCTACTCATTATGGACGTCTTAGTGTCTTAACTGGCTGGCGTACCACTGCTAAAATTGCTTTTGATGTCCCCCCTCAAGCCTTCATACCAATACCTAAAGTAACGTCTTCCGTTGTTCATATTATTCCGCGAATACAACCTCTTTCCTGCTCTGCACAAAAACTAAGCCTCGTCACAAAAACCGCCTTTGGGCAAAGACGAAAAATGCTTCGTCAAAATCTCAAAATACTTGGAGGTGAAGAGCTATTAGAAAAAGCTGGAATTGATGGAACGCGCCGTGCTGAAACGCTCTCGATTTCTGAATTTGTAACTTTAGCGCATCTAGTGCTCTAAAAAATGCACTTTGTGTTATAAAACCTTTTTTAATCACAACATTTATCGATTTTTTCAGCAATAAGCCCATCAACAAAAGAGCCAAGATAAGAACAACGCTCACGTTTTACGGTTTCAGCTAAATAAATTGATTTAATAAAAGATAAAGACTGATCTAAATCTTCGTTAATCACAACATAATCATAAGAAAGCCAATGCTTTAACTCCGTTCGTGCATTTTCCAATCGCAAATTGACAGTATCTTGACTATCTTCTGCTCGACGATGTAAACGCGAAACAAGCTCTTTCATTGATGGTGGAAGAATAAAAACAGATACAGTGTCTCCTAGCATCTTTTTTTGCAGCTGCTCGGTACCTTGATAATCAATATCAAATAACATATCTTGGCCAGCATTCAATGCGCTTTCAACAGTTTCACGTAAAGTGCCATAATAATTTCCGTGAACTTCTGCCCACTCAATAAATTCATCCCTATCACGCTTATATTCAAACTCTTCTTTTGAAATAAAGTAATAATGCAGCCCATCTACTTCACTAGGACGCCTTTTCCTTGTAGTCATACTTACGGAAAGCTCTAATTGTCCCTCTTTTAGAAGTAATCGAGAAATTGTTGATTTACCAGCACCTGAAGGCGAAGAGAGAATAAATAAAAAACCGCGGCGTTGATTCATTTTTATAGTACTCAATTTACTTTCAAAGACTGTCATTACATCACTCTACTTTGTTCATAAATGTTTCTCCAAAATTTGAATTATACATTATCTCAACCTCTCTCCTAATCAATGTGTTTTCTTAGCAATTCTCAATGTTATTCTGCTCTTTTTTGAGATAAGGTATTAGCAGTATATTCACTTCTTTCTTAAATATTTTTATCCATACGCCAACCCCACTTGTGACAGACAAGAAAATGATTTTTTATCATTCTCATAAAAAGTTTAAATAGAAAAATTTTACTATATTTGGGATTCTCATTTACGATGCAAAAAGATGTGTTATCACTATAAATTCAATGTTTTGCCTTTAATTCTCGCCACTTGCGAACATTCATATTATGTTCCTCTAAAGTTCGAGAAAAAACATGCCCTCCTGAACCATCAGCAACAAAATAAAGTGCATCACTGCTTGGTGGATGTGCCACCGCTTTTAAAGAATCTCGACCTGGATTTGCAATAGCCGTTGGGGGCAAACCATTAATTTTATAAGTATTATATGGTGTTTCCTTCTCAAGATCTGAACGATAAATTGCACGACCGGATGGTTTTCCTTTTCCTCCGAAGAGACCATAAATTACTGTTGGATCTGATTGAAGACGCATATGCTTTGTAAGGCGGTTATAAAATACCGCAGCAACCATTGGTCTTTCTGCTGCAATTCCCGTTTCTTTCTCAACAATTGAGGCTAATATAACAAATTCATCAATTGATTTAATGGGTAAATCAGGTGAACGCGTATCCCATATAGCATGAATTAATTTTGTCTGTCCTTCACGCAACCTGTTTACAATCTCTTTACGCGTTGTTCCCCGAATAAAACGAACAGTATCCGTCATTAAATAACCTTCTGGAGGCAAAATTTTTGGAAGGTCTCCAATCAAAATTTCATTCGCAGCTAATCGATCGAAAACTTGCTGAACCGTTAAACCTTCAGGTACTGTAAATGTATACTCTATAGATTTTCCTTTCACAAGAATATCCATAATATCCTGCATCGAAGCATGAGCCGGAATTAAATATTCACCAGCCTTCAGATGCGTTGTTTTTTGGTGATAACCAACCCCATAAACAAAAATATCTGATGATCGAATGAAACCGCGTTTTTCTAGCAATGAAGCAATTTCACGAATTCCGGTACCAGGATGGATAAGAACAATTTGTTCTTCCTCAATTTTTCCCTTTTCTTCAAAAATACTTTTTCCAATATAAAGAGGAATACTTATGGCAAAAAGAATAATCACAATCAGCATAAGAAAAAAATGACCGAGAATGACCAACGGATTACGGACGATAGATGATTTCTTTCGTTTTTTATGTATTAACATGTCATAACTATCTGCTAAATGATTCGAAGAGGAATCACTTACGTCCTTTAATGATTTTCCATTTTTCACATCGGACATAACCCCTCAATAGCGATTAAGGATAATATTATAATTTCTTATTCACCTTATAATAAAGTAGAAAACTCAAAAGCAAAAATTAAATAAAAATACTTATTATCCCCTAAAACGTCGCATCACCAACGATGCATTTGTCCCACCAAATCCAAAAGAATTAGAAAGAATCGTATCAATCTTTCGTTCACGCGGTTTGTGTGGTACAAGATCGATTTTTGTTTCAATCGATGGATTGTCAAGATTAAGTGTCGCTGGGGCTATATTATCCCGTATAGCTAAAATAGAAAAAATAGCCTCAGCAGCACCGGCTGCACCAAGTAAATGCCCGATAGATGATTTCGTTGATGACATAGAAACTTGTGGTGCATAACTCCCTAAAACACGCTCAACAGCCGCTAGCTCTATGGAATCAGCCATCGTAGATGTACCATGAGCATTAATATAATCAAGTTCACTTATATTCACTTGTGCACGCTTAAGAGCAGCTATCATACTACGCTGAGCCCCTTCACCACTTTCTGAAGGCGCTGTAATGTGGTAAGCGTCACCAGATAAACCATAGCCAATAACCTCAGCATAAATACGCGCTCCTCGTTTTTTGGCATGTTCCAGCTCTTCTAAAACAACAACAGCTGCTCCTTCCCCCATCACAAAACCATCACGATCAGTATCATAAGGACGTGACGCCCGTTCAGGATCATCATTGCGACAAGTAGAAAGAGCTCTACAAGCTGCAAAACCTGCAAGAGATATCCGATTTATCGGAGATTCAGTCCCCCCTGCCACCATGACATCTGCATCACCAAACATAATCAAACGTGCCGCATCACCAATTGCATGCGCCCCTGTTGAACAAGCCGTTACAACAGAATGATTAGGCCCCCGTAAACCATATTGAATAGACACATAACCAGAAGCAAGATTAATCAAACGACCTGGAATAAAAAAAGGAGAAACACGACGTGGGCCCTTATCACGAAGCGTATAACCAGCTTCAACAATACCCTCAACTCCCCCAATTCCCGAACCAATTAACACGCCTGTACAAATCTGATCTTCATCACTCTTAGGAAACCATTCGGCATCTGCAAGCGCTTGGTTAGCAGCAGCCATTGCATAAACAATAAATGCATCAACTTTACGTTGCTCTTTAGGTTCCATATACAAATCAGCATTATAAGTCCCCTCTGTTCCATCCCCTAAGGGGATACGCGCAGCAATCTGGCATGGCAAATCTGACACATCAAACTCTGTGATACGTCGGACACCACTTCTTCCTTCAAGAAGTCGCTTCCAACTATATTCAATATTACCAGCTAATGGAGATACCAATCCTAAACCAGTAACAACAACACGTCTCATAACTTCTAACCTTGAACTAAACTTCACCTCTCAAAGCTCTCTTTTCAAAAGAGCTCCGAAGAATATAGGCAAAAGCAATTTATGCCTTTGCCCTTTAGTAATCACACAGAAGCTTTATCAATGAACTTGACTGCATCGCCAACTGTGAAAATCGTTTCAGCAGCTTCATCTGGAATTTCTACCCCAAACTCTTCTTCAAAAGCCATAACGAGTTCAACCGTATCAAGGCTATCAGCCCCTAGATCATCGATAAAGCTTGCATTTTCTACAACTTTATCAGCATTAACCCCAAGATGTTCCACGATAATTTTCTTAACGCGCTCTACTGTATCACTCATGTTGAAATCCTCGAATTTATATTTCCTATAATTTGGTTAACTATATCGGTTCATCTAATCAAGCAATAGATGCATTACTTTAAAAGATTTTAGTAATGATTTAAAACATCCTGTGGATATCCCCTACAAAATGAACCAATCTGACATTCCGACATCAATTGATCAACGACCATATTAAAGAAATAGATGCATCTATCCATTTCAATCGTTACTATCTAAAATAATACAACTCATAAATCAATGTGGAATAAAATAAATACTCAAATCATTGCCATTCCACCATTGATATGGAGTGTTTGACCTGTCGTATAGGCTGCTTCATCGCTTGCTAAATAAACAGCAGCAGCGGCTATTTCTTGCCCACTTCCCATACGTTTCATCGGAATCGCAGCCATAATGGCTTCTTTTTGCTTTTCATTAAGCTTGTCTGTCATTGCGGATTTAATAAATCCTGGAGCAATACAATTGACAGTGATGTTTCGCGAAGCAATTTCTTGTGCCAATGCTTTAGAAAAACCTATCAAGCCTGCTTTTGCAGCACAATAATTCGTTTGTCCAGGGTTTCCCACAACACCAACAACAGATGTAATGTTAATAATCCTTCCATACCGGCGGCGCATCATAGAATGTATTAATTCACGCGTCAAAAGAGAAGCAGCTGTTAGGTTAACTTCTAAAACATCATCCCAGTCTTTATCTTGCATACGCACAAAAAGACCATCCCTAGTGATTCCCGCATTGTTAACCAAAATATCGACGCCATCCATTTTTCTCTCTGCAACTTCAGCCAATTGTTTAATCGATTGGCGTTCAGAAAGATTAGCGGGAAATACAAAAACATTCTGCCCTAATTCTGCCGCCACTTCTCTGAGCTTTTCTTCACGTGTTCCATGAAGTCCAACAATAGCTCCTTGTGCATGAAAGCAGCGTGCAATTGCCTCACCAATTTCTCCCGAAGCCCCCGTTACAAGAGCTTTACGTCCTGTTAATCTAAACATTTTTAAACTCCTTATAGATTAAACGCCGAGCATACCTAGCGCTGATTCTATTTCATCAACTGTTCCAATGGTTACCCCCTTTATATCTTTGTTAATACGACGCGTTAAACCTGTTAATACTTTTCCAGAACCAACTTCAAAAAGCGTATCAACTCCATTAGCAGCGATCCATTCTATTGTTTCACGCCATCGCACCCTCCCAGTCACTTGTTGGACAAGAAGAGTAGTAATACGCTCTGGATTGCTCTCAGGTGCAACAGAAACATTGGCAATCAAAGGAACAATAGGGGACATTTTGTTAACAGTCAAAAGTGCTTTCTTCATGGCATCAGCAGCAGGTTGCATTAAAGATGAATGAAAAGGTGCAGAAACAGGAAGAAGAAGTGCACGTTTTGCACCTTTTGTTGATGCAATCTCTACCGCTGCCTCAACTGCTTTTGCTTTACCGGAAATAACAATTTGCCCACCACCATTATCATTAGCAATCTGACATAGTCCTTCTCCAGAAACAGTTTCACAAATTTCTTCCACAATGTGCTCTTCTAAACCAATTAATGCAGCCATAGAACCTTCACCAACCGCGACAGCAGCCTGCATAGCATTGCCACGAATACGCAAAAGTCTTGCCGTATCTGTGAGAGTAAATGTACCAGCAGCACAAAGAGCCGAATATTCGCCTAAAGAATGACCAGCAACAAACCTTACCTTTTCTTCTATACGAAGCCCTAATTGTTTCATCACACGAATGACAGCCATAGATACAGCCATTAATGCCGGTTGTGCATTTGCTGTTAACGTTAAAACATCTGCTGGTCCTTCAAAAATGATCTTTGATAATTTCTCACCCAAAGCATCATCAACTTCCTCGAAAACCATCCGTGCGACAATAAATTGCTCTGCAAGCGCTTTCCCCATACCAACAAGTTGACTCCCCTGCCCTGGAAAAATAAAAGCTGCACCCATTTATCAACTCCTAAAACTGTACAATTAAATTATTTTCTTTTGACCTTATTCATCCGCACAAATCAAGATAAAGCCCTTTATTTAAAACGAATACCACACTTAAAATTATATTTTAAAGGCGGAATTTGATATAAAAACTTAGGAAAATAAGGTGCTATAAACTGAATAACACCCAAACTTATGAGACTTCCTAAAATTGCCCCTGCTAAAATATCAAAGGGATAATGTACACCCACAAAGATGCGCGCCCAACAGATCAAACACAAAAATACGGTGGCAAATTTAAAAGTAACTTTGTATCGGTAAAAATAAAAGTTAGCTGCATAAGATGCAATGGTCAAGGCATGATTACTAGGAAAAGAAGCTGTTGCACGATGTTGAATAAGCGGTGTCGTCAGCCCTACCACGAATGGGCGAGGATGAAAATAAAAAAGAGAAATGAGATAACCTATGAAAAGAGATGCACAAATACTCATGCAAATGCTTAGCACAACACACCGTTCCCTCTCCCCACCACAAAACCACAACGCACAAAGATGGAGAGGAATAATATAAATTAAAAACTTTGCACAAAAAATACTAAACAAAACTACAATCGACCAAGCTTGATGATTGCCGACAAACATTTCAAAGAGTGTAACATCAATCTGGTTTAAAAAGTCCATTTTTCCCTCCTTTGCCTTTATATTACAGTATTATCTTTTTGTAGAAGAAGGAAATATATCAAGATTTAACAAATCAATTTTTTTATGTGCATAAACTTGCTATTTTAAAAGATAACCTGTAGATATGAAATATTCGTTGCCGGCACTTTAGCTGGAGGTTGAACGGAGGGCTGTAAAATATCAGTAGGAAATATAATGTTTCCGGCCTCCCGTATCTCCGCTCTGAGATGTCTCGAATTGTAAACGCGTCCTTTCTTCTTTGGATTTCCAAAAAAGACAAGTCGCAGAGGCTTTGCGCTAAAACCGGTGAAATTTAATTGAAGAAAGGCAAAACAATGGCTCTTTATGAACATATGTTCCTTGCCCGACAAGACATTGCACCGCAGCAAGTTGATGAACTTTTGAGTCTCTACAAAGGTGTCATTGAAGCGCATGGTGGAAAAGTTGGGCGTATAGAAAATTGGGGACTTCGTCCTCTTGCTTACCGTATTCGTAAAAACCGTAAAGCTTATTATGTCTTAGTCAATATTGATGCACCAGCTTCAGCAATTGCTGAAGTGGAGCGTCAGATGCGCATCAATGAGGATATTTTGCGTTATATGACCATTCGCGTAGAAAAACACGAAAAAGAAAAATCTGCTATGCTCTCACACCTTGATCGCAATAGTCACATTGGACATGATGAAGAGCGTCCCCGTTTTCCACGTCGTCAACGTGAAAATACTATAGAAGGGGTAGAATGATGACTGATACTAATCAAAACTCTGCACGTCGCCCCTTTCATCGTCGTCGTAAAACATGTCCTTTTTCAGGGACCAATGCTCCCAAAATTGATTATAAAGACATCAAGTTGTTACAACGTTATATTTCCGAACGTGGGAAAATTGTTCCTTCACGGATTACTGCTGTTAGTCAGAAAAAACAGCGTGAATTAGCTAATGCTATCAAACGTGCTCGCTTTTTAGGCTTACTTCCGTACGTTATAAAGTAAGCAATCAATACGCTATGCAACTGGAGAGTTTCTCCAGTTGCTTTTCTTATATGGTTAAAAAATAGCTTGTTGTATCCTATGTTAAGCTATTAAATGTCAAAGTTGGGGTATTGACACGCCTCTAACTGCAGAAAGCAGGACAGCAATAAATGAAAAAAAATCGTACTTATGAGATATTAACCGGTATTTTGGCAGGATTATTTGCTGTTGTGATAGGACTGGCAATCATCAGTGTTGCAAATATCGCGCCCTTTTTTTCTCTTCTTCTTGGCTGCTTTCTTTCATTGCCAATTTTTATTGTTGCGTTCGGTCAAGGAACATTAGCCAGTCTCATCGCCCTCATAAGTGCCACTGTTGTTCTTAGCATAACCACTAATACCTATATTGCTCTTGGCTTTATGTTCTTATTTTTCCTTCCTGCTGTCTATGCTTCTTGGCTTCTTGGGCTTGCACGACCAGCGCAAAAAGAAAACGAACTGATATGGTATCCATTATCATCGGTTATTTTTCATTTAACTAATTTTATCGCTCTTATAGCAACTTTCATTGGGCTTTATGTTCAAACACGTCCTTCCACACCCATCGTTGCAAAAAAAATCACCGAAAACATAGCACAAACTCTGCAACAAACACAGTCAATAAAAGAAGCCGATATACGCGCTTTTAATGAGCTTTTAATGACGCATACAGCAACTTTTACTGCTTTTTCTTTGACTATTTATAGTTTGGTTTTTCTCATTGGTAACCTTTACTTTTCCATGATAGCAGCACAACATATGAAATGGCTGAAAAGACCCCGTGATGATTGGAGCCAAACTCTCCGCCTTCCAATTTCTGGAATTATTATTTTTATTATTGTTTGCATAGCATCGATGATTGAGTTGAGCGCTTCTCTTAACTTGAGTACCCTTGCCTTTAGTACTGCATACACTGTCATCATATTAATTAGCGGTCTAGCATATCTTCACAATATTACAAAAGGGGTAAACGGTCGGATTATTATACTTTCTCTTGTTTATATTGCTATTTTTACAGTCGTTTTTACTCCACCTATTGTTTTCATGATGCTTTTGATGGGAATTTGGGCTGCTATTCAATACAATTTTCAATCACGCAAAAAACTCCACTAAATTTATTTGTTCGAAAGGAAAAACTATGGATATTATTTTACTTGAGCGCATTCCTCGTCTTGGTCAGATGGGTGATATTGTCTCAGTTAAAGATGGTTATGCGCGTAATTTTCTCTTGCCTCAAGGTAAAGCTTTACGCGCAAATGAAGCTAATAAAAAACATTTTGAGGTACAACGTGCACAACTTGAAGCACGTAATCTTGAACGCAAAAGCGAAGCGCAAAAAATTGCTGAAAAACTTGATGGACAATCATTCATTGTTGTTCGTTCTGCTGGTGAAACAGGACAACTTTATGGTTCTGTGTCAACACGTGATATTGCTGAAATTATAACAGATGAAGGCTTTTCTATTGGGAGAAATCAAATCGAACTTAATCATCCAATAAAAATGATCGGTCTTCACACTATCACTCTTAGTTTACATCCAGAGGTTCAAATTTCTGTGATTATTAATGTTGCGCGTTCTACCAGTGAAGCACAACGCCAAGCAGAAGGTGAAACTCTCACTTCGGCTAAAGAAATATATAATATTCAAGAAGAATTATTAGAAGAAAGTCAGGAAGAATTATTGGCAGAAGAAATTAATGACAACGATATAAACAGTTCTCATCAAGAAGCTTAATTTCTATTTTTTCTTTCTGTTTTATATTTTTTATTCCATTTTAAATATCGATCATAAAATACTCACACTTTAAAAGTGAGTATTTTATGGCTATCGTACATAAAGAACCTAATTTTTATGAAAGAATTAGAAATATACTATTTAAAGGCATTACATGCCGAGAATAATAATATCACTAAGAGGAAATGTCTTTTGTTTTCCAGCATATAAAGCAAAAATAATTTAAAGTTCTACCCTTAAGGCTAAAGTTTGTATGAGCGTTAAGTTGATTATATCCTCACATGATCTGAAATAATTTCAGTTATAAAAAAATAATTCTACTTACACAGATATTGGAATTTTAAGGTTAAGTAACTTAAAAATACTTAAATTTAGAGTAGTAAAACTTCCACTTTAAAATCACATATTATAAAATAAAATAGATAGATGTTATATAAATAATACACAAATGATAAATGAGGAACGAAAAGAGAGTTTTAAAAAATTATATAATTTTAACTTAAAATGAAGATTTGTCGCTCTATTCTTTTAATTATACGATTTTCAATTTATCGCCTAAAGTAGCTAGACTTAGAATTTTAGTGGAAAAATATTATGGAAGAAACTAACGTTGTTAATGTCAGCTCTTCAAAGAAAGAGGATTCTCCTTCTTTTCGGCAACTTCCGCATAATATTGAAGCTGAACAGGCATTGCTTGGTGCCATCTTTATCAACAATGATTCTCTTGACCGCGTTTCAGATTTTTTAAAACCAGAACATTTTTTTGAACCATTGCATCAAAAAATTTATCATGTTTTATCTCACCTTATTAAAATAGGAAAACGTGTAGATCCAGTTACAATCAAGCCCTATATCCAAATGGAAGAAAAAATTGGAGATATTACTGTATACCAATATGTTGTTCGCTTAGCCACAGAGGCAGTCACTATTATTAACGCTGAAGATTATGGACGCGTCATTTACGATCTTTTTATCCGCCGGTCTTTGATTAACCTTGGAACTCAAGTCGTCAATACAGCCTTTGATGCTCCTGTAGAACTCACGCCTACCCAACAAATTGAAACTGTTGAAAATCAGTTATTTGAGCTAGCAGAAAAAGGGAAATATGGAGGTGGATTTGAAAATTTTAATGAGGCTATTAAAAAAGCTATCGATATGGCAAGTGCTGCGAAAAAGCGCTCTTCACAATTATCAGGGATAGCCACCCATATTAAAACACTTGATGAAAAAATGGGAGGATTACAAGCATCTGACTTAATTATCCTTGCGGGCCGCCCTGGTATGGGTAAAACCTCACTGGCTACCAATATTGCCTTTAATATTGCTAATGCTTATAATCGTAATGCCAATATCCAAGAAAATGAAGGCGGCATTGTGGGATTCTTCTCACTTGAGATGTCATCCGAACAGCTTGCAACCCGTATTATTTCTGAACAAACAGAAGTCTCTTCTTCTGATATTCGGCGTGGCAATATTTCAGATGAACAATTTTCAAAAATTATTCGTGCGGTGAACCAACTACAAAAGGCACCACTTTATATTGATCAAACTGGGGGAATATCAATTACGCAATTAGCTGCTCGTGCGCGGCGTCTCAAGCGGCAACATGGTTTAGATATCTTGTTTATTGACTATATCCAACTCATGACAAGCAGTTCAAAGCGTTCATCAGAAAATCGTGTTCAAGAGATCACAGAAATTACCACAGGATTAAAAGCATTAGCAAAAGAATTGAATATTCCTATTATCGCTCTCTCTCAACTTTCTCGTCAAGTAGAAAATAGAACAGATAAACGTCCACAGCTCTCAGATTTACGTGAATCTGGTTCAATTGAGCAAGATGCCGATATCGTTCTGTTTGTCTATCGCGAAGAATATTATCTCAAAAATGAAGAACCAAAACTAGGTAGCTTGGAACATACGAAATGGCAAGAAATAATGGATAAAGCTTTTGGAAAAGCTGACGTTATTATTGCAAAACAGCGCCATGGGCCGACAGGAATCGTGCCCCTTGCCTTTCAATCTGATTTCACACGCTTTAGTGATCTGGCCGATAGCAATTACCTTCCAGAGCAAATTGGTTAAATCGACATGGCGCGTAATCGTATTCAATTTATCTGTCAAAATTGCGGAACCATCCATTCCCGTTGGGCAGGAAAATGTAGCGCTTGTGGGGAATGGAATTCCCTTATCGAAGAAACTATAAATAGCGGCATAGGAAGTGGTCCTAAGCAAAATGCTCGTAAAGGACGCATTGTCACACTCACATCTCTTTCTGGAAATATCGAAGATGCTCCACGTATTCATTCTGGTATTGCTGAACTTGATCGTGTTACCGGTGGGGGCTTTGTCCGTGGATCAGCACTCCTTGTTGGAGGTGATCCGGGTATTGGTAAATCAACATTGCTGACACAAACAGCCGCTGCTTTATCACGTAAAGGATATAATGTCATCTATGTTTCAGGTGAAGAGGCTATTGCGCAAATTTGTCTGCGCGCACAAAGGCTTGAAGCTAACAATACAGAAGTGAAACTTGCTGCTGAAACCAATGTTGAAGATATCCTGGCAACCTTAAGCGAACATAAAAACCTTGATATGGTGATTATCGATTCGATTCAAACCCTATGGTCAGATACAGCAGATTCAGCACCTGGCACTGTCACACAAGTACGTATCGGTGCTCAGGCAATGATCCGCTTTGCCAAGAAAACAGGAGCCGCCGTTGTTCTTGTTGGGCATGTTACAAAAGATGGACAAATTGCTGGTCCTCGAGTCGTTGAACATATGGTTGATGGCGTTCTCTATTTTGAGGGTGAAGGAGGACATCATTATCGCATTCTTAGAACTGTAAAAAATCGCTTCGGACCAACAGATGAAATTGGTGTCTTTGAAATGTCTGATAAAGGATTACGCGAAGTGATAAATCCATCTGAATTATTTTTAGGGGAACGTAATGAAAAAGCACCAGGCGCTGCTGTTTTTGCAGGAATGGAAGGGACACGCCCGATACTCGTAGAAATTCAAGCGCTTGTTGCTCCTTCTTCCCTTGGGACACCAAGACGTGCGGTTGTCGGATGGGATGGAAATCGCCTTTCTATGATTCTTGCCGTTTTAGAAGCTCATTGTGGCATTCGTTTTGGACAGCATGATGTCTATCTGAACGTGGCAGGTGGATATCGCATATCAGAACCTGCTGCTGATTTAGCTGTAGCCGCTGCTTTGGTATCTTCTCTTGCCAATATCGCATTGCCAACGGATTATGTATATTTTGGTGAAGTCAGTCTTTCAGGAGCTACCCGCGCTGTTGCACATTCAGCACAGCGCATCAATGAAGCAAAAAAACTCGGCTTTCAAGGAGCCTTTCACCCCACAACAACAACCGAAATGATGAAGTCGCTCAACTTTCAACAAAAAACTTTCTCCGACCTTCCCGAACTCGTTGCTACTCTTACCGTAAGTAAAAAATGATCTGCACCACAGATATGATAATATAGAAAAAACTCTATAAAATACAAAAGATCCTTGCTATAAGAACAAAAAATGGCATAACAAAAAATATATTTGCACACAGACTTAAAAGAACACAACTTTATGTATAAGGAACAAACAAATGATCATAACAATCCTTGATGGAATTGTCGTAGTAATCATCCTGTTGTCCGCTTTTCTTGCTATGCTTCGAGGATTTTCACGTGAAGTGTTATCGTTGATTTCTTGGGCAGTTGCAGCTGTTACGACACTGTTTTTATTCAAACCTGTCTTACCTTTCTTTGAACAATATCTCTCTAATAAAATGATTGCATTGATCACAACATTGGTCACAATTTTTATTATTGTTCTCATTATTACTTCAATTATTACAATGAAGATCTCTGATTTTATTATTGATAGTCGAATTGGTATCCTTGACCGTGCTATTGGTTTTATTTTTGGAGCACTTCGTGGTTTACTTATCATGGTCATCGGTATGTTGCTGCTTAATGCACTGATTAAACCCGAGCTTCAAGCGAATTGGTTAAAAAATGCAAAAACAAGGCCTATTTTAGATTCATTGGGACAAAAAGTTTGGGAAATACTCCCCAAAGATATTGGATCTGTTCTCGAAAAGACGGAAAATTTGTTTAAAGACAGCAATAAACATACGTATGAGCAACACTCTCATGAAAAGATAATTTTCAAAAAATAGAGAATAGTTTTTCATGAGGAAAGAGAACTAAATGATGTAAAATGTGATATTAATGATTCCTCCATATCACAACTGAAAGAATATGATGATAAAAAGCGATGTTTTCTGTCAAGAATTTTCATTAGATGATGATACCCTTCATGAAGAATGTGGAGTTTTTGGTATTCTTGGGCATGAAGATGCTGCAACATTAACAGCTCTTGGACTCCACGCACTTCAGCATCGTGGGCAAGAAGCAGCTGGGATTGTTTCTTACCATAATAAAATATTTCATCAAGAAAAGCATTTAGGTCTTGTTGGCGATCACTATACAAACCCTGCAACACTTGCCCGCTTACCAGGAAATCGTGCTATTGGACATACCCGTTATTCAACAACTGGAGAAGTGGCATTACGCAATGTTCAACCCCTTTTTGCTGAATTGAAAGTTGGAGGTATTGCTATTGCGCATAATGGTAATCTTACCAATGGTCTCACATTACGCCGTGAACTCATCGCTTCTGGTGCTATCTGTCAATCAACGTCAGATTCAGAAGTTTTTCTCCATCTTATCGCCCGCTCACGTTATGAATCGTCCTCTGATCGTTTTGTTGATGCGATTCGGCAAGTAGAAGGTGGGTATGCTATGTTAGCGCTCACACGTACAAAGCTTATTGCGGCACGCGATCCAACAGGAATTAGACCTCTCGTGATGGGGGAACTTGATGGTAAGCCTATCTTTTGTTCTGAAACTTGTGCTCTTGATATTATTGGAGCAAAATATGTCCGTGATGTTAAAAATGGAGAAATCATCATATGTGAAATACAAAAAAATGGGGAAATTACGAAAAAAATTATAAAACCAGAAAATGAGACACCAGAAAAGCTTTGTTTATTTGAATATGTTTATTTTGCCCGCCCGGACTCAATCGTTGGAGGGCGTAGTGTTTATACAACACGTAAAAATATGGGAATTCGTTTAGCACAAGAAGCCCCCTGTAAGGGTGATGTTGTAGTTCCTGTTCCTGACGGAGGAACACCTGCCGCAATTGGCTATGCACAAGAAATTGGAATTCCCTTCGAGCTTGGTATTATTCGTAATCACTATGTTGGCCGCACTTTTATCGAACCAACACAACAAATTCGCGCTTTTGGCGTCAAGTTAAAACATTCGGCAAACCGTCCTGTGATTGAAGGAAAACGTGTTATTCTGGTTGATGACTCTATTGTGCGTGGAACAACATCCCTTAAAATTGTACGAATGCTTCGCGATGCAGGAGCAAAAGAAGTTCATATGCGCATTTCTAGCCCTATGATTTTTTATCCTGACTTTTATGGTATTGATACACCTAAAGCTGAAAACCTTTTAGCAAATCAATATCCAGATTTAAAATCTATGTGTGATTTTATTGGAGCGGATTCATTAGAATTTCTTTCAACGGATGGATTATATCTTGCTGTAGCAGGGGAAAAACGGAATAACGCCGATCCACAATTTACTGACCATTATTTTACTGGATATTATCCTACGCATCTGGTTGATCAAGAAAATCTCTCCAAAATTCATCAATCATCTGTTCTTAAAACAAGAGATTAATGATGACAAAACGTGACTTTAGTCTCCATGGGCGTGTTGCACTTGTTACTGGCGCATCAAGAGGGATTGGCTATTATTTGGCACTCGAGCTTGCTGCACGCGGCGCTCATATTATTGCTCTTGCACGAACAGTCAGTGGACTTACTGAATTAGATAATCAAATCCGAGAAAAAGGAGCTCATGCAACCCTTGTTCCCCTTGACTTGCATCATATGGAAAACATCGATACCCTTGCTATCTCAATTGCCAAACGCTGGAAAAAACTTGATATTATCGTTGCAAACGCAGGAATTCTTGGAACACTCTCACCAATAGCGCATATAGAAAACACGGTATTTGAAGATGTTTTTCAAATAAATCTTTTCAGCCAATGGCGCTTAATGAAAGCCGTTGAGCCTTTATTACGTGAATCTGATGCTGGACGAGCCATCCTGTTATCCTCAAGCGTTGCGCATGCTGCGCGCCCTTTCTGGGGAGCTTATGCAGCCTCTAAAGCGGCTTTAGAGGTGATTGCCCGCTGTTGGGCAGAAGAACTCAAACAAACCCCTATTAAGATTAATTGTGTCAACCCTGGTGCCACACGCACTGCCATGCGCGCTGAAGCTATGCCCAGTGAAGATCCACAAACTCTTCCTTCACCACAAGAGGTTGCAAAAAAGATAGTCCATTTGTTATCACCTGATTTAAAGGAAACTGGAAAACTCTTTAATGTCCATAAAAATCGGTTTGTAGATTATCATGTACCTGATTGATCATCATATGAGAAGTAAATCGTTTGACTCTCTCTTTTTCCTGTGCTTTTCGACAGAAGAATGAAGCACTTTATAATTCTTGGATAGCTTTAGCATCAGCCTTTTTCTCTTCTAAAGTAGCACGTTTATTATAAGCGATAAAACTACAAGGGAGAAAAATCATATAGCTAACAGCTGTAATCAATAAAGTTTCCCATGTGTAAGTCGCAAGAAAACCGACATAAATAACAATGACCAACATGCAAGGTATAACGATATCGCGCCTTAAATTTTGATCAATTGTTTTTGCATTCCATACCGGTAAACGACTAATCAAAAGAAAAGCAATAATTACAGTATAAAGACTAAAAAATAATGCCCACCCCCAATTGGGGACCAAACCAAGAGTGCCTAAATAGGTAGGCAATAAAAGTAATAATGCTCCTGCTGGTGCTGGAACACCAACAAAATAACTTCTCTGCCACTTAGGTATATTGGGGTTATCTAACATCACATTAAAACGTGCTAATCGCAAACAACAAGCAACACAATAAACAAGGGCAGCAACCCACCCAATATGATTCGCTTGATTCAAGATAAAAGAATAAACAATGAGTGCAGGGGTAACACCAAAATTTATAACATCAGCAAGAGAATCCATCTGTGCCCCAAAAGATGAACTACCATCTATTAAACGGGCAATGCGACCATCAGCACCATCTAAAACTGCGGCCAAAAGCACCATTAAAATAGCAGCTTCATAGCGATGTTCAAAAGCCAAACGAATGCTGCTCATCCCTGCACAAATTGCTAAAATAGTAATGATATTAGGAATGACATACCGCATTGATGTAGGTGAACGCCGCCGATTTGCAACATCATCATGCTGCCCCTCAGGATTGAATGAAGAAAATGGCGAAAAATTTTTCATTGTGAGTCCTAATCGTATCTGAAGTCCGTTGTGGCACTCTTATCATCAAAAGAACCCAAAACTGTTTCTCCAGCAATTGCTGTCTGTCCAACTGCAACACGCAATTTCATTTCAGTTGGTATATAAACATCAAGGCGAGAACCAAAACGAATCAATCCAAATCGCTCACCAGTCATAACGGCATCGTTTTCTTTTGACCAGCAAACAATCCGGCGCGCAACCATTCCCGCTATTTGTACGACACCAATTTTACCATGTTTGCTATCAATTACCACCCCATTACGCTCATTAAACTGACTAGCTTTATCAAAGTCAGCATTGGTAAATCGACCTGGATGATAAACGATAGACTCTACTGTACCACTGATAGGAATACGATTAATATGGCATGAAAAAACATCCATAAAAATGGAAATACGGATCATTTCATCTTTCCCTAATCCTAATTCTTCAGGTGGAACACATGATTCCACAAATGAAATACGCCCATCTGCAGGCGACATAACCCAATTTGAATTCAAAGGGATCACACGATCTGGATCACGGAAAAAGTATACACACCACACCGTGAGAACGAGACCAAACCAAAACAACGGACTCCATATCCAACCAAGAATGAGCGAAATAACAAAAAACGCTACAATAAAAGGATAACCTTCTTTATGAACCGTTACAAAGCTATTATGGAAAGATTGCAGAATACTCATATAATTTCCTATTCATCGTAAACTTAAACAAGCAACAAAGCTTTTTGTTCCTCTTGTGTCTTTTTATGTATTTAATCAATCACTCCATATAAAGATATAGATTACATTTTGCTCTATTTATTTTTTACGATTAACAACACTCGTCTCATCTTCTTCACGCATTTTACGTAATTTTTCTTCCGCTTGCGATGCTTCAAGCTGCTTATTCCACATTGAAGCATAGAGACCTTTCTTGCGTAAAAGCTCTGTATGCGTCCCATTTTCAATAATACGACCACTTTTAAGAACTAAAATTTCATCCGCATTGATAACAGTAGAAAGACGGTGCGCAATAATCAATGTTGTACGTCCACGGCTTACAATATCCAATGCTTGTTGAATTTCCTGTTCCGTCGCCGTATCAAGAGCCGCCGTTGCTTCATCTAGAATAAGAAGTGGAGGAGCTTTTAAAAGTGTCCGTGCAATAGCCACGCGTTGTTTTTCACCACCTGATAATTTGAGACCTCGCTCTCCTACCATAGACTGAAAACCTTCCGGTAAAATTTCAATAAATTTTGATATTTGTGCCATTTCAGCAGCTTTGCGCATCTCTTCATCTGTAGCACTTGGACGCCCATAGCAAATATTATAGGCAATTGTATCATTAAATAACACCGTATCTTGTGGGACCATGCCAATCGCTTCACGCAAACTCTTTTGTGTTACGTCACGAATATCCTGCCCATCAATTGTGATAGAGCCTGCATCAACATCATAAAACCGAAAAAGCAACCGAGAAATAGTAGATTTACCGGCACCTGATGGACCGACAATAGCGACTGTTTTTCCTCCAGGAACTTCAAAATCAATATCTCTGAGAATCTGACGTCTCGAATCATAGGAAAACTTTACCTGATGAAAACAAATGGTCCCATCGCTTATCTCTAACGGTTTAGCATCCGATTTATCAACGATCTCTTTCTGAACATCTAAAAGATCAAACATTGCTTCAATATCCGTTAAACCTTGTCGAATATCACGATACATTGAACCAATAAAATTTAGTGGAATGGAAAGTTGCATTAAAAGCGCATTAATAAAAACAAAATCTCCTAAAGTTTGTGTCTTATAAAAAACTTCATAAGCTGACATCAGCATCATGATCGTCATTCCAATACCAAAGATAAGAGTCTGACCAAAATTAAGCCAGCTTAAAGATGTCCAAATCTTTGTTGCGGCTTTTTCATAACCTACCATAGAAGCATCAAAACGATCGGCTTCTAGAGTTTCATTACCAAAATATTTGACCGTTTCAAAATTCAAAAGAGAATCAACAGCGCGAGTATTCGCCTCAGTATCCGCTGTATTCATTTTTTGCCGAATACGAATACGCCAATCACTCGCCTTAATGGTAAACAAGATATATAATCCAACCGTTGCAACAACGATGAGAAGATAATGCCACCCATAACTTATGTAAAATACCAGTGCCGTTAATATAAATTCTAAAACTGTCGGTACTGTACTAAGAATTGAAAATCTTACGATCGCTTCAATTCCTTTTGTTCCACGCTCAATCACACGAGAAAGCCCACCTGTTCGGCGTTCCAAATGAAATCGCAAAGATAACTCATGCATATGTACAAAGGTTTTATAAGCTAATTGACGAACAGCGTATTGACCAACAGTGGCAAACAGGGAATCGCGTAATTGATTTAATCCAGCCTGCATAATACGCGCGACATTGTATGCCAAAACGAGCATGATGGGAATAATCCAACTGGATGGGAACCATTCAGGTAGCTGAAAGCTTGAATCAAGCACATTCGTAGAATATTTAAATAAATACGGTACAGATATGAGAACGAGCTTAGCCAAAACAAGATAAAATATTGCCCATAGCACACGCATTTTTAGATCACGCCGCCCTACCGGCCACATATAGGGCCATAAATTGTAAAGTGTGTGCAGAGTCTTCCCTGTATCTGATGATACAGTTTTTGTCATTTCATTGCGTTTCATAAAGTCCTTACTTCTCTATCATCCGCACAAACAGGCAAAATACCCTCTGTGGTTATTTATAGATTCATCTCTTCATTACGGCTTCCAATAAGCTATACCTACCCGTTTTTTGAAGTTAGACTGTTTTTGAAAAAGGAACAAGAAATAATCCACTATACAATTTATTATTTGGATCTGTATTTTCATACCACTCTGCCGCAAATAAATTCTCAGACTTTACACGCTTTTTTTTCAGTTCTGCATGAAGCCACTTTCTTGTTTTACCAATCTCTTTCAGCCCCTTATCAAGAATTTCACCATTTTGTATTAAAATGATAGACTTCTTTCCTTCTTCCTTTTTAATAACGGAACAATCGCCATTGGTTTCTAAACGAACGAAAGCAGCTTCATGTAAACTACAGCCTTTAATGCGCAACATTGTAATCAGATCATTCACACTGATACCTAATTTTTTAATCTTATCCACTTGAAATACTCCATCTAAAACCAATGCAATATGTCGTCCTGCAATGAGACGACGAAAAAAAACTGAATAGCGCATCAGAAAATTAAGAGATGTGACTAAAGTCTGCCAAATAAATAAGACAATCAACAATTGAATACTGCTAACATCCGGACTATAAATAACGCCTCCAATAATACTTCCCATGACAAAATTACTTACCAAATCAACTGGCGTCATTTGACTAAGACTACCACGACCTGTGGTTCTTAAAATCAAGAGGAAAGCGATAAGTCCTACAACTAGTTTTAGTGCAACATACCCATAATGATATAAAAATTCCATCATATTCTCCTTTTTTATGGAGCTGCTGGAATAGAGACATTAGTGTCGCTTTAGTGTCGCTTTATTTCCCACACAGTTATGCGCTCACCACTCTGCGGATCCTTACTGTCTTTTAAAAGAACCCCCTCGGCTGCAAGCTCATCACGAATTGTATCCGCAGCTTCCCACTCTTTATTATGGATAAGTCTTAGTCTTTCGGCAATGCGCTGATCAATAAATTTTGTATCAAGGAAAGTTTTTCTCATAAATAATGGGCAATCTATTTCTTTAATCCATTCTTGTCTTAACAGTCCTAATAAATTCATCCCATTCAGAAGAGCCAAAGCATTTCCTTCTTTATAAAATTTTCGCAAAAGAGTCAGTGCTTTTGGAGTATTAAGATCATCACTAAGTGCATCTATCAAAGTATCATCAATTGCTTCATTGTTTTTCATCTCACTCTTTTTGCTGCGAAGCCATTCATACCAACGATACAGTTCGCTGCTCGATTGTATTAAACGCTGTGCTGTCCAATTTAATGGTTCACGATAATGCGTTTGCAACATCGAAAAACGCGCAGACAAACCAGCCCAATTTTGCTTCATTTCATCGGCTAAAATACCATTAAACTCCCCCAAATTACTCTCTAAAACAGAACGAATAGTTATGAAATTGCCAAAGCTTTTCGACATCTTTTTGCCTTCAACTTGTAAAAAACCATTATGCATCCAAAAATTAGCCATTCGCTCCGTCCCAAAAGCTGAACAACTTTGTGCAATCTCATTTTCATGATGAGGAAAAATTAAATCAATTCCACCACCATGGATATCAAAAACATTGGCGGTCGGATCATCACAGGTTAAACCACCGCCATAGGGCGCTAATAACTTTGCCATTGACATTGCAGAACATTCAATATGCCAACCTGGACGACCTAAAACAGGAATTCCGCCCGGTGATTTCCAACCTGGTTCTCCTTCCACAGAAGGCTTCCACAAAACAAAATCCATCTCTTCCCTTTTATAAGCAGCAACATCGATACGCGCCCCCGCCCTCATTTCATCTAAAGAACGATTTGCAAATGCCCCATAATGGGGAGGATTTTTTATGCTACTTACAGAAAATAATATATGATTTTCGGCTTCATAAGCGTGCCCCTTTTCAAGCAACCTTTCAATTAAAGAGCGCATCTCCTCTAAATGCTCAGTGGCGCGTGGCTGACTGGTTGGCAACAGACAACCAAGTGCTATGGTATCTTGTTGAAACTGAGAATATGTACGTTCTGTTAAGTGACGAATAGCCTCATTCAATGATACGTTTGGATATTCGCTAGCTGCTCGTGCATTAATTTTATCATCGACATCTGTAATATTACGTGCATATAGAACATGCTCATTGCCATAAACATGACGCAATAAGCGAAATAAAATATCAAAAACAATAACAGGACGTGCATTTCCTATATGCGCATAATCATAAATTGTCGGTCCACAAACATAAAGGCGTACTCTTGTCGCATCTATTGGTGTAAATTTTTCTTTTTTACGTGTTAGCGTATTATAAAATCGCAACTCTTTCATTTATTGACTCCATGGACGATATTATGCACCGATCCTTTTAGATGTATCTTATCTCAAATCATTGTATTACGCGGTTTAAGCTAAAAACTTGTATCTTATAGTAAATTCTTCTTACCATTTTCCCATTGTATTTACGGCTGTATTCATCGTTTATCATAAAAACAATCTATTTTATTTGATTGGACAAAAGCGTTCTATCATTAGAGATGCGTTCTCTCCTTAAAGAAAATGAGCTTAGAAAAAAATCTATAGGCAATACAATATAAATCTATGTGAAAAATAGATAGCTTGCAGGCAGAAAATCTTAAATTTTTAACCACACAAAGCTTCGTCAGTATTTTCAATATTCCACAATGGGTTCCTTACTGCCTCTTACGCCCTATATTTTATAATCAATAATTGAGAATAATGTAGCAATTAACTTTATTTTTTTACACCGTTCTCATGACAAAATTATTTTATCTTTACAGATTTTTATTCAAAGAAAGCAATAAAAATAATGCGGTATAGATTGATGAACATCATTATTTTAATATTTCTTGTCATTTCAATGCCAACCTTTGCACAACAATCTCCACCTTATGAAAAAAAATTACTCCGACTAGCAGAAATTTTGGGATCATTGCATTCTCTCCAAAATCTTTGCGAGCCTCCAACAAACCAATGGTATGACTATATGAATGCACTGATTGAAGCAGAACGCCCCATTCCACAAAGACGTGCTTATTTTTATGAAGCGTTTAATGAAGCGTATCGTGCTTTCTCAGAAAATTATCATCATTGTACACAAGCAGCCATTGAAGCCAACCAAAGATACATTGAGGAAGGAAGAATTTTATCTGAAAACCTCCTCATGCATTATAAATAATTAATCTATACAAAAAGTAGCTCTCTCAATCTTAGCGATATCAATGATACTCCTTTCACAAATGCGGGGAGCAATAAACCAGCTCTGAAAATAGAGAGACGTTTAAAGAATAATGTCTTGATACGCTTTTATTCATATGCGCCTTTTTCCCCATACAAAACTGTTCTTTGGCTTCCTCCCCACACTTTAACGGACAAAGATTTTTAACTAAATTTGCTCTGTAAATAATCTAGGTTCTTGTTGAACAAGGTTTCTCTTGGCTTCTAACACATGTAATTTGCTGCATAGTTTCTACAAACAAGCCTAAGAATATTCACCACGCATAAAAAAAACACTTATGTATCAAAGAGGCTGACATACCCTATATCACCACTCTAAAGGATGGTATTTTACGGCATACTTATAATTTTAATCTGTTTACACCAAAGTTTCCATAAATTTAACAGGCTCTCCTTGTGAAGGTGTGACAATTTCACCTTCCCACATAACGCGCATACCACGGATAATAGTCCCAACAGGCCAACCTTTAACTTTTTGACCATCATAAGGTGTCCAACCGGCGCGAGAACCAATTAAGCTATTCGTAATAATTTCCTCTCGCTTAAGATCAACAATGGTTAAATCAGCATCAAACCCAACAGCAATGCGCCCTTTACAACTTATACCAAAAATACGACTAGGGCCATGTGAAGTGAGATCAACAAAACGTTCAAGAGATATTTTTCCTGCATTCACATGTGTCAACATAATTGCTGCTGTTGTTTGCACGCCTGTCATACCTGAAGGTGAAGAGGGATAAGGTTGAAGTTTTTCTTCAAGAGTATGAGGCGCATGATCTGAACCTAAGACATCAATAATTCCTTGTTGAACACCGTACCAAAGAGCGTCACGGTGGCGCGGCTCACGAATAGGCGGATTCATCTGAATTAATGTACCAAACTTCTTATAATCATCAGCCGTGAGCGTCAAATGATGTTGTGTCACTTCAATTGTTGCAACATCCTTATGTTTTTTTAGAAAATCAATTTCTTCTTCTGTCGAAAGATGTAACACATGAATCCGAGCCTTCGTCTCATGAGCAATTTTTACCAAACGCTGCGTACATTTTAATGCCGCAACTTCATCACGCCAAATCGGATGTGACGATGCATCCCCTTCAATACGCAATATTTTACGCTCTTTGAGCCTCGCCTCATCTTCAGAATGAAAAGCCGCACGACGGCGTGTATTCTTCAAAATAAGGCGTACACTTTCATCATCATCAACCAAAAGATCACCGGTAGAGGACCCCATAAAGACTTTAATTCCAGCCGCACCAGGAAGTCTTTCTAATTCAGATAGTTCATGAGCATTTTCACGCGTTCCTCCAACCCAAAATGCAAAATCACAATGCATTCGATGAAATGCGCGTTGAACCTTATCGCTTAATGTTTCTTCTGATGTTGTCAATGGATTGGTATTAGGCATTTCAAAAACTGCCGTAACACCCCCTAACACAGCAGAATACGAGCCACTTTCCAAATCCTCCTTATATTCATTTCCTGGCTCACGAAAATGCACTTGGCTATCAATAATTCCTGGTAAAATATGAAGCCCCGTACAATCAATGACCTCACTAGCCGATGCACATGTAAGGTCGCCTATTTCAGCAATACGACCATTTGTAATACCAATATCACGCTTGCTTCTTCCATCATGATTCACAAGTGTTGCACCTTTAAAAATTGTATCAAATGTTTTAAACATAACCACGCTCCTTACATATTGCTCACTTATCGATTATGTAACTTTGAGCAGAAAGGCAAGAACCATGATTGAAAAACAAAATGCCATTTGCTTAAAAAACCGCGGACTTATTCAAATTACAGGCGAAGAAGCAACAGATTTTCTACAATCCCTGATCACGACAGATGTAAAAAAAATCAGTCCACAGGAACTTTTCCCTGGAGCCCTTTTATCCCCACAAGGAAAGGTTCTTGCTGATTTTCTTATCGGAAAAAAAGAAGATGGTTACCTGATTGATATCAGGATGCCTTTAGCTGATACGCTCCATAAGCGTCTGTTGCTCTATAAGCTGCGCAAAAAAGTAGAAATTACACAACCATTCCAAGAGCTTGTTACAGTTTCTTTGAATAATGAATCAGATGCTTTAAATTTTGATTCAAGTTTTGTTGATAAACGCTTCCCACAAAAAGAAAAAATAATACGAATCTATGGCAAAAAACCTTTTTTAACTTCAGAATATCATGACACATGGAATCAATTGCGTATCCGTTATGCAATTGCGGAAAGTGATCAAGACTATGAAATTGGCAAAGTCTTTCCTCATGATATTAATTACGATCAAATCAATGGACTTGCATTCAATAAAGGATGTTATATTGGACAAGAAATTGTTTCACGAATGCACCACCGCCGTGCAGCACATCGCCGTATTTTTATTGTAAAAGGCCAGTGTAAATTAACCCCTCAATCTAGCATTGAAGCAGGAACAAAAGTGCTTGGCTACTTGGGAACATGTGTAGAAAATGAGGCTCTTGCTTTAATGCGTATTGACCACGTCAAAGATGCTATGGATCATAACATCCCCTTTACTGTAAAAAACATTCCTGTCACTATAAGCATTGCTGAAAATATGAATTTTACCTTTCCTGAAAATACTATAGAAAACACTCATGGCTAAAGCTGAATTATTAAAAAATGGAGAAGCCCGCGCTTGGCAAAGGATGCTCTCTGGAAGGCGACTTGATCTTCTCAACCCGTCTCCTTTTGATGTTGAAATTGAAGATATTGCCCATGGACTTTCTCGCGTGGCACGTTGGAACGGTCAAACACGAGGAGAGCATGCCTATTCTGTTGCACAACATTCACTTTTGGTTGAACAAATATTTCAAAAACTTTTTCCACAATCGGGAAGCAACGAATGTCTTTATGCCCTTCTTCATGATGCTCCAGAATATGTCATCGGCGATATGATTTCCCCTTTTAAAGCTGTCATAGGAAAACAATATGAACGCGTTGAAAAGCGCATCCAAGATGCTATCCACATGCGCTTTTCTCTTCCCGTTGATCTTTCTCAAAAACTTTTAAAAAAAATTAAACAAGCCGACTGTATTGCTGCCTATTATGAAGCGATTACGCTTGCTGGATTTAATACAGAAGAAGCCCTTCGCTATTTTGGCTTTCCCAATAATATTCTACCCGATGATCTTAATTTATCCCCTTATTCTACACAACACATTGAAAACGCATTTTTAGCGCGCTTTAATGACTTGGATGCCCAAAGATTATAGACTCTTCGCATTGTTGATTCCTTGTCATTACAGAATCATCACACTGACTTATAATAATAATTCATTGTTTTTTCATTTTGAATGAGAGCTCCTAATATCGTAAGCTTCACTCATTTCAAATCTGTTTATATTGAATCAATCAAAATCATTCTCTTGCACACCACAAGCGGGTCTGGCGTGTGGGTAAAATTTTTTAAAGAAAGAGTTAAAATGCTTCTTATGAACCATCTCAAGTGCTAAGCGCTGTCGCAGCATTGAAAATTGGCAAAGTGTGTGATGATGCCGGCTTGCTCTCTTATGAAGCGTAAAGACGGGAGTACTCTATAAATTTTATACACTTCATAAGGGACTTACCACTATACTATTCACGAACGCCGTCGCGAAATAGGTTGGGTACCTTAAGAAAGCTTTCTTTAAAAAAGCATGTGAATTAGCGACCCAATGGCGTTCTGTTTTGCATGAGAGGCGTGACTTCATTAAAGAAATGGAAAAAATCACAGTTCAAATTGCATATAAAATATATTAAAAATGCACATTCATTATCAAAATAACAAATGTTCTCTTGTCAAACCTTTCATCTTAAACTGAAGTTTATTTTAGTTTATAAACTTCATTATCCGCTGGGAAAGCACGAGATGTGACATCCTCTGCATAATTCTTTATTGCAGTTTCCATGGCTTGTTCAAGGTCTCCATAACGGCGTACAAATTTTGGCACATGAGAACCATAGCCCAACATATCTTCCATAACCAATACTTGCCCATCACATTGATTGGACGCCCCTATACCGATCGTAGGGATAGAAAGCTTATCTGTCAGTTTCACCGCTAAAGGTTCAACCATTGCTTCTAAAACAACAGCAAAAGCACCTGCCTCTTCAATCGCTGCTCCATCTGCTTCAATTCTTTGCCAATCATTCTCCTTGCGTCCTTGTGTTTTAAAACCACCAAAACGATTCATTGCTTGGGGTGTAAGACCGATATGCCCCATCACTGGAATGCCACGTTTACACAAAAAATCTACTGTTTCGGCTATATAAACGCCCCCTTCAAGCTTAACTGCACCACACCCCGTTTGTGCAAGAATGCGCGATGCATTTAAAAAAGCTTGCTCTGGACTTTCCTCATAAGAACCAAAAGGCATATCAATAACAACAAGAGCTTTTTGAGATCCACGCACCACGGCTTTCCCGTGTGAAATCATCATATCTAAATTAACAGGAAGCGTTGTCTCAAACCCATACACAACCATCCCAACGCTATCACCAACCAAAAGGATATCGCAATATGGATCAGCAATCCGCGCAGTATAAGCTTGATAAGCTGTTAAAGAAACAATTGGCTGTTGTCCCTTTCGTGCACGTATTTCGGAAGATGTTATACGCTTTACGGTTTTATGTACACTCATTTTCCACCCTTCTCTTGCAATATATATTGATCAATCAGCCTTATCTCACCAAAGCGGACAGTAAGAAGTAAAACTGCTGGTTTATTCAATGTTCCTTTAACCACGCATAAAGTTTCCATATCCCGTAAATCTATCGCTTCAATGATTGCACGCGTTTCTTGTTGTAAAATATCACGAACAGTTTTGCATAATTTATCAACCGACCGTTCACCTTCATGATAAAGCTTTTCAGCAGCTTTTCCACTTTCAGGAATAATTTTGGCAGCTTTACGATCTTCTAATGTTAAAAGCTGATTGCGTGAAGAACACGCTACACCATCTGACTCCCGTAGAATAGGAACTCCAACGATTTCAATAGGAAAAGCCAAATCTTCAACCATACGCCGAATAATTAAAATTTGTTGAAAATCTTTTTCCCCAAAAAAAGCCTTATCTGGTTGGACAATGTTAAAAAGTTTAGCAACAACGCTTGTTACACCACAAAAATGCCCCGGACGTAATTTTCCCATCAAAATACGTGATAATTTTTTCACTTGTACAATTGTATCATTCCCCAGTGGCCACATTTCATCGACAGAAGGAGCAAAAACACATTCAACACCTGCTTCTTTTAACAAAGCACAATCGCCCTTCAAATCTCTTGGATATTGAGAAAAATCTTCATGAGGTCCAAATTGCTTTGGATTGACAAAAATAGAAACCACTACGCGATCACACATTGCTCTTGCATACTGTACTAATGCAAGATGTCCATCATGCAATGCCCCCATTGTTGGAACAAAACCAATCGAAAAACCTAAACGTCGTTCCTCTGAAGTATATTGGCGGACTTCAGCAATTGTCTTTAAAATTCTCATTTTCCCATTCAATTATCATCAGATCAACCAATTAATGCCTGTACACCAAATTGACGCTCAAACAATTGTATCAAATTCATGCGCACTGACGGCTGCTTTATATCTCGTGGCTCCCAGACATGACGCATAAGAAAAAAACCCGTCAGTATAAAACCATTTATTATGTCACTAAAATCAGCAGGACGAGTCGTTCTTTGTACAAGAAACTGTGGTAGAATGAGAAGCTTTTTTTTCCAAGGTTCCCCTGCTTCTTCACAGACAGCCCGTCCAGATTTTGGTGATACGTAATGAAGCCTTTCCTGACGACCTGTTGCAGCACAACAAGATAAATCAAGACCAAAACCAAGTTCTTCAAGAAGCCGCATTTCAAAACGTACAAGCAATTCTGCATTTACAAATGGTTCATCAAAATTCTGCATAAAAAGGTGTAAAATATCATATAAAATGGGGTGCGGATCACGTTCGGGAAGAAGCCGCAAATGAAAAGCTATCAATTGCAAAGTATAAAGTGCTTCTGGTAGACAGATTAATCGTGCCGCATGTAAATCAAGAGCTTCAAGCCGAAAAAGTCCCAAATGTTCGTCTAAACGAGCCCACCATTCAGCCTCCACAAAATTTCCAGGTTGAAGAAGAGCTGCCATGCGACGCGAGCGCCCCCCTTTTACCACTCCCATATAACGACCATGTTCACGTGTCATAATCTCAAGAATAACACTTGTTTCACCATATTGGCGTGTACCAAGTATAACGGCTTGTTCTTTCCACTTCATTTTACTTTAATTATTTTTAAAAATCTTATTAAAAAAAATCCAATCCCATTTCACGATAACGTTCTGGATCGGTATCCCAATTATCGCGCACTTTCACAAAGAGAAAAAGATGCACCTTTTGATCCATAATTTCCATGAGTTCTTTACGTGCTGCTTGACCAATCGCTTTAATTGTATCGCCTTTTGCTCCTAAGACAATTTTTTTCTGACTCTCACGCTCGACATAAATAACTTGATTAATTTTAACGGAACCATCTGAACGCTCTTCCCAGTTTTCTGTTTCAACCGTTGAGGAATAAGGAAGTTCATCATGAAGACGAAGAAAAAGTTTTTCACGCGTAATTTCAGCAGCAAGATGACGCATAGGCATATCAGAAATTTGATCTTCCGGATAATACCATGGCCCTTCCTGCATCATGTTACTCAACGCATGAAGTAAATCCTTGCAACCAGAACCGTTTAGAGCAGAAATCATAAATGTTTGCGCAAACTTTACACGTTCATTTATTTTAGTGGTTAACGCTAGAAGAGATGATTTAACAACTGTATCAACCTTATTAAGAACAAGAACTTTTTCTTGTTTCATATTGTTTACAATATCTAACATCATATCAACTTCATCCGAAAGACCACTTTGAGCGTCAATTAAAACGAGTAGAACATCAGCGCTCTTAGCCCCTCCCCAAGCAGCAGAGACCATGGCTCGTTCTAAGCGCTTATGGGGACGAAAAACACCCGGTGTATCGACCAACACAATTTGCACATCATCATGAATGACAATACCGCGGATTAAAGTTCGTGTTGTTTGTACCTTATGTGTTACAATTGAAACCTTTGTTCCAACCAATTGATTAACCAGTGTCGATTTACCGGCATTAGGCATCCCAATAAGCACAACAAACCCAGAACGCGTTTTCATAACGTCACTCATGATCATTTTTTCCCACTGTTTTCCATACACCCTCTCGTCGCAAAATTTTTTCAGCTGCCATTCTTTCAGCATATCTTTTGGAGCTTCCCTGCCCAATCTCTGAAGCAAACCCAGAAATACTGACCTCTACAATAAAAACAGGATCGTGATCTGGACCTGAACGTTTTATAACCTGATAATGTGGTTGTGCATTGCCTTGGATATGCGCCCATTCCTGTAATTCTGTCTTGGCATCACGTCGACCAGCATCCATTTTCTTTGCCCGACTTTGCCAATATTTTTGAATAAAAGGGCGAACGCTTTCCAATCCTCCATCGAGATATATTACGGCAATCAAAGCTTCCACGACATCTGCATGCATGTTGATAAGTCGACGCCCCTCAAAATTTTTCATCTCAAAACCAACACGGATCATATCAGGAAGTCTCATTTCACGCGCAATATCAGCACATGTCTGTGCATTGACCAGATGATTTAAACGGACTGATAATTCACCTTCACTTGCCTGAGGAAAAAGTTGATACAGCATCTCTGCAATCAAAAGCCCTAAAACCCGATCCCCTAGAAACTCTAGTCGTTCATAATTCCCCTGTTCCGAATCTTGTACACTCGAGTGTGTTAATGCCTTCTTTAACCTCTCTTCATCTTTAAAACGATGCCCCGTCAGCTTGAAAAGCTGATCAATCATGAGACGTTTCATCGTTGTTTCCTTGCTTGATAAGCGGCAAATCATGAACCGTATTTATGAAAGAAAACAAACGTTTCCAACGCACATCAAATGGCCAGCGCCAAATCTGCCAAGCACTTGAACCATTACTGATAGAAAAGAAAATCACGCTCGCGCGACCAATAAGATTTTCTTCTGGAACATAGCCTACATCTAAACGACTATCATCTGAATTGTCGCGGTTATCTCCCATCATAAAGTAATGTCCTTGAGGAACTTCAAAGACTTCTGTATCATCAACTTTCGGGATGAAAGCTAAATCAAGTGTATCATAACTGACACCGTTAGGCATTGTCTCGCGATAAACCTCAACAGGATAGTTAACCTCTGTTATATCAGAATTATCAATCTCCCCCATAAAGTGACGTGAAACAGCCTCATCATTAATATAAAGGACACTTTGACGGACTTGTATACGATCACCTGGTAGCCCAACAACGCGTTTTATATAATCAATCTTCGGATTACTTGGTAAGCGAAAAACGACCACATCTCCACGTTGAGGTTGAGATGCCCAAATCCGTCCAGAAAAAAGAGGAGGAGAAAAGGGGATGGAAAAACGAGAATACCCATATGCATACTTAGAAACAAACAGATAATCTCCCACCAACAAAGTAGGACGCATTGAACCGGAAGGAATACTAAACGGCTGGAAAAAAAGTGTCCGAATAAACGCTGCTAAAAGCAAAGCCTGTATTAAAACAGAAATAAATTCACGAAGCCCACCTTTTTTTTCTTTTTTATGCACTTTATCTTTTTGGATCATCACCAACTGCCTTCTCATCACAGATATAATTTTTTTCATCATAATATTCAAATAACAAAAGCACAATCTCTCATGCCATCTATCCACGTGGAAGTGCTTCGATAATAATAAATGCCTGTGCCCAAGGAAAATCATCTGTTATACTAAGATGAATAACTGCATCATGATGAGGAGGTAATAACTTTTGAAGTTGCACTTGCGCACGATTTGTTAATTGCATTATTGGTTTACCAGATGGCAAATTAACTACCCCCATGTCTTTCCAATTGATACCACAAGCGATTCCCGTTCCTAAGGCTTTAGCACATGCTTCTTTAGCAGCAAATCTTTTTGCATAGGAAGAGGAGCTTTTTTTGAGATTTTCAGATCTATTTCTTTCAATATCCGTAAAAATACGTTCGATAAAACGCTCACCATAACGAACCAACATTTTCTCAATACGTCGTATATCAACCAGATCATTTCCAAGACCAATAATCATAAGATATTACCCGATCTTTCTTAAATTTATTTCTGTTTTAATACAGGCGATGAGCGCTTCTTTAAACGCCTTTTTTTTATAATCTTTTGATATCGCTTTTGTTTAAAACGAACCGTTGCTCTGTAAACACCTATATAAGATAAACCACCAAAAACAACACCTAAAAGAGTTCCCCCTAAAATCATAGGACTCATAATTGTGTCCCATGCGCCTTTAAAGAGGAGAGAGAGATTTGACAATGTCAAACCATTAAATAGAGCACGAATTTGCGAAAGAGAAATCTCTTTGACATCGCTAAAAAGTGATAAACAAAAATACCCTACTTTATAATCAGCCATGACAATCAATAAAAATGTGAGTGGATTAGAAAAAATTGTCCCAATGATTGCGGCAGCAAAGTTTGCACGCAAAAGCCAAGAAAAAAATATTGCCAAAATAATATGCAGCCCAAAGAAAGGGGAACAAGCTAAAAAAACGCCAACAGCAACCCCTAATGCTACTTCATGCGGTGTTGCTGATATACGCAAAATACGTTTATGTATGTAGCAAAATGAGCGAGAAAATGAACGACGTGGCCATAACCAAAGTCGAATACGCGTTACAAAATCTATTGGTTCTCGACGACGAAAAAGCATATGACTCTCAATATACATCTTTTGATGATGAAATAATCTATATCATCCAAATTAATCTTTTTAAGCTTTTGCACAAAAAAAATAGAACGACAATTAAATATTTCGACTGCCTGGTTTAATCGCGGGAAGAACAGAAAGCTCTGCAGGAAGTGCATCACTAGCATAAGAGGTTATCTCGTATTCAGCAAGCGCAATCAATGGAACTCCAACATTGACCTTACCACCAGAACGATCAAGGATACATGCACTGGCCAATACCTCTGCTCCTGCTGCAACAAGCGCTTCAACAGTCTCACGAATGGAAAGACCCGTTGTTACAATATCTTCAACAATAACAACCCGTGCACCCTTCTTGATTTCAAAACGACGCAATTCAAAGATGCCATTTACACGCTCTACCCAAAGAGAAGGAACACCAAGGTGACGTGAAGTTTCATAGGAAGGAATAAGACCACCAATTGCGGGACCAACAACATAGTCAATTTTTCCCTCGATAGATTTTTTGATTTTTTTAGCCAATCCACGACATAACTTTTCCGTCAAGTTAGCATGCATGAATACTTTCGCTTTTTGCATATAAGTCGCACTATGGCGCCCCGATGTTAAAATAAAATGCCCTTCTAGAATAGCATCTGCTTGTCTAAAAATATCAATGACATCTTGTGTATTCATTGCACAATCTTTCTTTTTATCCATGAACCCGCCGTACTGTACTTACTGAACCTGCCTTTTTTAACTGAGAAAAAATACGATTCAAATGTTTTAAATCCCACACTTCCAAATCAATCATAATTTCTGTAAAATCTGGTGCTGTACGGATAAAAGATAAATTTTGGATATTGGCATCGTTAGCAGAAATTATTTGTGTAATTTCAGCCAAAGAACCAGGACTATTTACAACCAAAATATTCATCCGTGCAGGAAAACGTTCATTCATTTGGGCATCAATATCCCAGCGAACATCAATCCATCGTTCTGGCTGATCATCATACGCCATCAAAGCTGAAGACTGTATTGGATAAATAACGATCCCAGCTCCTGGCTGCATAATACCAACAATCCGATCTCCAGGTACTGCTCCTTCCGGTGAAAAACGTACGGGTATATCTCCACGGGTTCCTCTAATAGGCAATGCTTTAGATTGATGATTCTCGACCTTTGCATTCTTTTCATTTTCTGGAACTTTAAAAATCATACCTTGAGCATTTTCAATATTAAACCAACCTTCTTCCCCAGGCCTAAAAGATGACTTTTGTACCACACGGTGATCTTGATAATCAGGATAAACCGCTTTAATCACATCAGCGGAAAACAGCTCTCCACGCCCAACAGCAGCCAATACATCCTCTACATCTTTACGTGCTAAACGTGGCAAAACTTTCTTCAAAAGGTCTTTTGAAAATTGCTTTCCCATATATTCAAATGAACGCTCGAGAATACGATATCCTAAACCCGAATATTGTTTACGTACCGCTGCACGACTTGCTCGTCGAATAGCTGAACGTGCTTTACCCGTGACAACAAGAAATTCCCATGCTGCTGGCGGAATTTGAGCGTGTGAGCGAATAATATCAACCTCATCACCATTTTTTAATTTGGTCATTAAAGGCATAATACGACCATTGATTTTTACACCCACACAAGAATCACCGATGTCTGTATGGACGGCATAAGCAAAATCAATAGGCGTAGCTCCTTTAGGAAAAGCAATTAATCGACCTTTCGGCGTAAAACAAAAAACTTGGTCTTGAAAAAGCTCAAGTTTTGTATGTTCTAAAAACTCTTCTGGATTATCTCCATCAGACAAAGATTGTATCGTTTGACGCAACCATGCATAGGCATTCGTTTCACTTGATAACTTCACAGTCGAATAATTGGAACCATGCTCTTTATAGATGGAATGAGCAGCAACCCCATATTCAGCAACTTCATCCATAGCAGCCGTTCTAATTTGCAACTCAACACGTTGTCTTGAAGGGCCAACAATTGTTGTATGAATAGAACGATAATCATTTTGCTTTGGTATAGAGATATAATCTTTGAAACGACCAGGAACCATTGGCCATGTCGTATGAATGACACCAAGAGCACGATAACAATCATTCACGGACTCAACAATCACACGAAATCCAAAAATATCCGATAATTGTTCAAAAGATAATGCTTTACTTTCCATTTTGCGAAAAACTGAATAAGATTTTTTCTGACGGCTTTTAACATCTGCTTTAATGCCATGCTCGAAAAAAAGTTTTGTCAATTCATTTTCAATTGTGGAAAGCAAATCACGGTTGTGTTTCAATAATTCAGAAAGTCGATTGGTAATCGTACGATAACCTTCTGGATTTAAATAAAAGAAAGAGAGATCCTCTAATTCCTCACGCATATCCTGCATACCCATACGACCTGCAAGTGGCGCATAGATATCCATCGTCTCCTCAGCAATTCGCCGACGTTTATCATCACGCATAACACCAAGGGTACGCATATTATGAAGACGATCAGCAAGTTTGACTAAAAGAACACGAACATCATCAGAAATAGCAATAAGAAGTTTACGAAGATTTTCTGCTTGTACAGCTTTCTTTGATACAAGATCAAGCTTATTAAGCTTTGTAAGCCCTTCAACCAACTTCCCAATTTCAGAACCAAAAAGCTGATCAATTTCTGCTCGTGTAGCGCTTGTATCTTCAATTGTATCATGCAAAAGAGCAACAGCAATCGTTGCCTCGTCCAACCGCATATCTGTCAAAATAGCAGCAACTTCTAAAGGATGAGAAAAATAAAGATCACCTGATGCACGCTTTTGATGTGCATGCTTTTTCATTGCATAATCATAGGCCCTGTTTAAAAGAGCCTCATCTACGTCAGACTTGTAACGTTGAACACGTCCAACAAGCTCACACTGACGCATCATACGAGCATATCCTTTATCTTTTCACACCTCTAATCTTTATTGAACATGTCCTATCAATAAAAGACAAGAAAAATAATTGCTCCTTACATGACAAGGTATCTTTACTCCTGTAACATAAATTGCTGCAATTAATAATCGTCACTTTTTTCTGGAACAACCAAACCTTCAATACCCGCTAAAAGCTCTTCTTCTGACATATGATCAAATGAAGTACCTTCTTCTTGCGACGACGTATTAAAAACACTTTCAGCTTCACCTGAATGGGTAATAAATTCACTTGCCATTTCTGGCTCATCTACTTCCACATGCTTTTGCAACGAATGAATAAGGTCTTCCTTTAAATCAGCAGGCGACAATGTTTCTTCTGCTATTTCACGCAAAGCAACAACTGGATTTTTATCATTATCACGATCAACCGTAATCTGCGCTCCTTGTGAAATCTGACGCGCCCGATGACCTGCTAAAAGTACCAATTCAAAGCGGTTGTCAACTTTATCAATACAATCTTCTACCGTTACGCGGGCCATTTATGCCTCTTTCTCAAATAAAAAAAATTTAATAGCGGATAAAGGAGTATATACAATAATCAAAATAAAACACAAGAAAAACAACACAAACTTTTATATTTTTTGATTAAAGAACTTATTTAAAAAAATTCTTGGAAAATTTATAAAAATGTATGACCTATTCATGCTCGTTATCAAAATTTCTTTTAAAAGCATTCCAATAGATTGACTTCAAACGAAGGGAGGTCTTTCTTGACAAAATACTTGTCTGGAGTCCTTATCCTTTTAAAAGGAATACCTGCTGTTTAAACCCTTTGCAATAACAGCAGCCTTATACATACTTTTTATGATAATATCTTTATCTAAAGAGACAACTTTTTTTCTTTGAACATCATGTGTATTGCACTCTTATTCATCGAATAAATTACTGAAAGATGACCTCTCTTTACACAATAATGAGCAATAAGTTTATATTAAACTTTCTTCTAAAAAAGTTTATTTATATTCATTATAGATTGTTTATCAAAACATAACCCGTCATATACGCTATATAAAGACTCAAAAAAATAGAAAAACGATTGATGCCTAACACCATGAATAGCCAATTAACATCACTTTGCCCAGAACCACCCCAAAATTGCAATTTATGTCCTAGGCTTCATCAATTTATCGCTGGCTGGCGTGTAAAAGAACCAAGTTGGTATAACGCACCGGTGCGCCCATTCTTTCCTTATAAAGGGCCAGATACAACACGCCTTCTTATTGTTGGGCTTGCTCCTGGATTACGCGGAGCAAATCGAACTGGACGTCCATTTACTGGTGATTATGCTGGGCACTTACTTTATTCAACTTTAAAAAAGTTTGGTTTTGCCCAAGGAACCTTTGAAGAAAGAGCAGACGATACTCTTGAACTTATTGATGCAGCAATTGTTAACTCTGTTCGTTGTGTTCCACCAGAAAATAAACCCACCGGTGCAGAAATTAACACGTGCCGCTATTTCTTCTCACCTCTTTTAACAAATCTTCCCAAACTTAAAGCCGTTATTACCTTAGGCACCATTGCGCACCATTCAACGATACGTGCCCTTAATGCAAAAGTTTTAGCTCACCCTTTTGGACACGGCGAAATCAATAACATCGGCAGATTACGCATCTTTTCGAGCTATCACTGTTCTCGTTATAATACAAATACTGGACGTTTGACAGACGCCATGTTTCATCAAATCTTTCAAGCAGCAAAAACATACTTAGATCAATGCTAAAACTGTTTTAAACAGCGCTATGAATAAAGAATATCTAGATCGCATCCATTAGCCATACCTTTTTAAAAGTCTTGCTTTCTCACGTCCCCAATCACGTTTTTTTTCCGTTTCACGCTTATCATGAAGCTTTTTCCCCCGCGCTAGAGCGATCTCCAACTTAACGCGCCCTCGTTCATTAAAATAAAGTTTGAGAGGAACAAGTGTCATTCCTTCACGAGACGTTGCATTAAAAAAACGTGCCATCTCACGTTTTGAAAGTAATAATTTGCGCAAACGTCGTGGTTCATGATTAAAACGATTAGCCTGCGTATATTCAGGAATATAGCTGTTTACTAACCATAATTCCCCATTCTCAAAACTCGCATAGCTTTCAGCAATATTGGCATGATTAGAACGTAAGGACTTCACTTCCGCTCCCTGAAGGACAAGACCAGCCTCGAGATTATTAAGGATTTCAAAATTAAAACGTGCTTTACGATTGTCAGCAATTATTTTCCGTACGGGCGCGTTCTTTTTTTTATTCATGGCTTTGTCAATATCATTTTATGCTTTTAAAAGACCAGCATGACTGAGGGCTGCATCAATAATCTTCTTTGTTCTTTCTGTTAATGGAACAATAGGAGAACGCACAGTATCACCACAAAATCCTAATTTTGCAGCAGCATATTTAATACCTGCTGGACTAGGTTCAATAAACACAGCACGATTAAGAGGCATCAAGCGATCATTTAATTCTCGTGCTGTTTTATAATCACCACGAAAACAAGCGGCTTGAAGCTCTGCACAAAGCTTTGGAGCAACATTAGAGGAAACTGAAATACACCCCATACCTCCATGTGCATTAAAACCTAACGCCGTACAATCATCACCGGAAAGCTGCACAAAATCTTTTCCACACTTTTCACCTTGTTCACTAACGCGCTCAATTCTGCTCGTTGCATCCTTAACACCAATGATATTGTTAAAATCTTGATAAAGGTCTTTCATCGTTTCTACAGCCATATCGATAATAGAACGACCAGGAATATTATAAATTATAATCGGAATAGAAACAGCTTTGGCAATGGAAGAAAAATGCTTGTATAAACCAGATTGATTTGGTCTATTATAATAGGGAGTGACAACCAAAACTGCATCTGCACCAGCTTTTTGCGCGTATTGTGCAAGCTCTACAGCCTCGCTTGTGCTATTTGATCCCGCTCCAGCAACAACAGGAACACGCTTTGCAACCTGCTCAACACACAATTCTATAATCCGCTTATGTTCTTCATGACTTAACGTTGCTGATTCACCTGTTGTCCCAACAGGGCTTACACCGTTAATCCCTTGTGTGATCTGCCATTCAACAAAATCACAAAACGCCTTCTCATCAATCGCGCCCTTGTTATCAAACGGTGTGATAAGCGCAGTTATAGCTCCCTTGAGCATGATAAACTCCCTATAATGTTTGCTTTTATTTTTTTATAATCGCCTTTTATAAATTTTAAATAGAGCATAATCTTGCTCTATCATTGAAGCAAGATGAATTTCAAAAAAAGCCCCCATAAGATGAAAATGTCCCTCCTTAAATGTTGAACATTTCTTTAAAATAAGCCGTCTATATTAACGCGTTTTTCATGCTTGTGTTCTATAAATCCTTAAGTTTTTACAAAAAGCAAGGTCTCAAGGTCTTTTCTCTATGCGTGTATTTTCCACCTCTCTTTTCGTATCAACCTTTACTACACTTATACTGGCAATAAGAATTTTATTTTCAAGTGCATACGCGCAAACACCCCTTTTGCAAGGGAAAGTACCAATCCCTTTGGTTCGCCCTACTCCCTTTACCGCAAAAGAAGCTCAAGAATCTCTTCAACAGATACACACGACATCACACAATACTGCTACACTTCAGCAACTGAAAACTGGGCTAGATGCACTAGCAAACAACAATATTGCAAAAACAATAAATCTTCGTAATTCAATGGAAAAACATAGCCTTGATCGTCATATTTTGACATGGGCGCTGGGGGTGTCAAACCAAGCTAATATACCCAGTTCTGAAATATTTAATGCAATCAACATGCTAAAAGGATGGCCAGGTATAGAAACGATGCAACGCAATGCTGAACGTGCTTTTCTTAACGAAACCAACGTCACACGCGCAATCATCCAAAAATTTTCTCATCACCCGCCCCAAACAGCACAAGGGATGGCTCTCTTCGCTAAAGCACTTATCGCAACGGGACAAACCACTCGTGCTCAACACGTTATTGCGCCATGGTGGCATAAAACACAGCTTAATGCAAAAGAAGAAGTATTTGTTCTTAAAAATGCAAACGCTGCATTAAAACCTATTGATCATTTGAGACGCATGCAGTTTATGCTCTATGCACATCGTTTTGATTCAGCAGCACGCGTTGCAAAATTAGCCCATGCTCAATCTCTTTTTAATGCTTTTGTGGCCGTTGAAAAAAATGATCCTAGAGCTACACAAAAATTAAAAGCTGTAGAGAGATCATGGCAAAAAGATCCTCTTTTTCAGTTTGCTCGAATACGCCATCTTCGACGAACAGAGCAATATGATGCAGCAGCAGCACTCATGATGAAAACATCAAAAGATGCATTTCGCCTTATGAACCCTCATTCATTGTGGAAAGAACAACGCGCCCTTTCTCGTGAAATGCTCGATTTAAACAAACCAAAAATTGCTTATCAACTTGTTGCAATGCACACTGGTATAACATCTGCATTAGCCGTCGATGCTGAGTTTCATGCAGGGTGGTATGCACTACGGTTTCTTCATAACCCTAAATTGGCAATGCAGCATTTTTCACGTATTCCTCAACTCTCTTCTTTACCTTTTTATGCATCACGTGGATATTACTGGATGGGACGAACAGCAGAAACGCTAGAAGAACATCAAAATGCCCAGCAATACTTTCATCGCGCAGCTCATTTTGGTGCAACTTACTATGGTCAATTAGCCGCTGCACGACTCAACCAAAAAAAGCTTAAAGTTTTCTTTCCCAAACCAACAACCGCTGAGCGACAACATTTTAGTGCACGAAAAGCGATCAAAGCAATTCAACGTCTTGAAGCAGCCGGCTATGCTGATTTTGCTAAAATTTTTTATAGAGAGCTCGGAAAAAAAATAGAAAGCCCCGGTGAATTAGCTCTTCTGGCTGTTATGGCAGAAAAAAATGGAGACTATTATACCAGCCTCAAAATTGGAAAAATGGCTGTTTTTCAGGGGAAAAATGTCGGTGCACTCTCTCATCCTCTGGGAGCTATACCAGCTTCTGCTCATATTTCTGTAGAAGAAAAATCGCTTATCTATGCCATTGCACGCCAAGAAAGCGAATTTAATCCAACAGCCATATCAAAAGCAGGTGCACAAGGTATACTCCAATTGCTTCCTACAACAGCAAAAGCACTGGCAAAAAAATACTCAATCGCATGGTCTCCTAAAAAATTTAGCAGTGATGCTCATTATAATGCAACATTAGGTGCTCATTTTCTCAATGAACAATTAGAACGTTTTAATGGATCCTATATACTAACTCTTATTGGCTATAATGCGGGTCCCCGTCGAGTCAATGAATGGATAAAACGTTATGGCGATCCTCGAGGTCAATCTCTCGATAACGTCATTGATTGGATTGAACGTATTCCTTATACAGAAACACGTAATTACGTGATGCGTGTCATGGAAAATTATGGTGTCTACAAAGCAAGACTCACTGGGAAAATAGATATAAAAACCGACTTGCTTTCTGGTCGACGGAAATAATATGCCTTAACTTCCCAAATAGCATTTGAAAGCGTTGATAAGAAGTGTTTTTATTCCTTTTTAAATAGTACCATACCCACTTTCTTAGGACGTATAAGAAAGTAATTTTAATTGATTCAGTATTAATAAATTCGAAATGAGAAAACCCTACGCTATTTGGGTCTTTTATTTTAAATACAAAATGATGAATTATCATTATAAATCAACAGGTAGTACAAATAATTCCTTTCTTCTCAACATAGACGACAATATCATAGAGATTACAAATATAAGAGAAGAGTGAAACAAATAGCTCATCCTTTTACTGTTGCTTATTAGTCAATATTCAAATCTTGTGAAACAGCATCTTTTAAGACTATTTTTCCTGCTTATAACATTTCTATACCAAATAAGAGCACGTTATTATATATATCGTTTGGATTATCTCTGATAACAGAAAGACAGACTCATTGAGTTAGAAAGCCTTAAAGACAAACAATTCTCTTCTGCCCCTTCCCTTTTCATTCGGTTCTACGACTTTTAAATATGTCAATATCTTTTAATGATGAAGATGAAGCTTTGCTTTTTTTTCTTATTTTTACATATAAGCTCACATCCTTCACACAAAACAGAGCATCCCAAAATAGTATGTTTTTCTTATTTATATTATTGTTTTATTTTAATGTTTCTAAGTCCATTTCACAACGGTGTATCTGAAAAGTACTTACGAAAATCCTCTCATGAATGGTATAAAAATCGATTAGACCTTTAATTAATAAAAGCTATAGCTCTATCATCCCTTAACTCCCAATGTTGCAAAAGCCCTTTCATTTAGAGCACTCATAAGAAGTATATTCACTGCTTTTTAGAAGTTTTTTATCCATGCTCCTCCTCAACTTGTATCATAAGTAAGCGGATGGTTTTGATTGATTCAACATCAAAAAAATTCGAATAAATTATATTTGAACTTTCATTAAAATTATAAATCAATATATTATAAGAAAAGCGCCCCGCATAAAAAATCAGCTAAATATTAGGGATACTCTAATTGTTTTATTCACTTTTGATGGTGGTGGTGGTGGAAAAGAACCAACGCGTCGAAGGGCTGCCATCGCTAATCGATCAAGTTCCGGGTCACCAGCAGAGACTGCTACACGACTAGAAAAAATACTCCCCTGCTCATGCACCATAAATTCTAACTTCACCGTTCCTTTTGTACGATTGGTGCGCTGTCCCACAATATAATTTTTTTGCCTTTCTAATTGTGACTGTACCTTTGCTAACCACTCCATTAACAACATATCTTCAAGCCCTGCTGTCCCGCCGCCCTTGTTGATGGAAGAAGAACGTACCGCCTTTGCATTGGAGCGCTTTACTACAGCCTTTGGCATCGGTATTGTTTTTTTGATAAACGCTTTATGCTCCACTTTTTGAGGTAGGGGTTCTTCCAAAGGCTTTAAGTCATCTTGTTCTACTATATGCTGAGGTTCTTCCGATTGAATTTCATCCACGGATTCCAATCCTTCTGACTCCTGCTCTAGGAGATCAGACTGTAATACTTCTTGCTCTGTATTAATATCCGACTCTCTATGAATATCTGGCAAGTCTGTATCAACATCCGGATATACAGTTTCTTGCATAAAAGTCAGCATAATCTCCGACGAGAGCAAACCATTACTTATACCAGTACTTTGAAAATAAAACTGTGCTGCCAATAATACATGCAAAAAGAAAGCCCCAATAAATGCACCAATCCAAAGAGTTAATAATTGTTTCGTATTTGCAAAATTCATCGTTTCTTCTGCCACTATTTTAAGCTTAATATTGGTGTTCAATCTCATTAAAACAGGCTATTTTGAAATTGCAACTTTTTTCTTGACTGATTTTGTCATGTTTAATATGGTCTTCTAATGATTTTGTGCCGTTGTCAAAATCATTCCTACTTGGCTGGCAAGTTTTAATCAGTGAGTCCAGCCTTTTTGTATTAAAAAATTTCAAAACAGAGAGGGGATGTTTAAAAGGGTTATGATGTGTTATGCAAATAAGACGAAAAAATATCTATAAAAGCTGTGTAATTTTAAGTGCATTATCGGTCTGTATACCTTCATTTGTTTTTGCACAAAATAAAGATGGAAGTGCTGTCACTGAACTCAAACCAATCCTTATTAAAGGAAAAAAAATAGAAGATGCTTCAAATTCAATAACCATTCTGACTGATCGTAAGACCAACAAGAATATTGATGAAAGACAAATAACTGATGTTTATGATGTGAGTCGTCTTAATCCTTCCGTATCCTATAACTCAGAAAATAACAGTTTCGTTATTCGGGGTTTAGATGCAAACCGTGTTCTTACGACAATGGATGGTATTTCTCTTCCATGGTTTAATGATATATTCCGTGGTGGAGGTGGAAACACAACTTTTGATTTCAATGCTCTTTCTACGTTTGATACTATTCAGGGATCAGATTCTAGTCTTTATGGTTCTGGTGCCTTAGGGGGAATCATTGCGTTGCGTACCCTTGATCCTGAAGACCTGATCGTGGAAGAAAAGAATTGGGGAAGCCTTATAAAAGGTGGTTATAATTCTGTTGATAACAGCTGGCGCATCGATCAAGCTTTTGCTGTGCGTAATTACCGGACATTTTTACTTTTTCAAGGATCTTATGTAGAAGGTCATGAGCGCAAAAATATGGGAACAGTAGAAGGGTATGAGGAACGCACGCGCAAAAACCCTTCTCACTTTGATAAAAATAACTTGCTTTTTAAAATTCATCAATATTTGAGTGATAATCACCGCCTTGGTTTTACCGCAGAGCGTTTTGGTCATAATAGTAACACACATGAATTAAATTCGTCTAAAAGATACGCTCCAGGTTCCGTTTATGAGCAGGATAATAAACTTCGTGAGCGCTTTTCTCTTTCTTATAATTATAATGGTAATGGTGATGCAGTTCTTGATGCGTTTAATGGGCAGCTTTATTGGCAAAGGCAATCAAGTCGTTACGTTATGACAGGTGTTCGTGTTTCAGCTCCCAAAGGGGATTATTTGAGAGATAATTTCTTGCGTAATATCAATTATGGTTTCAATGCTGATGCCCTTAAAAAAGTGGATTTTGGCACTATAAACCATACGTTAAAGTTTGTAATGAATGTTTCGTCATCTAAATTTCATCACTATTTGTTAGGTAAAGACAATTGTCATATAAAAGAATACGCTCGGGGATGTCTTTTTGTTCCTGCTAATCGATCAGATTCACCAGACACAAATGGTTACAATTTAGGTTTTGTTTTTGAAGATGAAATTGGGTTGGCTGATGATCGTTTTCGTGTAACACCGGGAATCCGGTATGATTGGTACAAATATGTTCCTCAGAAAACACCTTCTTATGAGAAAGCACTGATTTCTGATAAATTCCCTCCAGAAAGAAGTGGTTCACGCTTTTCTCCTAAATTACGCGTGGAGTGGGATGTTCGTAATCAAGTAACGCTCTATGCTCAGTGGGCACAGGCTTTTCGTGCACCACGTATTTCAGAACTTTACGTCTCTTATATCAAACCTTCTGCTTATTACGTGAAAGGGAATCCTGATCTTCAACCAGAAACAAGCAATGGGTATGATGTTGGTCTACGGTATGGAAATGTAAATTTCGGTGGTTCCTTCAATGCCTTTTTCAATCAATATAAGAATTTCATAGATACTGAGGATAGAGGGCCATCAGAGGAATTTAGATTTGCGCGTCGGCATTACATGAATCGTTTTCACGTGCAAATTTTTGGTGTTGAGACAAAAGCTCATTTAGTTCTTAAAAATGGTTTTCATAGCAATGTTGCTCTTGCTTATTCACAAGGAAAAGATCTTGATAAAAAGGAGTATCTTAACTCAATTCCTCCTTTGAAAGCAGTTATCGGATTAGGATATGCAAAAGAGGTTTGGGGAAGCGATATTATCCTTACTTTGGCAGCTAAACGTGACAAAGTAGCCGGAGAATCTGATTACCAAAAAATTCCAGGATATCATGTCGTTGATATGACAGGGTGGTGGAAACCATTCGGTGAAACGGGACCTATTCTAAGAGCCGGTGTTTATAATCTTTTCAATACAAAATATTGGAATGTATCTGAACTTCCTTCAGGTAAAAGTTCAACACCAAAAGATTATTATAGCCAGCCTGGTCGTAACTTTAAGGTGTCGTTTGTACAAAAGTTTTAGTCACTTCTGTTAATTATTCGGTCAATAAAATCGTATTGATAAAAGGATTAATTATTGTGTTTCTATTTTCAACATCTTTAAAATTACAAAGATTTGGTAGAAAAGTTTTAATTCTTTCTGTTTTATCGTTTTTTGATTGCTCAGCTGTTGGCGATAGAGTGTTATTTTGTGATAGATTGAACTCTTAAAAGAATTTAATTTATTGCCTTGGAATTGTAAAATTTGAAAGTTAGTTTTTGAGTTAAGTAACATAAGGTAAATTCATGGCACATACAGCTGAAATGATTCTTCGTTTGCGTGAAGAAAAAAAAGAAATGCGAAACCGCGATTTTGCGGTTTCGATTGGTATATCTGAAGCGGAGCTTATTGCGGCTTATTGTACCATTGGAAAAGCAAAAAGGCTACAAACCGATGTTGCTACTCTCTTGGAAAATGCACCTCGACTTGGAACCGTCATGGTCTTAACTCGCAATGAATATGCTGTTCACGAAATAACGGGACGCTTTGAAAAAATTGTTCAAAACGAACATATTCCTATCACACTTGGTGAAATTGATTTGCGTATTTTTACAAAACAATGGAAGTTCGGTTTTGAATATGATGTCGTTATTCTTGGAAAACCTACAAAAAGTCTGCAATTCTTTGATCAACATGGCGTTGCTATTTTAAAGGTCTATTCTAAAGATATGACAAATATGGACGAGTGGAATAAACTTGTTGAAAAGCTCCTTCTTGAAGATCAGTCTCCTGTTCTTAACATTCTTCCCGTTTCTCTCCCAGCCCAATGTGACATAACAGAATTGGATATTGAGAGTTTTCGGGATCGTTGGCGGAAAATGACAGATGTACACCAACTTCACAAAATTATTTCCGAATTTAAAATTAATCGACATCATGCTGTAAAATATGTTGGTAATGAATTTGCCGATGAATTACAGGTAAATGCTGTTGAAATAATGCTTAACCAAGTCGCACAACAAGAACTGCCAATCATGTGTTTTGTTGGGAATAAAGGGTGTATTCAAATTTTTAGTGGGACTGTAAAAAATATTAAGCAAATGGGACCTTGGCTTAATGTTCTTGATCCAAGATTTGACCTTCATTTACTCACGTCCGGGATTGCTAGAGTATGGCATGTTCGCAAACCTACCCGTGATGGTTATGTCAGTTCACTTGAAGTTTTCGATAAAGATGATGAGATGGTTATTCAATTTTTTGGCGTACGCAAGGAGGGTCAAAAAGAACGTGAAGATTGGCGTTCTTTATTGAATAGTTTGCCATCATGCCAAGAAAACAGCAGTAACTAAGATAAGATAAGGTTAGACATGTTCATATCTCTTTTACATAGGTTATCAAACCTTTTTCTTACGTGTTTACTGCTCTCTCTTACTTGTTTTTCTAAACAAGTAATTGCTGAACCTGCAACGCGTTTTCCTGAAAATGCTCGAATTGTTTCTATCGGCGGAGCACTTACAGAAATTGTCTATGCATTGGGAGCCCAAGATCAACTTGTCGCCCGTGATAGTACAAGCGTCTACCCACAAGAAGCGCTCAAGCTTCCTGTGCTTGGATATATGCGTGCTCTTTCACCTGAGGGGGTTTTATCACTTGCTCCAGAGGGTATATTGCTTGTTGAAGGAAGTGGTCCCGCTTCAACAATTGATATTCTCAAAAAAACATCAATACCTCTGGTGATCATACCAGAAGACTACTCCCGTGAAAATGTGATAGAAAAGATTCGCCTCGTTGGTCAAGCCATTCATCGGGAAGTGCAAGCCGCGGCGTTAATTGAGAAATTGAAGCGTAATTTTTTAGACAACGATGCGCGTTTGGCGAAAGTAACAACACCAAAGCGTGTTCTTTTTGTTTTCTCTGTGCAAAATGGACGCGTCATGGCATCTGGAACAGGTACTGCAGCTGATAGTATGATCAAACTTTCAGGCGCTATCAATGCTATCACCGATTATAAAGGATATAAACTTCTCAACGGCGAAGCATTATTGAAATCAGATCCTGATGTTATTTTGCTTGTAAAACATGGTGCAAGATCAACCAGCATTGATAAGATTTTAGCCATACCGGCAGTTCAAGCAACAACTGCAGCGAAAAATCATGCCATAAAACAGATGGATGCTATGTATTTTTTGGGATTTGGTCCACGTACTGCAGACGCATCAAGAGAGCTTATTGAGATACTTTATGGTGCACATCAAAACGGTAAGAGCTGATAAAAATGGCAGACGGTACATCCAGGATGCATTTACCTAAAGAAAAAGAAGGTAAAAAAATAAACCGTTCAAAACAGGGGAAGATTTTATTATTAAGCTTAATAATATTCCTTATTTTCAGTATTTTTGGTGGGCTCTTGAATGGTGCAGCAAAGGTTTCTTTCGTTGATCTCCTCCATGTGATGCTTACACAAGATTTTTCGGTAAGTAGTAAAACGCGTGATTACCTCGTGCTCATCGACATAAGGCTTCCCCGTGTTATCTTGGGATTATTGATTGGAGCAGCCTTAGCTGTCTCCGGTGTTCTTATGCAAGGGCTTTTTCGTAATCCTCTTGCAGATCCCGGAATTGTAGGTGTATCAGCAGGTGCTGGACTTGGAGCAGTCTTAGCAATTGTTGTCGGCATTGCTTTTCCTGTTTCTTTTGCACCTTTTCTAGAGCCTTATAAAGTTATCATAGGTGCTTTTTTTGGTGGACTTTTATCAACGATTATTCTCTACATAATAGCAACGCATAACAGCTTTACCTCTATTGCAACCATGCTGCTTGCTGGTATTGCTCTTGGTGCATTAAGCAGTGCTGTTGTCGGAACATTGATTTTTGTCGCAAATGACCAACAACTGCGTGATATCACTTTTTGGAGTCTGGGCTCTCTTGCGGGCGCTACATGGTTGAAAGTATGGCTCGTTCTCCCTTTTATCGTTATTGGTCTTCTTTTCTCTCCCTTTTTATCACGAGCACTTAATGCCCTTGCTCTTGGAGAAGCTGTTGCTGGCCATATTGGTTTCCATATTCAACGCGTCAAAAATATTGCTATTCCCCTTGTTGCTCTTATGTGCGGTAGTGCTGTTGCTGTCAGTGGTGGTATTGGTTTTATTGGTATTATTGTTCCTCATATTTTACGTCAGCTCATAGGTCCTGATCATCGCTATCTCATTCCTTGCTCTGCTCTCTTGGGAGCAGCATTACTTATTTTTGCTGATATGTTTGCACGCTTAATTGTTGCCCCCGCAGAATTGCCGATTGGGATTGTAACAGCACTTTTTGGTGCACCTTTCTTTCTATGGATCCTTATATGCAAACGAGGAACAGACTTTTCATGATTGAAGCGACAAATATTTGTGTTCAGCGCGGAAAGAAGCAGATTCTTAAACACATTAATCTTCAAGCTAAAAGTGGTGCTTTTACCATTATTATTGGTCCTAATGGATCAGGAAAAAGTACTTTTATCAAAGCTCTGAGTGGTGAAATTCCTTACAGTGGAAAAATAACCTTAAATGGTTATAATGTATGCCAAACAAAAACTCATGTAATGGCAAAAATGCGCGCTGTACTACCACAATCAACAACGCTCGTATTTCCATTCTTAGTCCATGAAGTTGTAGGGCTTGGCCTTTCTGTAAACCAATTTAGCATTGCCAAAGCCGAATTGCAAAATCTTATCCAGAAAGCTTTAGAGTGCGTTGACCTTTCTGATTATGGCAACCTGTATTATCACCAATTATCAGGTGGAGAACAAGCTAGAGTACAACTTGCCCGTGTACTTTGCCAAGTCTGGAAACCTGTTCATAATGGGATTCCTCGCTGGATGATATTAGATGAACCTATTGCTAGCCTCGATATTCAACATCAAATCATCGTTATGGATATTGCTAAACAATTTGCTCATTCTGGTGGCGGCGTTCTTGCTGTTCTTCATGACCTCAATCTCGCGGCACATTATGCAGATAACATGATCTTGCTCAAGGAAGGTGAGATTTATTGCGAAGGAAATGCAACTAATGTGTTGACAACACAAAATCTCCGCGATGTTTATCATTGTTCTTTAAACGTTTCTGAATTACCTAAAGAAGATATCCCTTTTATACTCCCTCAAACGACATCCTCCTATGAAATTAGATCTCTAGGCTATCGGCTTCAATCTAAAAACTAAAGTCCATAGCAAAATAAAACACGCAAATATTCAAGAATCTTTTTTATTTTCATATGAACTCCTTTTTGTCATCTGTCATTAAAAAAGAAGATCAATTACCCTAAAGATATTTTTGGAAAAAAATACCAGTTTAAAATCTTTTAAGATTTTACGTAACTAAAAACATGTGAAATTTTATTTGCTATCAAACTGTTATATCATACAAATTTATACAACATAAACATGCGTTTTCCCACTCTTTCTATCACTTTTATCTTTATAAAAATGATTCAAGAAATGCGTATAAATGCCTTTGTTATAATAACGGGTGTATTATTATATCTTCTAAGGACCATATAGAAATCAAGTACCTTTCTCCCCTGCATAAAAGATTTATTTGTAGCTTTAATGGTAATGTTTTCTTTATAATACATATACTTTAGCTTATTTGTATAAATAAATATTGATTTACAATGATATTTTTACTTTTCTCTCTCTATTAAAAAATTGTTTATTGGCATATCACAAAGAATTAACCTATTGAATAAAAACTTTAAAATAAACTCAATAACGCTTTTTGTAAGCCCCCTAATGCAAAAACAATGCGGAATATAGGGATGAGGAGAGAGTATAGAAATAGCGTTTGTCTTCTGCTTCATAAGCATAATGATGATTCCACTCAAAGGGGAACTATCATTTACAGATAAAGCCTCCTACCATGGCAATGCAAAGAAATGAAATCGACAACAAGGTGAGAAATATCTTTATAAGATGAATTAACTCATACAGGGGTATGCTATTTTTGCACAAAAAACGCTAAAAATATTGTACTTTTTTATGCCTCAGGTTGAATAATTTTATTACCTTCCCCTATCAAAACACCTTATGAAAAAATATATCTCCAGATCTCTTCACGGCACAGTTTAAATGATTTTTACACATTTTCCCTATGTTATCATATAATTATAAAATAAATTATATCCTTAACTCTTTCTTTCAATCATTTTAAAATTGTTTTTTGACTCTCTCAAGTATCCTATTAACAATATAGATTTCCTTTTCATATGTAAAAAATAACGCGGAATTGCTCCGCGTTAACAAAATTATCAAGGTGTATAGATTATTATTACTTAAACATACTCATGATTTTATAGCATAGACAACGGTTGTATTAACAGGGCGCGTTTCTGCCTCACCCGTATGGGAAAGAGTTACCTTGTGTGTATGTGCACCAGCAGAAGCTGTTCTCCCTTTCAGGGTCGTATTATAAGTATAATGATTCGGGAGTCTCCCAATATCACCAACGGGCCATCCTACCCCTTGATACTCAAAATTATGCGCATGCTCGCCTGCGTTTTCAATACTTCCAATATGCGTATGTGATTTTATGCTATCTTGTTGTTCATCTGCAAACTTTCTACCACCATCTAAACCCCGACCATTATCAAAGCCGCGTAAAAACATGCCTCTAAAATCAGGAACTTTAAAAGTTTTATTGCTGTCTTTTCCCCATTTATCACCTATTGCCTCGAATAACTGCGGATAATCTTCACGCTTATAGGCCTTACCATCACATAAAAGCCAACCATTTGGCACATTTTGCATAGCAAATGTTGCAATGAATCCAGAGGGGAAACTTTCTATCTTTGGTGGTGTAGGGTTTAATAAATACCAACCCTCATGCTCTTTTATTAAAACACCATTATTGTATACCATTTCATAAATGCCATCTGTTTGAAATTCTCCACCTTCTAATGGTATAATCCCCGCATCAGTGGCTTTATAGATAAGCTTTTCTCCTATATTATTAACAGTTATTGTTGTCACGCCAATATTTACACCACAAGCTTTAAAACGTATGACGATATCATTGTTGTATTTCTTTATAGGCGAAACTGTCTTTAAGGTAATTAATGTTGTTTTATCTTCCAAATTTACTATAAAGCTTGAATTAATAGATCCACCATTATCTGCAAGATATTCGCGCACGCGCTGCATCATCGCCCTTGCACTATCATTAACAGAACTAGGCGGCTGTCCTTCTGCCCAATTAATGATACTATCTGAATAAGCATTTTCATCAGCCTTTAGAGACCAATCATAGATATTAGACATTTTAAATCCCCCATTATTTTCATAGTTTTTCTAACAACTTCTCGTTCTGTGCACTAAAATGTGCTGCCGCTGTTTATTGGTACATCATAACCACTGCACCATCCTTATTTACGCATTTTATCTCTCTTCACTCCTTCCAATTTTATAACCTAAATTCACCAGACGCTTTTCATAACATTAGTATTAATGCTTTCTCTTCTAATGTATAATGTAACCACCTCATCTGATGTTACTTAATATCTTGTTTTGTTGCTTTGCTGTTGTTATATAATTATTTTTTCAATCTTGCATCTTGTTGCAAAATTTATAAATACTTCCAAAATTTTTCTTATTATGGATTTCATATAACCATTACTGAATGTAATAACTTATCATCCACATAGAAAGTTTCTGACTTAAACATTATCTTTTTTTATTTTTTTCAATAGTTTAAATCTATCTCGTCGATATTTTATACCATATATTTTAAACAAAGAAATTCTATCTTTTGGCTATCATTTGTATTAAAACTTTAAAAATTAGCTTCAAATTTTTTGCATGCTTCATTATGTTTTTATTCACATGCAGATACTTTGTTCTATTTTATTCAATTGATTTCTGAAATTGTGTCACAAGATTAGCACCAATGTTTTTTTGAATAAGCTTTTGTTCAATCTAAATGTATCACAGAGAATATATTCAATATGGACATTTGCTCCACACTTTCATTAAACTGGAAATAAAATACTTTGAAATATTAAATATCACACACCTTCACAAAATTTGAAGGTTGTATCCGATCCGGAAAAAATTAAAAAGCATAACCCAGCCCCTCCCCCAATTTTTATGAACAATATCCTTGTTTATTAAACGCCCCATAACCAACTTTTCCCCTCCCACACTTAGCACATCCCCCTCTATATATTATTATATGTATATTTTTTTTGCAAGAACAATAAATCATTCTAAACAACATCTTGCAATTATTGGTGTTCTTCTTAATTCAAGGCAATATTAAAAAGCATTCTCTAAACTGTTTTGCTAACTCATCTGCTTCATCAATCCAAACAAAAAAATACGCTCCATCAATTTTACACTTGCTATACCCTTAACTATCAAAGAAAACACCTTACAAAATCTTGCATAAGTAGCCAGACAATTGGACTATCCATGGCTTGTTTTTTCCAAATAGAATATCCCCTCCACTCATTACCGACTTTATTTTCAGTGTTCTCTGCACCTTTAACTTCTATCTTCCCTTTAAAATACACATCATTTATTAGCTACACCCTTTACACGCCTTTACCAGCTCTAGATGGGATTATTCTTTACTGTTTTTGAAGCTATTGCTATATTTTCTAATGTAAGAAATATTTTCTTTAGGTAATAAAAAAACCAGTAATTTCAGACGTTATAGATGTATAACGCTATACATAATCTTACCATACATGAATGAAATGTGATCTACTTTACAAAAGATATAATACGTATTGATATGAATATATTGATGAATCCACAAAATAAACACACAAAAAGAAAGATGGAAATATGAGTTTTGGAGATCTTATCGTATGTAGTATATTAGGATTTTTGTTTACAATCTTTTCATTGGGGCGGGATGCTTAAAATCGTTACAGTAGAATGGAAAAAAGAATATTTTAGGTGTTCTTTTCTATTCCTTCCAGCATTTTCTTCGTTATTTAGCGCAGTCGCACTACTTAAATATGTTTTTTTGAACAAGACCTAAAAAACAAGCTGTTTTTATATCCTTCATAATGTGCATAACGAGTTTTATGATGTGAGTGGGACAATGCAAAGCGATTATAAAATGCTATGGTACTCCAAATAAAGAATTCTCTGATGCATTTATCGATGAAGACCTTATTGGCGCATTTGCCTATCTATGGAGTGTACCAATCATCACTGGCTGTATAGCTGCAGCTTTTATATGGCTACCATTTATAACACTGTTAATAACAGTAATATTAGTGGGAATTTGGTTACTCTTCCTCATAATTCCCTACTTATTCAAAAATTGTTTTTCCGCAAATTTATTCAATTTTTATCTTGTTTTATAATAATAATAAGATAATTACATTATAAGTAGTAAGTTTTTCTTGCATATAACACATAATTAGTTATTTTTTATCTGTAAATATTGTTGCACGATATCATATGGCTCTTAAATGAATTTACGTATACTTTTGTGCTAAGATACATCCTTTTGCTTTCCTTTCTCTTCCAACTATTTAAAAGTGTTGATGAAATCTTCATATGAAAAGCCAACGTCCATTTTTATCGTTATTTTTTTATTCATCTTCACAATTTTCAAAAGATTCAAGGCAATATTATTTTTATAATAAAGATTAGGTATTGTTTCACGCTTTTGTTTATCGCATTCTTAATGGGAACATCCCCCTCATCAAGAATAAAGTACCCCAAACAAAATATAATGATATTGCATATTACGCACTTTTTAAGAAATATTGCTCAAAATATACTCCTTTTATTTTACGACAGCGCACGTCAATAATAAAATAGTAAGCCATTATAGATCATCAGCTTTAAGCTTTTGAAGATACAAGTGGAACCCATCATACATTTTGTTGGCCCCCACGTTTTGACAGCCTCACTCTTAGAATGTTCATTAAATGACATTTGGCTTCCTTTCTTCAAGTGTTTTGCCCCATACGCCCCCACTTATGACGTGCAAGGAAGTGATTTTATATGAAAAGATATATGATGAGAGAATCTTATGGTATTCTGAGTTATTATTTTAATATGAAAAAAATATCAATCAGAGCCATAAACTATCTAATTTTTCCCTGATAATCCGTTTTTAACTTTATTCTGGTTTATAAAAGCTTCAATATCATAGTTTATCACTTCATAATATCTATTTACACTCTTAAAAACACACCAAAATCGTTTAAAATATATTTTTATGATTGACAATATAGATATTTAAGCCAACCATATTCGTATTAACAAAAATACTTCAAGTGGGAGGAGGTATAAAAATATTAGAATAGATATTGTATTATTTTTTCAAAATAACTTTTCTTGAGCTGTATTGGGTTTTCTTTGCTACAAAGCAATACTATCCCTATTCATCTGAATGCTCGTGATTGATAATTTGAATACATCTCCATTAACATCGTAACTCCATTAACATCGCAACCTATTTTTGAACTCTGTGTCTATAAGGAAAAAGTTTGTGCAGAAAAATACTCCATCAATCAGTTGTAGCCCCTTTCCCGCTTCACGCAAAATTTATCAACAGAGCCTTCTCTTTTCTGATGTGCGCGTACCATTGCGTGAAATTTCACTGACTGATGGCAGTGGTGAAAAACCTTTAAACGTCTACGATACTTCTGGCCCCTACACAGATAAAGATATGATCATTGATATTACAAAAGGTTTGCCGGCAATTAGCTTGCCTTGGCTCTCTAAGCGGGATGATACTGAAACTTATCCTGCACGATTAGTTAAACCTGAAGATAATGGATTGACTTCTGATAAAAACCTTACACCAGCCTTTAAACAAAAACGTCCTATTTTACGAGCAAAAAATGGCAAAGCAATTACACAAATGGCTTATGCGCGCGCAGGCATTATTACCGAAGAAATGGAATATGTGGCTATACGAGAAAATGAAGGATTAGCAGTAAAAGAACGGCAGAATGTACCATCAAATGAAACATTTTCTGGATCAATACCAGAAATTTATACTGCCGAATTTGTTCGCAATGAAATTGCTTGTGGACGCGCCATTATTCCACAAAACATTAATCATCCAGAGTGCGAACCCATGATTATTGGGCGTAATTTCCGTGTTAAAATTAATGCCAATATTGGCAATTCAGCAGTAACGTCATCTATGGAAGAAGAAGTTGATAAAATGGTTTGGGCCATTCGCTGGGGAGCAGATACAGTTATGGATCTCTCAACAGGTCGAAATATTCATAATATTCGTGAATGGATTATCCGAAATTCTCCTGTGCCCATCGGAACAGTTCCTCTTTATCAAGCACTCGAAAAAGTACAGGGTATTGCCGAAAACTTAACATGGGATATTTTCCGTGATACCCTTATTGAGCAAGCAGAGCAAGGGGTTGATTATTTTACCATTCACGCAGGATTAAGATTACCATTTATTCCTATGACCATTGATCGTGTAACAGGTATTGTTTCACGAGGCGGTTCTATTATGGCAAAATGGTGTCTCCATCATCACAAAGAAAGCTTTCTCTATGAACATTTTGATGAAATTTGTGATATTGCAAAAACATATGATATCTCTCTTTCATTAGGAGATGGGTTACGCCCTGGCTCTATTGCCGATGCCAATGATGAGGCCCAATTTGCAGAGCTTAAAACCTTGGGAGAATTGACAAAAATTGCTTGGAAAAAGGATGTACAGGTTATGATTGAAGGTCCTGGGCATGTCCCAATGCACAAAATTAAAGAAAATATGGAGCAACAATTAGATCTTTGTCATGAGGCGCCTTTTTATACTTTGGGACCTCTTACAACGGACATTGCTCCTGGTTATGACCATATTACATCAGCAATTGGTGCCGCTATGATTGGATGGTTTGGAACTGCTATGTTGTGTTATGTAACACCTAAAGAACACCTAGGACTCCCCGATAGGAATGATGTAAAAACTGGTGTGATCACTTATAAAATTGCTGCTCATGCCGCTGACCTTGCTAAAGGTTTGCCTAGAGCACAATTGCGCGACAATGCTCTTTCGCGTGCACGATTTGATTTTAGATGGCACGATCAATTTAACCTTTCTCTTGATCCAGAAACAGCCTGTGCCTTTCACGATGAGACAATGCCTAAAGAAGCCCATAAATTAGTGCATTTTTGTTCCATGTGTGGACCAAAATTCTGTTCTATGCGTATTTCCCATGATATTCGTGAGGCAGCTGCAATAAGAAAAACAAAAGGGGAAGGTATGATCGCCATGGCCGAAAAATATCAGAAAAATGGTGACCTTTATATGGAAATTGTTCCTCCTCAAAAAAAGAAAGTAAATAGTTGAAGAACATTCTTATCAAAGGTGCAGGTGTAGGCGGCTTAACAGTTGCCTTTATGTTACAGCAAAAAGGTGCTTCTGTTACTGTATCGGCCCCCCCTCATTCACCTATAGGAAGTGCTAGTTGGTATGCAGGAGGAATGCTTGCACCTTACTGTGAAAGGGAAAGTGCAGAACAAATTGTTGAAGATCTTGGTGTACAAGCTATACAATGGTGGCGTAAAACGCTCCCCAACCTTGTCATACAAAAAGGCACTTTAGTGGTTGCACCTACACGAGATAGAGGAGAGCTTGAACGATTTTCTGTGCGTACGCATAATCACAAAACCGTAGATAATACAGAAATAGCTCATCTTGAACCAGATCTTGCGGAACGTTTTAACTGTGCACTCTTTTATGAAAATGAAGCCCATATTGATCCTCGCAAAGCACTTATGGCTTTAAAAGAAAAGCTTCTCAACAATGGAGCCTGTTTTGTTGATGTAGAAATAGCTGAAAAAAATTTTGATATTATTATTGATGCGACAGGAATAGCACGTTTAGGAAAAGATAAAAATATACGGGGCGTACGCGGCGAAATGCTTCTCGTGCGCTGCACCGATATTAAAATTTCGCGTCCAATTCGTCTTCTTCACCCACGGTTTCCTCTCTACATTGTACCTCGACAAGATAATATTTTTATGATTGGTGCAACGATGATTGAAAGTGACTTTGATGGTGCAATCTCTGTAAGATCAATGATGGAACTGCTCAACGCGGCTTATACTTTACATCCTGCTTTTGCTGAAGCAGAAATTATTGAATCTGGCGTTGGTGTTCGTCCATGTTATCCTAATAACTTCCCTTCTGTGCATAAAGATGGTAACTTTATTTCTATTAATGGATTTTATAGACATGGTTTTCTGTTGTCTCCAGAAATGGCAAAACGAGCAATGGAATTGGCATTGGAATAAAACATGCAAATATTTGTTAATGGTGAAACAGTCCAAACAGAAGTTATGACTCTCGGTCTCTTGCTTGAAGAATTGGGGTATGAAGGAAATTGGCTTGCAACTGCTGTTAACGCTGAAGTTGTTCCCATAGATGCACGAAGCCAATTTGTCTTGCATGAAGGAGATAAAATTGAAATTTTAAGCCCAATGCAAGGAGGCTAAAATTATGCTGAATCTTTATGGACGACAATTCTCTTCCCGTCTTCTATTAGGTACAGCGCAATATCCTTCACCAGCAATCCTTCGTGATGCTATTCATAAATCGAATACGGAAATTGTAACTGTTTCCTTGCGCCGTGAAACTGTAGGTGGAAAACAAGGTGGACAATTTTGGAAATTTCTTCAAGAACTTGGGGTAACAGTGCTTCCTAATACTGCTGGTTGTTATACTGTTAAAGAGGCCGTAACCACAGCCCAATTAGCAAGAGATCTTTTTAAAACGGCTTGGATTAAACTCGAAATTATCGGTAATTCAGATACCTTACAGCCAAATATTTTTTCCTTAATCGAAGCTGCTCAAATTTTAAACAATGAAGGTTTCAAAATTTTTGCCTATACAACGGATGATCTCATTGTTGCTGAAAAACTTTTTGACATTGGTTGCCGTGTTATTATGCCTTGGTGTGCTCCTATTGGTTCTGCCAAAGGACCTCATAATACTGATGGATTGCGTTCTATCCGTGCTTACCTTCCTGATGCTACTCTTATTATTGATGCCGGCATTGGACGCCCATCACATGCCGCCATTGCGATGGAACTCGGTTATGATGCAGTACTGCTTAATACCGCAGTTGCTAAAGCAGGTGATCCTGTTTTGATGGCTGAAGCATTTTCTAAAGCTGTTCAAGCAGGACGTATGGGATATAAAGCTGGCATGATCGAAGCACGCAATGTAGCAGTCCCTTCAACACCAATCATTGGAAAAGCGGTATTTTCATGAAACTGGATCCATTTTACCTCATCGTTGATAACGCTGATTGGATTGAACGTTTGCTTCCTCTTGGTATCAAGCTCGTACAATTGCGTATGAAACATGAAAATCAACAAATAATCCGTCAACATATTAAGCGTGCAAAAAACATATGCAATAAATTGGGAGCACAATTAATTATTAATGATCATTGGGAAATAGCAATTGATGAAAAGTGTAATTTTATTCATCTGGGACAAGAAGACCTAAGCAATGCTGATCTTCACGCAATTCGTAAAAGTGGTATAAAAGTTGGTCTTAGTACACATGATGAACATGAATTGGATATCGCACTCTCTGCTAATCCTGAGTATATTGCACTTGGTCCTATTTATCCGACAATCTTAAAAAAAATGAAATGGATGCCGCAAGGACTAGAAAAAATCAAACAATGGAGAAAGCGGATTGGTGTTTTACCTTTGGTGGGTATTGGTGGTTTAACACCAGAACGCGCAGTTAGTGTTTTAAAAGCAGGAGCAAATAGTGCTGCTGTTGTGACTGATATTATCCTCCATAAAAAACCAGAAGAGCGTGTACAGCAGTGGATAAAAGTGACACAAACATGGCGTTGATACCTTCTATTCTTATTGTTGCGGGCACTGATCCAACAGGAGGTGCTGGTATTGTTCGTGATATAGAAACCTCTGCACATTTTCAAATAAAAGCAAATTTAGCAATTACTTGTGTTAACGTGCAAGATGATCATCGCGTTGTCGAAATCATTCCAATGCGTGGAGACCTCGTCGCTGCGCAAATGCGTGCTGCCCTAGAAGCAAATCCAATAAGCGCAATAAAAATCGGTATGACGGGGACAAAAGCAATTATAGCAGCAATCTGTAACGTACTCAAAGACTATCCCCATGTTCCAGTTATTTTGGACCCTGTACTTGTCGCTTCATCAGGAGGAAAACTAATAACGGAAACAATCATCGACACGATGATCGATAAACTGCTTCCTCATGTTGATCTTTTAACACCGAATAGAGAAGAACTCGCTCTTCTTAGCCACAGTCCATTGGCATCTCATGATAAGCAAGCAATACAACAAGCAAAAAAACTTTTGTCATTGGGAGCTCGCTCTATTTTAGTAAAAGGGGGACATGCAGAAGGTCCTCTTGCAATTGATAGATTCATTGACAAAACTGAAGTCATAAATATCTCTACTCGACGTTTAAAAGGAACAATGCGAGGAACAGGTTGCATTCTCTCAAGCGCTATTGCAGCGCATTTAGCATTAAATGAACCTCTCATTTCAGCGGTAAAAAAAGCAAAAGAATATATCCACACATTGCTTTTAACCCATTGTAAAAATAGTTTATAACGTCTTAGTATTTTTTTTCATATAAAATTAATATTTATATATTCATTAATATATTTATTTTTTAATAAAAATTATTTAAAAAATATAATAATAAAAAAATTTATACTTTATTTTATAAATAAAATACTACAAAAGTAACTTTAATTAAGTATTAAATATATAATACAATGATAACAAATATTATAACACCACTTGCATTCAGTAAAAAAATCTTTTATTATGAATGAGTTTAGTCTGTTTAAAAAGTTGAAATAGCGCAATTTAAACAAATTGTACATTTAAAGATGTATATAATCGCGAACACTCGCATTTTACGATTTGCCTTTTTTGTGAAAAGAGAGAATCCTATCAGCGTTCTTATACATTAATGGCTAGCGAATACATTTAATAAAACTTGAAGGATAATTTTGTTTGATCTATAATCGCTAGATCATTAGAAAAAGTAAAATGTTAAATCAAACGCCGTGCTCAATTTCCTATGAAGAACTCTTAAACTTTTATAAAGAAAGTGGTGCGGATGCCGTTCTGACGGATTTCCCTATTGATCGTTTTAAGCAGTCTGCTTGTTCAGAGAGAAAATTAATATCTGTCGTGAACATTTCTCATAATCAACAAGCATCTCCCAAAACATCTCCAACCGTAAAATTAGATCATCATCAGCTGCATAACTCTAGGACTATACAAAATGAATCCACAGCTATAGAGAGTGCAAAAAGTGCCAAGACACTTGATGAATTAAAATCTGCTCTCCTTGCATTTAATGGCTGTTCATTAAAATTGACAGCAAAAAATACCTGTTTTTCAGATGGAACAGCAGGAAGCCCCCTGATGCTTATAGGCGAAGCACCAGGACGAGACGAGGATATACAAGGAATTCCTTTTGTGGGAAAAGCCGGGATGTTGCTTAATAAAATCCTCGCATCAATTGGCTTAACAAGAAATAATGTTTACATTGCCAACACTATTCCTTGGCGTCCACCAGGAAATCGTACACCAACACCAAGAGAAGTTGCCTTGTGCCGCCCTTTTATTGAACGGCACATTTATTTAGCGCGTCCTCGTGTTCTTATAGCACTGGGAGGTGTTGCTGCACAGTTTCTTACTGGATCTCAAAATGGGATTATCCGAACAAGAGGGAAATGGCATATCTATGAAAGCGAGGATAATATAAAAATACCTGTTATGCCAACTTTCCACCCAGCTTACCTTCTTAGAACCCCTAGTCAAAAGAAGCTTACATGGATAGACTTCTTAGAAGTAAAAAATCGCCTCGACAGCCTTTTGTAATTCTTTAATCCTATCTTGCTTCTAAAATTAACACACCCTTCTTTAACTCTTAAAATACAAATGGGAAAAAACTATGAAACAGCCAATAACATCTATTTATCGTTTGGAAGACTACCAACCAACCCCTTACGTTATCCCTAAAACACAACTTTCTTTCCAATTAGCACCGACAAAAACCTATGTTACAGCCATATTGTCTATTGAATCCCGTCACGATACAAAAGAATTAACACCTCTTGTTCTTTCTGGTGATGATCTTACTTTAATTTCCGTTTCTATTAATGATGAGATATTAGCCCCAAACACTTATAAAGTGACGCCTTCACGTTTAGAAATTACAACGCCACCAACGGTTCCTTTTACATTGAAATTGGTTACGGAACTGAATCCTGAAAGCAACCGCCAACTTATGGGGCTTTATCTTTCAAATGGTGTTTATTGCTCACAATGCGAATCGGAAGGTTTTCGTCGTATTACTTATTTTTACGACCGCCCAGATGTTCTTTCTACCTATAGAGTGAAAATTGAAGCAGATACCCAAACAATCCCAATCTTGCTTTCAAATGGTAATCTGGTGGAAACAGGAACTTTAGAAAATAATCGCCATTTTGCCATTTGGGAAGATCCTTATCCCAAACCATCTTATCTCTTTGCTTTAGTAGGTGGAGATCTTGATAAGTTAGAAGACCATTTTACAACTGTATCTGGACGACGTATCGAGCTTGGTATCTATGTAGAAAAAGGAAAAACCGAACGCGCAACCTATGCAATGGATGCTCTTAAACGTTCCATGCGTTGGGATGAACAATGTTTTGGGCGCGAATATGATCTTGATGTTTTCAATATTGTTGCTGTTTCCGACTTTAATATGGGAGCAATGGAAAACAAAGGCCTTAACGTTTTTAATGATAAATATGTTCTTGTCGATCCTGAAACAGCAACCGATCAGGATTATAGAAATGTTGAACGTGTCATTGCACATGAATATTTCCATAATTGGAGCGGTAATCGTATTACCTGTCGCGATTGGTTTCAACTCTGTTTAAAAGAAGGATTCACTGTTTATCGTGATCAGGAATTTTCATCAGATCAAAATGTACGCAGCCTACAGCGAATTGAAAATGTAAAAGCATTAAAAGCGACGCAATTTGCAGAAGACGCAGGACCTCTTGCGCATCCTGTACGTCCTCGTCAATATAGCCAAATTAATAATTTTTACACCACAACTGTTTATGAAAAAGGTGCTGAAGTTGTTCGCATGATACGAACTATTTTAGGTCCTACTCTTTTTCGTAAAGGCACTGATCTTTATTTTCAACGTCATGATGGACAAGCTTGTACAATTGAAGATTTTATTACCTGTTTTGCTGAAGTGTCTGGTCAAGACTTCTCCCAATTCATGCTATGGTATGAACAGGCAGGAACACCCAATGTAGAAATCGATAGTCATTATAGCGATGGTGTTTTAACAATTCATGCAAAGCAACATATTCCCGTTACCCCACAACAAAAAACAAAAAAGCCCATGTTTATCCCTATCGCTTTTGGACTCCTAGGACCTAATGGAGAAAACCTCACCTATGAAGCAGATACAGATATTCAATCAGATGTTATGCTTTTATCCAAGGAAAGCCAAACCTTTACATTAAAGGGACTGCGTGAAAAACCCGTTTTATCACTGCTGCGAGACTTTTCAGCACCAATCATTCTACACACTCCATTCAATGAAAGAGAACTTATTTTTCTTGCACAACATGATGACAATCACATCAATCGCTGGCAATCTCTTAATCATTTAATGACGCAAGCTTTGATTCAAAGCATTCAAGATAAAACACAAGAAAAAGCAACACTTCCTTCTGCTTTGCTAAAGCTGATTGAAACGATTATAACAGATGAAACCTTAGAGCCTGAATTTCGTGCCTTCTGTTTAAATTTACCTAGTGAAGTTGAGCTTGCTCATACAATCGGTAAAAATATTGACCCAGATCGTATTCATTATGTCCGCAATCAGTTTTTAGTTTCACTTGCACAAACTCATCAAGAGCTCTTAACAAAATTCTATGGACAAATGCAAACCCAAGAGCCCTATTCACCAAACACTGCACAAGCTGGAAAGCGAGCATTAAAGAATATCATACTGGATTACCTTTCCATTGCTGAAGCCAATCCAAATCGAGCTGCTATACAGTATGCAACAGCTGATAATATGACTGACCGTATGGCGAGTATCGCTGTTCTCGTGAAGCGTTTTAATGAAAGTGAGCAGGCACAAAATGCCTTAAATGATTTTGAAAACAGCTATCAGAATGACCCTTTGGTCATGGATAAATGGTTTTCTATTCAAGCAATGGTTGCTGGCACATCAACACTCGAGAATGTTCAAAAGCTCATGCAACATCCGCTGTTTTCACAAGATAATCCTAATCGTGTACGTTCTCTAATCGGTGTTTTTGCCTCTAACAATCTCACGGGCTTTAACAGGATGGATGGAGCATCTTATCATTTTCTTTGCCAAGTTATTTTGGAAATTGACAAAAAAAATCCACAGCTTGCTTCACGATTATTAACAATGATGCGCTCTTGGCGACAATTAGAACCTATTCGACAACAAAAACTTGAAACTGAATTAAAAATGATTGCTGCTGCGCCAAAATTATCAAGCGATGTTGCTGATATCATCAACCGTCTGCTTACTTGAAACAAAAAATTATTTTAAATCAATATGCTATAATATTTTTTAAAATAAATTCTATAAACTATTCGATCATCATTAAATCTATAAACAGGCAATCTAAGCCTGTTTATAGATCACGTTTAAAGTACTTTTTTCTTTTCATATTCCAAAATCATAAAAGTAAAATTATTTTTTTTTAAAAAAGACTGGACAGAAGACTCCTGTTTTGATTCATTGCACTCGATGGGGTTACTATGAATATCGAAACAGTTTTTAAATCACATTATTCCAGAATTAAAGGAACGCGAGATGGCTAAATTGGACGCATATAATGCGCCAAGGGAGGTGTATGCTGATTCAAAATCAAGCGCTCAAAGTCGCAAGGAGCGGACAGAGCGTACCAATCTGTTTTCTGGTTCTGCCTATAAAAAACTTCTTTTTATTGAACCTTGGCTGCGACGTTCACTCCCATTTGTAATTCTTGCATTTCTTGTTATACTAGCAGCAATCCGTTTCCTATCAATCTATGATTGGCGCAACACAATTGATAAAAACACGCATTCTACCATCGCTCTCTTAGCTTCTCATATTACCAATACAATCGACCGTGACTTACTTGCCGCCACTCGACAAGGAAAAGCTGCTGCTCTTTCTCATAATCATTTACAAAATATCCTGACTAATTTTCGTAACAAAGGTTTTATAAAAACCAGCGCTGTTATTGCTATTGTCGATCAAAAAGGCAATGTCCTAGCTTCATCAAGTTCCGAGATTGTCTTAGGAAAACCCTTACAGAATTTTACCTCTGAAAGCATTACTTTACAAGCTCTAGGAAAACATGCTGGAATCATGAAAATTACAATAGGAAAAGATATTCCTGCTCTCGCTTCCTTTCAGCAAACAGAAAATGGACAATATGGGGTATTCATCAGTGAAAAAATGCAACATATTTACATGGAATGGCGGAAAGCTCTCTCGTTAAATATAACCATGTTCATTGGAACTAGTGGCGTTATCCTTGCTCTTCTTTATGCTTATTACAACCAAATTGTACGAGCACGCAAAACAGATCTTGTTTCAGAAAAAATTCAAAACCGTATTGATATGGCAATGATGCGTGGACGCTGTGGACTATGGGATTGGAATATGGCAAGTGGACGCGTCTACTGGTCACGAGCAATGTACGAAATGCTCGGCTATGTCCCTCAAGATGCATTGCTCTCAATTTCCCAAATTAGCGCCATTATCAATCCAAATGATGCGAATTTTTTTGACCTTGCTCAGGAATTAATGAGCGGTAAAAAAAAGCATATCGATATTAACGTTCCTATGCGTCATGCTGATGGTCATTATGTATGGATGCGCATTCGTGCCGAAGTTACTGAAGAAGAAGAACCCCATTTGGTTGGTATTTCCTTCGATATTAGTGAACAGCAACAATTGGCTGAACAAACAGCGCAAGCCGACCTTCGTATCCGTGATGCGATTGAAAACATTTCAGAATCTTTCGTCTTGTGGGATGCTGAAGGACGTTTAGTCATGTCCAACAGCAAATTTTGCGAATATGCCGCTATTCCTAAACAAATTCTCCAATCAGGTATCCAACGTGCAACCGTCGAAGCCATGGCACGCCCTGCACTCAGTGAATATCCCCTTAAAGATGATGGTACTGGTAACTTAACCAGTATTCGCCAAACGGCAGATGGTTGTTGGCTCAAAATTAACGAACGACGAACCCAAGATGGAGGATTGGTTTGTATTGGTACTGACATTTCTGAGCTTAAACAACAACAGGAAAAATTTGAAGACAGTGAAAGGCGTCTTTTCTCTTTCATTCAAGAACTCAAGCGCGCGCGAGGGAGTGCTCAACAACGCGCAACAGAAGTTGAAAAACTTAATAAAAGTCTGAAAGCAGAAAAAGAACGCGCCGAAAGTGCTAATAAGGCTAAATCAGAATTTTTAGCCAATATGTCTCATGAATTGCGCACGCCTCTGAATGCTATTCTTGGTTTTTCAGATATCATGTTGCAATCGACTTTTGGTCCTCTTGGTTCACAACGCTATAAGGAATATATGCATGATATTTACAATTCAGGAACCCATCTTCTAACCCTTATCAATGACATCCTTGATATGTCAAAAATCGAAGCAGGAAGATTTACGCTTGATTGTAAAAATACCGATCTTGAGCCCATCATTAGTGAAGCAGTACGAACACTAACACCTCAAGCTCAAGAAAAAAATATTGTTGTTACAACAAACATTACCCCAGAACTTCATGCTGAAGTTGATGGTCGTGCAATGAAACAGATTTTCCTTAATCTCATCTCTAATGCCGTTAAATTTACGCCTTCTGGCGGAAATATTGATGTCTGCGCTTTCAAGAAAAAAAATAACCTTATTTTTAAAATTACAGATACAGGCGTTGGTATTCCCCAATCAGCAATTAAAAAACTTGGGCAACCTTTTGAACAAGTCGAAAATCAGCTCACTAAATCTCATACGGGCTCAGGTCTTGGATTAGCCATTTCACGCTCCTTGCTAGAACTCCACAAAGGAAAACTTGAAATTACTTCAAAAGAAATGAAAGGAACAACTGTAACGATTATAATGCCCATCACACAAAGTTAAATTTTTCCATTTTGTTCCCGTTGTAGTAAAATCTGTTTCCGTTTTTCCCCCCAACGATACCCTGAAATAAAACCATTTTTACGCACAACACGATGACAAGGAATGATAACAGCCAATTCGTTACGTGCACAGGCATGAGCAACGGCACGAAAAGCTTTCGGCATACCAATACGGCACGCTAAGATCTCATAGGAAATTGTTTCACCACATGGTATATCACATAATACTGCCCATACTTGTCGTTGAAAAACTGTACCATTTATATCTAAGGGAAAATTATATTTTTTTACCAGCTTAGGTGTTTCTATCATGGCTATAATATGGGCAACTTCTCTCTTAAATGTATTGTCACCTACAACTTGTTGTGCATCACCAAAGCGTATCGTAAACTCCTGTAATAATTGCTCTATAGTGTCTCCTAACGCTATATGACAAATCCCTCTTTGAGACCTAGCCACCAAAAGCTTTCCTATTGATACATCTTTCAGACAGAATCTCGTTTGGGAAATGTTCAGCATTTTAACCTTCTTTATATTTTAAATAAGTCTTGAACATCATCAATAAAGTAAAAGGAGAGTATTCACTCTCTTTTAAAAACAAATAAAATCATTCTGAAATGATCTCCTTAGCCATTGTATTAAAATACACTCTCATCCTTTTATGAAACGGACACATCTATAGATTGACGTTCCCTACCCTAAAACAGAAACTTCGACCAGAGCTGATTTATCAACAATCTTGCTATTTATCTAACAGATTCCAACTGAAACCATTTGATATAGTTTATTTCATAAGCTCTCTACAGACAAATCTTGTCCTGAATTTTATCATATACTAACAAAAAATACCTTAATGTGGTCAATTTTCATACCTTATATCACAGCTCTAAACGGCAGTATTTTACGGAACAACACGATAAGCTTCCCACTTCATTTTACGAAATCCCATTGAACCATAAATAATAGCTTATGTTTTACAAGCAACAGAAAAAGCGCGTGCTCTCTTAAGCAAAAAACGTCATAAAACACAAAGAAAGTATGTCGGCAATGGATTGGAAAGATGTTCCGGCTTTTTATGCTCCACAGTATGCTTGAATATTCTAATTTGTTGGAGCACTGTTATTATTTTTTATCAAAGGTCATACTTTTGATAGACTGACGAGATGACTCAACTCAAAAAAGAAATTTATCTTCAATTTTATGAAAAAAAGCATGGAAAAGGTATTTTAATGCTTACTTTCTTTGTCACTTAACTTATAAAATGATTGTAGCCTCAGAACTGAAATATTTTGCCCGCAACAATCGCACATAGATATTTGTCATAGGAAAAAGTCATGCCCAAACGCACAGATATAAAATCTATTCTTATCATCGGAGCAGGACCTATTATCATTGGTCAGGCATGTGAATTTGATTATTCAGGCACTCAAGCCTGTAAAGCATTAAAAGAAGAAGGTTACCGAATTATTTTGGTAAATTCTAATCCTGCCACGATTATGACAGATCCAGATCTAGCTGATGCAACTTATATAGAGCCCATTACTCCTGAAATAGTTGCCAAAATTATTGCCCACGAGCGTCCCGATGCCCTTTTACCCACTATGGGAGGACAAACAGCCCTCAATACTGCTTTATCATTAAAGCGTATGGGTATTTTAGACCGCTATCATGTTGAAATGATAGGAGCCAATGCTGATGCTATTGATAAAGCTGAAGATCGTGCTTTATTCCGCCAAGCGATGGCAAAAATCGGTTTGGAAACGCCACGCTCTATGTTAGCCAATGCAACAGAACTGAAAGAAGAAAATCGCCAACAACACGCAAAAACGTGTGCTGAACTTAAAGCAAAGCTTTCTGGTGCTGCGCTTGACAAAGCACTCGAAGAACTTGAGCGCAACTGGCGACATACCGAAGCTGATCGCAAACAACATTATATCGCTCATGCAACAGCAAAAGCAGTTCAAGCTCTTGATGTTGTTGGGCTTCCAGCTATTATTCGTCCTTCATTCACCCTTGGTGGAACTGGTGGTGGAATCGCTTATAACCGCTCTGAATTCTATGAAATTATTGAACGTGGGCTTGAAGCTTCACCAACAACAGAAGTATTAATTGAAGAAAGTGTTTTAGGGTGGAAAGAATATGAGATGGAAGTTGTTCGTGATAAGAACGACAATTGTATCATCGTTTGTTCTATTGAAAACATTGATCCGATGGGGATTCATACCGGTGATTCGATCACTGTAGCACCTGCTCTCACCTTAACCGATAAAGAATATCAATGTATGCGCAATGCCTCGATTGCTGTTTTGCGTGAAATTGGTGTTGAAACGGGGGGATCCAATGTACAGTTTGCTGTCAATCCTGAAAATGGGCGCCTCATTGTTATTGAAATGAATCCGCGTGTTTCTCGCTCTTCAGCGCTTGCCTCAAAAGCAACGGGGTTTCCCATTGCTAAAGTAGCGGCTAAACTGGCTGTTGGTTATACACTTGATGAATTAAAAAATGATATCACGGGTGGTGCAACACCAGCATCATTTGAGCCTTCTATTGACTATATTGTGACAAAAATTCCTCGTTTTGCGTTTGAAAAATTTCCCGGTTCATCACCTGTCCTCACAACTGCGATGAAATCTGTAGGAGAAGTCATGGCAATTGGACGCACTTTTCAAGAATCGTTACAAAAAGCACTCCGTGGACTTGAAACAGGGCTTACGGGTCTTGATGAAATTGTGATTCCAGAGCATGCTGAAGGTGATGAAAAAAGTTCTATACGCTCCGCCATTGCCATACCAAGCCCTGATCGTCTACGCTATATTGCTCAAGCCATGCGCACAGGCTTACCCTTAAATGAGATTCACCAAATTAGCAAAATTGATCCGTGGTTTTTAAAACAAATAGCCTCCATCATTGAAATGGAGCAGCGTATCCGCATTCATGGATTACCCCAAGACGCAGATAACTTACGTATGTTAAAAGCTATGGGCTTTTCAGATGCGCGATTAGCCTCCCTTACAGGGAAAGAACCCGATTATATCGCAGCTTTACGCAAATCACTGAATGTTAAACACGTCTTCAAACGGATTGATACTTGTGCCGCTGAATTTTCTTCTCCTACAGCCTATATGTATTCAACATATGAAGTTCCTTTTGCAGGTGTAGAGCACTCGGAAGCACACGTTTCTGAACGCAAAAAAATTGCTATTTTAGGCGGTGGACCAAACCGCATTGGGCAAGGTATTGAATTTGATTACTGTTGCTGCCACGCTGCTTTTGCACTGCGTGATGCAGGATTTGAAGCGATTATGATTAACTGTAATCCTGAAACAGTTTCAACCGACTATGATACCTCTGATCGCCTTTACTTTGAATCTTTAACAACAGAAGACGTTATCGCTATTTTAGAAGCAGAACAGGAAAAAGGAGATTTGGTTGGAGTCATCGTCCAATTTGGCGGACAAACACCCTTGAAATTGGCAAGCGCTCTAGAAAAACACAACATCCCCATTCTAGGTACTTCACCTGACGCTATCGACTTAGCAGAAGATAGAGATCGCTTTCAAAAACTGTTATTTAAACTTAATTTAACACAACCTCAAAATGGTATTGCCCACTCCATTGAACAAGCACGCCTCATTGCCCACGAACTAGGCTTCCCCTTGGTTGTACGTCCCTCTTATGTTTTAGGAGGACGTGCTATGCAAATTATCCGTGATGAACGTAGCTTACAAAATTATTTACTTGAGAGTGTCCCTGAATTAATTTCAGAAGATATCAAAGTCCGTTATCCTAACGACACAACAGGACAAATCAATATATTGCTTGGTAAAAATCCGCTTCTCTTTGATACCTATTTAACAGAAGCAATTGAAGTAGATGTTGATTGTCTATGTGATGGCAAAGAAACACTAATCGTTGGTATTATGGAACATATTGAAGAAGCTGGTATCCACTCTGGTGATTCAGCATGTTCTCTACCAGTCCATACGCTCTCAAATAAAATAGTTACTGAATTAGAGCGCCAAACCAAAGCATTAGCACAAGCACTTCATGTTCGCGGTTTAATGAATGTACAATATGCTATAAAAGATGACACCATTTATGTCTTAGAAGTCAATCCCCGTGCTTCACGTACTGTCCCATTTGTTGCAAAAACGATTGGTCGCCCTATTGCTAAAATGGCTGCACGTATTATGGCAGGAGAAACGCTTCATGATGCTCTTCAAGCTTATGGTGGATCACCTTCTTTGCAAAAAAAACAACATATTGCCGTCAAGGAAGCAGTATTTCCTTTTGCTCGTTTTTCAGGTGTTGATACACTTCTTGGTCCAGAAATGCGCTCAACCGGTGAAGTTATGGGACTTGACTATGAATTTTCGCTTGCTTTTGCTAAAGCCCAACTTGGAGCTGGTGTAAAACTCCCTAAAGAGGGAACTTTGTTCGTTTCTGTAAGGGATGAAGATAAAAAACGCATCTTAAATCCTGTAAAACGTTTAACTGAGCTTGGCTTTTCTGTTGTCGCCACAAGTGGAACACAAAAATTTCTCACCGAACACCACGTTGAAGCAAAAAAAATTAACAAAGTTCTAGAGGGACACCCCCATATTGAAGACGCTATTCGTAATCGCCAAATTCAATTGATTTTTAATACAACTAGCACTGCCAGTGCCATCTCAGACTCAAAATCATTACGTTATGCAGCACTCATGCAAAATGTTCCCTATTATACAACAATAGCTGGAGCCGAAGCCGTCGTAGAAGCGATCAAAGCACTCAAAAAAAGGCACCTTGAGGTACGTTCACTACAAAGTTATTTTAGTTGAATTTTTTTCTACTTAGCAAAATATACACTGTTTTCTTATTTTTTCTTTATATAAAAATTGATTAAGACTTGCTTTTTGTTCTAAAAACTTTTATAGAGGTTTCATCGAATTTTCGGTTACGTGACTTTCTTTCCTGTGCAATCTGCACTTTCGACGAAACTTCTCCCACCTAATTTCGATCTACAACCGTATTGAAGAAATGAAAGCTTCAATGCTCAATATAATTATATATTCTAAGGAGTTTCCTATGTCTACAGGAACAGTTAAGTGGTTTAATACAACAAAAGGTTTCGGATTCATTCAGCCTAGCGATGGTAGTGCAGATGTATTTGTACACATTTCTGCCGTCGAGCGTTCAGGTCTAAACAGTCTTAATGAAGGGCAAAAAATCTCTTATGATGTTCTTCAAGATCGTCGTTCAGGAAAATTTGCCGCTGGTAACCTTGCAGCACTTTAAAGTTTAAATTCTGCAATATTTTATTTAGAAATCTTCGTCTGTAAAGACGAAGATTTTTTTATTTTGTATAAAGCATTATTTTACCTTGTTAAAATAAAAGACTGCTTATCTCCTTTGCACAATTTATCAAACCTCTCTTATACTTCCTCAAAAACTTTCATAAAATCTACGAAGAGATTATCTTGTAAAATATCTCAAAAAAGAAGAATATAGAGCCCGTGTAAGAGTATTTTGGAAGTTTTTTATTGCATACAATATAATCTCTTATAGAATATCCTTAAAGCAATAACCATTTGTTGATATAATATAAGGATTTAAAATTATGGCTTTTATTGCCGACAAACTGTCTCGTATCAAACCTTCTGCAACAATTGCTGCTTCTCAAAAGGCCCGCCATTTAAAAGCATTAGGGCGCAATGTTATTGCTTTAAGTGCTGGAGAGCCAGACTTTGATACCCCAGACAACATCAAAAACGCGGCTATTGAAGCTATTCGAAGGGGAGAAACAAAATACCCTCCCATATCAGGAATTCCAGAATTGCGCCAAGCAATTTCTGCAAAGTTTAAAAGAGAAAATAACCTTCTTTACCAACCAGAACAAATTATTGTTGGTACCGGTGGAAAACAAATTCTCTTTAATGCGTTCATGGCAACTTTGAATAAAGGAGATGAGGTCATCATTCCATCCCCTTATTGGGTTAGTTATCCAGAAATGGTCGCACTCAACGATGGTACGCCTGTCTTTTTAGAAACAAAAGCCGAATTTTCTTATAAACTCCAACCACAAGAGCTAGAAGCTGCCATTACCCCCAAAACCAAATGGTTCATCTTTAACTCTCCTTCAAATCCATCAGGTGCCGCTTATACACATAATGAATTGAAAAAACTTACAGATGTTTTAGTAAAATATCCTCATGTTTATATCCTTTCCGATGATATATATGAACATCTCACGTATGAGGGTTTTACCTTTGTGACTCCAGCTCAAGTAGAACCAGCGCTTTATGAGCGTACACTCACAATGAATGGTGTTTCTAAAGCCTATGCGATGACGGGATGGAGAATCGGTTATGCAGGCGGACCACAAGAATTAATTAAAGCCATGGATACCATTCAAGGACAGCAAACATCTGGAACAAGTGTCATTTCACAATGGGCTGCGGTTGAAGCACTCAACGGGCCACAAGACTTTATTGCTAAAAATAAAAGTATTTTTCAAGCACGCCGTGATCTCGTTGTCTCCATGCTAAATCAAGCTCCTGGCATTCACTGTCCAACGCCTGAGGGTGCTTTTTATGTTTATCCTTCTTGCACCGGACTTATTGGAAAGAAAACACCCAATGGTCAACGTATTACGAATGATGAAGACTTTGCCATAGCGCTTCTAGAAACAGAAGCTGTTGCTGTCGTCCAAGGATCTGCTTTTGGACTTGGATCAACTTTTCGTATTTCTTATGCAACATCAGAAGAATTACTTGAAAAAGCTTGTATACGTATACAGCGTTTTTGCAACAGTTTAATTTAAAATTTTTAATATCATCTCTTGTGATTGTTTTTTGCCGAATGTTAGTATATCCGAGAAAATATCTGAAACTGTGTCATGGTCTAAATCTATCGATTCAGCAAAAATATCTATGAATAAACACAAAAATAGATGCTGTAGATAAAGATCAAAAAAATTTAGCTATCAAATAAATGAATCGGTCTATTATCATAAGAGATGACAAGCCTATTCTACTTTCTCCATTCAATTTATAACTCTAAAAAAGACCGAGCACTTTTAAACACAATTGCCCTTATAATCAAAGGCCCTTACAATAAAATCTCTTCTATTTCTCAGCTTCTTCTTCGTCCTAAAACGAAGAAGAAGCCACCTCCCATCGTTGTGTAAGCAATCCAGTTTCCTTTAAGTTCTATTTAATAACTACTTGATTTACTTCATAGGCTTTATGAACAAGACCTGCCTTAAATATTCACCTCACATTCTAATAAAAAGCACTTCATGTATAAGGTTTTAAATATTTTATATCACACCCCTAAAAGACAGACTTTTACAGTACAATAGAATATCCCCTCTCAAACTCCTCATTGAATTTTAGTATTCTTAAAAAAATTGTTGGATATCCACCAGTTTCGAAATTTTTTCTTTATCATCTTCCCATATATTGCAATTTCTAGGGACTCTTTCAAAAATTAAAAAAAAAGCCGGACATATGTCCGGCAAATTTGGAAAATCCTCAGAGATAAAATCAATCTGATAGATCTTCGTAAGGGAACACTCAAGAAAACGAAACTGGGAGGCAACATAATCAAGAGATAGTATTCTATGTCATTTTATAAGGAAAAGCACAATAAAGACTTAAGCGTATCTGCTATGCAATAAACACATAGCTTTAAATTTGTCTCCATCATGTACCACTCTCTTTAATTAAATAGTAAAAATGTTAACTACACCATCACACGATTGTCCATTTTTCAATATATAATAACCCTCACGGTTGCTAGCATTCATAAAAAACATTTATCCCTCTTTTCAAAAATATTTACCCGTACGAACTCCCTCCACTTTTAATGTGCAACAAATAATTTTAATTGATTCAATATAGGCAAATTTGAAACGAAAGAATATTACGGGAGTCTCAAGTTGCAAAACAGCTAATTATTCCTTATAAATTAAGATATTAATATTAAAAAGACCACTGGCGAGCTTTTAAAAAAATATAATCTCGAAAAGCATTTAACCTTGCCAAATTCTTTAAATTATAAGGATAACAAAAAAAAGTATCAAAAGAAGGAATATCAACCATATCAGGAAAAAGGCGCACTAAATGCTCATCATTATTGACGATATAATCAGGAAGCACAGCAATCCCAAGATCACGCATAAGCGCATTCTTTATTGAGATGATATTGTTGATTTGTAAAACTGAAACGCGCAATGATCCATCACTTCTACCAGCCTTTTCCAACCAATTTAAACCAGACAAATAAGGTGGAACAGGTTCACCGAACGAAATAATACGATGCTCATCGAGATCAGACAATTTTTCCGGCTTTCCATAATTTGCAATATACTTTTCCGAAGCATAGACATGCATATGAATTGTAAAGAGTTTTCTTTGTATAAGATCAGGTTGTTTGGGTTGATGTAAGCGAACAGCACAATCCGCATGACACATTGTCAAATCAAGCTCTTCATCGGAAAGCAAAAGCTGAACCTGCATATCAGGATAAAGACTAAGAAATTCTGGCATACGCTCTGCAATCCACCCTGCCCCCATTCCAAAGGTCGAGGTCACACGCAAGTGCCCCGTTGGTTTTGCATAGCTTTCACTTAATTGCAAACGCACACTTTCAAGCTTCATCAAAACATCATGAGCTGTACGATAAAGAGTTTCTCCCTGTTCTGTAAGAATCAAACCACGCGCATGACGTTGAAATAAGGATACCCCAACCTCTTGTTCTAAAGCCGAAACCTGTCGTGAAACGGCTGATTGAGATAAATGAAGTTTTTGAGCAGCATGCGTAAAAGATCCCGCTTCTGCTGCAGCGTGAAAAACCCTTAACTTATCCCAATCCAACGGTGGCGCCACAATTAATTCTACCTCTATATTCTCTATGTTCTCAATGAGTGACTAACGCCTGGGTATATCCAAAAACCGTTCTGCTTCCAACGCTGCCATACATCCTCTTCCCGCAGCTGTTACAGCTTGGCGGAATGTTTCATCTGTCACATCCCCAGCAGCAAAAACACCAGCAATGCTTGTTGCTGTTGAGTCGGGTGCTGTCCATAAATAGCCGCCTCGTTTTTGTTTCAGCTGTCCTTCAAACAGAGAAACAGCAGGATCATGCCCAATGGCAATAAATATGCCCTCTGCATTCACTTTCATCTCGTGACCTGTCTTAACATTTTTCAGACGTGCCCCTGTTACAACAGCGCCCTTTGAATCTTGAGCTGGCAGCCCCACAATTTCTTCAACCACATGATCCCAAAGAACACGCACATTATTACAAGCCAGCAACCTATCTTGTAAAATTTTTTCTGCCCGAAACTGCCCCCGCCTGTGAACCACGCTTACACTTTTAGCCAAATGCGATAAATAAAGTGCTTCTTCAACAGCCGTATTTCCTCCTCCCACGACAATAACGTCCTTATCACGATAAAAAAAGCCATCACATGTAGCACAAGCGGAAACACCTCCGCCCATAAAGGTCTGTTCACTTTCTAAACCAAGCCAGCGCGCTTGAGCTCCTGTTGCAATAATCAGTGCATCACAAGAATATTGTGTTCCTGAATCCCCATATAAGACAAAAGGATACTTCAACAAATCAGCCTTTATAATTGTATCATAGACAATTTTTGTCCCCATATTCTCAGCTTGTTTTGCCATTTGTTCCATCAACCATGGTCCTTGAATGGGATCTGCAAAACCTGGATAATTCTCAACATCAGTTGTAATTGTTAATTGTCCACCCTGCTGCAAGCCCGTCACCAAAACCGGCTTAAGCATTGCTCTTGCTGCATAGATCGCCGCTGTATAACCAGCCGGACCTGAGCCAATAATCAGCAGACGAATATGCGATTGTACCATTAAATCCCCTTCACTTTATTATAAATTAATTATTCTATAAATGATAACGGAATGCAGCCTTTTAAAAAAATATTTTTCAAGAGCCCTAATTATGTTATGTATACTTCTTTTCAAGTTTTATGAAAAGGTCTGATTACTAATTCATCAAGGCACGCTAATGTTAAGAATTAATCCTTATCCTATAAAGAGAACAATGTAACTTCTTATGAGCACAAAACCATAATAAAAAGAGATACAAAGATAGGGAACGATCATTTTTCAATTTATTATCAATGTCTGTGCACGTTTTGCCTTAATCATGGGAGGAGCAATGCTTTTGCCAATTTTTGTGGATTTGCACGACAACAATCGTAATTGGATAAGCTTTCTCTATTCTTGTGCCATAACCACCATGTTAGCAACGCTGATTCTTTTAGCAACTAAGGGAGCTACTTGTCGCTTTTCAGCACGGCTTGGCTTTATGCTCACTGTTTGTCTTTGGCTTACAGGAAGCATCGTAGGTGCCTTACCTCTTTATCTTTCTCCTCTTCCCATTTCTCTAGCAGGAGCCATTTTTGAATCTGTTTCTGGAATTACAACAACAGGCTCCACAGTCCTTTCTGATCTTGATAATTTATCGCGAAGTATTTTATTATGGCGTTCTCTTATATGCTGGATTGGGGGCATTGGTTTTATCGGTTTAGCCCTCTTAATTTTGCCTTCACTGCGTGTGGGTGGCGTGCGACTTTTTCATATGGAATCATCTGATAAATCTGAAAAAATATTGCCTCGCATCAACCAAATTGCTAACGGAATTATCATCGCTTATGTTGGGTTAACATTGGCTTGTATGCTTTCTTATTTTGCTGCAGGCATGAATTTATTTGATGCCATTAACCATGCAATGAGTACAGTAGCAACAGCTGGTTTTTCAACGCATGATGCTTCTTTTGGCTATTTTTCTGATACACCAGCCATCTTAATTATTTCAACAATCTTCATGTTGCTTTCTGCTTTACCTTTCGTACTTTATGTTAAATTAGTCCTTCCTGGACACTCCAAACGCTTCCTTGACCCACAAGTGATTGTTTTTCTCCATATCGTTCTCCTTTTCAGCTTTGCTTTAGCGGCATGGCTACGGTTTTATGATCATCGCGCGTTCCACTTAATTTTTCTTGATGTCATTTTTCACCTTTCATCCATTATTAGCACCACAGGTTATAGCGCTGAAGATTATCAACTTTGGGGACCGTTTGCGCTTGGAATTTTCTTCATTGTTTCTTTTACAGGCGGATGTGCTGGTTCTACTTCTGGTGGCATGAAAATCAATCGCCTCATTATTCTTTGGCGTATTACACAAACAAATATAGAAAAACTTCTTTCTCCTAATGTCGTTGTAAAAGCGCGCTACGATCACTCAAATATATCAAATGATGTTGCTCAAGCCGTTTTGTTTTTTGTCTGTCTTTATATGTTTTGCCTTGTTATCGGCACTGCACTTTTGCTTACAACCGGTCTTGACTTTACCTCTGCCTTTACGGGGGTCTTAACCGCACTTTCAAATGTTGGTCCAGGCTTTGGAGATATTATTGGCCCCACTGGTAATTTCTCTACAATCAACGACCATGCTTTATGGATTTTAAGTTTTCTAATGTTAGCTGGACGCCTTGAAATCATAACAATATTCGTCCTTTTTATTCCCGCTTTCTGGCGTGAACAATTCTAATGCAGAGAGTATTTTATGCTACCATGATAAAAAATTGACAAGATAAAAAGGCGAGAACAGTATGCGTCATAATATTCACCCCTTACTCAATCCACTGAAGATTTTCTAAAATTTCCATACAAATCATCATATCAATGATATAAAAATAATTCAACAAAAACAATCAAATACCAATATTTTCAAAGCCATAACATATAAAACTTCACTTTATTGATCTTCTTTATCAAATAAAGTGGACGCATAGAACATTCTTTTTTACGAATAATCTCTCATGCAAAAAATATGAATATTTGCTGATAAAAGTGTTTTTTCTCTTTAATAGAGTTACCTCCTTATAGAAAAAAAATGCTATTATATTACGAACTCACAAGCTTATAAAAAACATCTCACAATACTCATCACCCCCATTTCACGACAGCCCTCATGAAAGATATAAAATGGGCACCATCATTTTTACTTAAATAACAATAAGGTGCAAGTCGGTACAAAAAAATAAGATATAAATTAGTACCACCATATTATTTTCTTTCTATTAATGTCGTAACAGCCTGCATTTCAGACAATTTATAAGAAATCTCTTTACACCCTGTCTTCAATAGTTTTTATCCACCACATGCCTTCTTCCAATTGTGATGTACAAGAAGATAGCTCTCATTGTTAATATCAACAGATTTTACATGAGAAAATCTTACGGTACTCAAAGCTCTTATTTAAATTGAAAAGGTAATTTATTTATAAAAATCATATATATTGATCTTAAATCCATCTTATTATGAATTTATTGAAAATATGTACGACTATTTTATCCATGAAGATACCATCATTATCTTTTTAAGACAAGAAAACGTTTTTTTTGCTATCTATTTAAGTCTTACAAAACGAACAATATCAGCACGACACCGTATAAGATAGTGCATAAATCCCCAGACTTGAGTTAAAGCATTATTTTCTTATTCTAAAATATCAATGAATAAAAGTAGCTTTCTTCTCTCCTAGTATGCTTTATCATAAACTACATATCGCTCTCAAGCGTATACATTTTTAATATTTTATCCAAAATTTTGAGAACTTTTTATAGCGTGCTACTAAAGACAATATAAATTTTGTAAAATAACATTTATATCATTGAGCTGTTTTCTTAATGACTATGAAAAACCTTTAAGAAAAATACTTTTTATCATTCCTCAAAAAGATTTTTGATATAATAATCAAAGTGTTTTTTCTGCAAACAGTTCTTTGTAAACACTTCCAATCTTGCTTGCCTCTTTTTCCAAAGGAAAGTGAGTACGAACATGGGTTAAAGCTTTCTTTCCGGCTGCCAATGTTTTTTCTACATCAGCAAAATAAGGTTCAATTGCTGCTGTTAAAGCCGCTCCATCTCCTGCTTGAACAACCGTTCCTGTTCCCTCGACCACCAATTCTTTAAAAATTCCTACATCACTCGCCACTACAGCCGTCTGTGATGCCATTGCCTCCAATGGTGTCAGACCAAAACCTTCCAAACGAGACGGAGTTACATAAAGTGATAAACGGCGATACCACACAGGTATATCAAGCCTTTCACCAAGAAAAATAATGCGGTCGTTTAAACCAGCTTCAGCAATCTTCTGTCGTAATTTCTTTTCAAAACCATAATGCTGTTCTGTAGTCCGACCAGCGATAAGTGCTGTCCATTCGGGATAGTCAGGCAATAATGCTATCATCGCGTCCACAAACAAATCAGTACCCTTTAAATAGCGCACGCGCCCAAAACATCCTACCGCATATTTTCCTGGCACCCCAGTTGCTGGAAAGTAATCATCAGGAATTTTGGGGGGTGAAAAACGCCTAATATCCACTCCATGCATAATAACCTTATGAGGCACTTCTAGATAGGTTCCCGTACATACACTAGTAGCGATAACTTTATCCATACGACGAAGCAACCATTTGGTAAAAGGCTTGTGTTCGCGTCGAGATGCCGAAGTAAAGATGAGTTTAAGCTTCATTCGCAAAACATCGCGTAAAAACACCCCGCAAAGCATCTCAATATTGCGTCGTGCATGCCAAATACGAAATGGCTTCCCTTTCGGACTTTTCCAAAGTCCGAAAAGGTCCTTAAAGGCAAGTGTCGGTAAAGTTCGTGGTAAACCAAACCCCAAAGTGGATATACGCACACCCTGTTCGCGTTGCAGTGGAATAAGCTGAATAATCGTAGATGTTACTCCCGACAAACGCCTTTTAAAGTGAGGCGCAATAATTTCAGTTTCGTCCAAAGATACACGCATAATAATCCATATGTTATTTAAATGTACTGAACCTTAATGATCTCGTAATTATGCGCACCACCTGGTGCATTCACCTCAATCACATCACCTTCTTGCTTGCCAATAAGTGCACGTGCGATAGGCGAAGAAATAGAGATTTTACCAACCTTTACATCAGCTTCTTGATCTCCTACGATCTGATACACTTTTTTTTCTTCAGTGTCCTCATCCAAGAGTTTAATGGTTGCGCCAAATTTTATTTTGTCACCTGAAAGACGCGAGACATCTATAACTTCTGCTCGTGCGATATAATCTTCAAGCTCATTTATACGCCCCTCATTATGACTTTGCGCTTCTTTAGCTGCATGATACTCAGCATTTTCAGATAAATCACCATGCGCACGCGCCTCAGAAATTGCTTCAATAATTCGCGGACGCTCCTGTTGTTGACGCCAACGCAACTCTTCTTTAAGACTCTCAAAACCAGCTGTAGTCATCGGAACTTTTTCCATAATCCGTCCCTTTCTATTACACGGAAGGTTTAATAAAAATACAAAAAACGGCTTCCAAAATTACTTTTGGAATCCGAAAACTACGATCTTTTTTATTATATAGTACAGTATCGCTGTTTTCCATATAAAAATAAATAAAGGAAACAAAACATGCACAAATAGTGATTAAAACATCTCATTTTGGTGTTTAAAACGTTAAACTTCACTCTTCTCTTTAAAGTGTCCTAAAGAAGAAAGAATTGTATTTTTTTCTGTTTTATCATAATCTAGTAAAAGAAATTATATAGAATATGAAGAGAGAAGGATAGAAAATCTCTAAAGAAATTCTTTACAGAAAAATGAAAAAAATCGTCATTTTTTTTATGTTTGGCTCTTTCTTTTTAGCCACAACAATATCAGAGGCAGCAGATGCTTTTGTTACGAGAAATCTTAATTTTAGAACAGGTCCCAGCACTCAATATGCACTTTGCGGCTTAATCTCTGCTGGAGAATTAGTTTTTGTTAAAAACTGTGAAGGAAATTGGTGCCATATCCGATATAACACTCAAATAGGTTGGGTGTCATCTCGTTATCTTTCATTTAAAGATGGAAATGATCTTTATCACACATATACAATGTCTTTAATGCCCAAACGTACCGATTATTCTCCATAACAGCCATAATAACTTATGCCCTCTTGAATATCATCATGGCAAAAATGCAATAGTGTTCACGAACAACCACAAATATGCTCCTTCCAAAGAAATACTTCGAAGAATTTGTCTCATAAAAACTTGATCAATATCCTAATGAAAGCTCTAATAAACCAAAATAAATCTGTTCAATAACGTTTTGCTGTTGTCGTAATAAATTTGTAAAAATTAGTATTTTCTTTAAAATCACCAGCACTTTTCTATCAAAGGATACAACAATGAAAAATGGTGTTACTGCAACAGTAGAAGCTCTTTCTGCTCTTATTGCTTCAGGTAATCCTCTTTTTAAGAATGGTGCATTATGGACACCTCACCGCCCCATTCGTCCTGAAAAATCTGAAGGTGGTATTCCATTTCAACTCGAAACATCTTTTAAACCAGCGGGAGATCAACCTCAAGCCATTAAAACTCTGGTCGAGGGAATTCAAAAAAATGAACGTACACAAGTGCTTTTGGGTGTTACCGGCTCAGGGAAAACCTATACAATGGCCAATATCATTGAAAAAACACAGCGTCCAGCTTTAATATTAGCTCCCAATAAAACTCTAGCAGCGCAGCTTTATGGGGAATTTAAAAGTTTTTTTCCCCATAATGCCGTCGAATATTTTGTTTCCTATTATGACTATTATCAACCAGAAGCCTATGTTGCACGCTCAGACACTTATATTGAAAAGGAATCCTCAATTAATGAACAAATCGACCGTATGCGCCATGCTGCAACACGTGCTGTCTTAGAGCGTGATGACGTCATTATTGTCGCATCTGTATCCTGTATCTACGGAATTGGTTCAGTAGAAACTTATACTGCTATGACCTTCCAAATAGCAAAAGGGGACAAACTCAATCAACGAAAACTCTTGGCTGATTTAGTCTCTCAACAGTATTATCGACAAGATATCAATTTCATTCGTGGTTCCTTTCGTGTTCGAGGGGATACAATCGAAATTTTCCCTGCCCACCTCGAAGATCGTGCTTGGCGTATTTCGCTCTTTGGCGATGAAGTGGAAACAATTACGGAATTTGATCCTCTCACCGGACAAAAAACAGGCGATCTTCAATCAATTAAAATTTATGCCAACTCACACTACGTAATACCACGCCCAACACTTAACCAAGCGATGAAATCTATCAAAATGGAACTCGTTCAACGCCTCGATGAGTTGAACGAAGCTGGACGTCTTTTAGAAGCACAACGTTTAGAACAACGTACAGTTTTTGATTTGGAAATGTTGGAAACCACCGGTTCATGTCCGGGAATTGAAAATTATTCACGCTATTTAACGGGACGAAAACCCGGAGAACCACCACCAACCTTGTTCGAATACATTCCAAATAATGCTCTTGTTTTTATCGATGAAAGCCACGTAACCATTCCCCAAATTGGTGGCATGTACCGAGGTGACTTTCGTAGAAAAGCAACCTTAGCAGAATATGGTTTTCGCCTCCCTTCTTGTATGGATAACCGTCCTTTGCGCTTTGAAGAATGGGATGCTATGCGCCCACAAACGATTGCTGTCTCCGCAACACCTGGACGGTGGGAAATAGAACAATCTCACGGCACTTTTGCAGAACAAGTTATTCGCCCCACAGGGCTTGTTGACCCACCAACAGAGGTTCGTCCAGCCAAAAATCAAGTCGATGATGTTGTGAATGAAATTCGTAAAACAATTCAAAAAGGCTACCGTACATTAGTGACAGTTCTCACAAAGCGTATGGCCGAAGACTTAACTGAATATCTCCACGAACAAGGTATTCGTGTACGCTATATGCATTCTGACATTGATACATTAGAGCGCATTGAAATTCTACGCGATCTTCGGCTTGGCACCTTTGATGTCCTCATCGGTATTAACTTGCTCCGAGAAGGCTTAGATATTCCAGAATGTGGTTTTGTTGCCATTCTAGATGCCGATAAAGAGGGCTTTTTGCGCTCTGAAACTTCCCTCATACAAACAATCGGACGTGCTGCACGTAACGTAGATGGCCGTGTTATCCTCTATGCAGATACGATCACTGGTTCCATAAAACGAGCCTTACAGGAGACACAAAGACGTCGACAAAAACAAATAGCCTATAATGAAGAACACCATATCACACCGAAAAGTATCAAAAAAAATATCGGAGATATTCTCAATTCAGGCTATGAAAACAACCATATTCGTACAAATATCCCTGATGTCATCGAGAAAAAAAATATGGTTGGCAACAATTTAGCATCTCATATTAAACACCTCGAAAAATTAATGCATGAAGCAGCTGCTGATCTTAATTTTGAAGAAGCAGCACGTCTTCGCGATGAAATCAAACAATTACAAAAGATAGAACTAGAACTCGCGGAGAATCCCTTAACACATCATAGCGAACAATCCACCCATGAGCGCGTATTACAACCAAGTCTTTTCTCCAAACCAGACCTTGCACACATGGGACCAACCATGGACACTGGTATTTTGGAAAATCAAAAAGGAAAATCTCGTAAAAACACCCCTAATCAAGCAACAATAAAACGAAAAAAACGCAATCAATGAAGGAGCAAAAAATTTCAAACCGCATAAAATAATCTTCAGCTCTTCTAAAAAAAGACGAAAGCTCAAAAGCAAACAGCGTTATCCGAAAAATAGACAACCTCCAACATCAACGGTGCTTCAATTTGTCTAAAACAACATGAGAGAGAACATTTTATAAAAAATTTCTAAAATATATTATCTTTATACAGTTATACTCTGATATCTAACTCAATATTATTTATCCTTACAAGAAAATATTCAAATAGGACACTGTCCTATAACACAAATAAAGTAAAATAAGACTTTATCATAGCACCATAAGCCTATGATAAAAAATGATAACTTTTATTCATATCCCTATTGTTCAATTCATATTGTACCAAACAATAAAAAATTATCCCTAAATAAAGAGTTTATATTCCATAGTAAAAAATCGTGGACTCTCAATACAAACTTATTAATTAACCTCAAGCAGAGTACATTAATTGAAATCAAAATTCTGTTATGATTTCATTTTACTGTCTCCGCGATAGATTTAACTAAATAAATTTTTATTTTTTTGTCACAATAAAGTCCAAAATTGTTCAGGCTCTATTCAGTTTGAAACGTGTAGGATGTGAAAAATACGAATTTACACAAGGAGCATCATTATGAAAAAAGTGATCAGGTTAGCGGTATTATCAGCAATGTCAACTGTGACCGTTTTGATGCCGCTAAATGCAACGCTTGCGGATATGGCATGGAATCGTAGTGACTCTATCTCGAGAGAAATAGATGATATGATGAGGAAGATGCGTAAAGAAACAGATGATGCGATAAAGGAAATGAGGAAGAAAGCTGATATTCTGCCTTGCGGTTTTTCTCGCTCCCATTGTTCTGATAAAAAACGTAGCTTTTTATCTGATGATTTCCAAAAGTTTGTTGATGATTTCCACAAGAGTTCTGATGACGACAAGAGAAGATTTAAAGCCAAACATGAAAGGTCTGTAGCCAAACATAGTAAGACGGAACAACAACAACACCATCATCACCACCACCACCATTATCATCATGTTGAAAACAAAACATATCATTACGTCGAGCGCAAAAAGACAAAACACAGTAATATTCATATAGATAACTCAGGAGATGCTTTAGCGGTGGGTATTCTTGGTCTTGCAACAGGTACGATTCTTGGTACAATTTTAAAAAAACCAGAACAGCCACAAGTGGTTTATCAAATAGTACCACAAAATCAGGTAATTTATCAAAAAGTTCCGCAAAATCAAAGAGTTTATCAAGTGCAGCAAACGGTGGCATATGAGCCACTCCAGCAATCATTAGAATCTGATTGGCTTAACTATTGCAAGAAAAAATACCGTTCCTTTAACCCTAAAACAGGGACCTTTCGAGACCGTAATGGTTTGGAACACATTTGTTATGCCCCAATAAATTAACTTCTGTTCCGTCCTACTAAAAAGTCTTAAATGGCAAAAAAAAAACGCTTCAAAGCGTTTTTTATTTGCTCATATATTAAAATCTTGAAGAAAAGGATTATTTTGGCGCTCATAGCCTATGCTACTTTTGGGACCATGCCCACAGATAAAACAAACATCATCGCCTAAGGGTAAAACTTTTTCTCGAAGGGATTGCATCAATTTTTCATAAGAACAGAAGGGGAAGTCCGTACGTCCAATAGAACCACGAAAGAGAACATCACCCAAGAGGGCTAAGCGCTCTTTTTCATTGAAATAAATAACATGACCAGGGGAATGCCCCAGTGTATGTAAAACCCTAAACTCATGTCCAGCAAAATACACACACTCACCATCTTCTAACTATATCGAACAACGCACCACGATGCTTTCGGGTGTAAGCCATGATTTAAGAATCATTCTCACCCGTTTTAAACTTCAGCAAGCGTTAGCAAATACTGACTTTGATATCAAGCCGCTTGAACAAGATGTGAGCGACACGCAAAATATGTTAGAAGATTACCTTGCTTTTGCCCGTAGTGAAGAAAGTGAGTGTGTTAAAACTTTTGATTTAAATGCTCTTATGCAAAAATTCTCTACCGATGCGCATCTTCACAAACGTCAATTTTCCTACACCATTGAAAGCCCTACACCAATACAAGCACGCCCACGTGCCTTCACGCGTCTCATCAGCAATCTTGTGTCAAATGCATTTTGTCATGCCAATACTGTCAAACTAACAGCCATATCCCAACAAGAATGTTTCCCATATATCAAAAAAAGTTCCCGCAATATATTATATTTATACAGTTATAATATGATATCGAACTCAATATTTAGCCTCACAAGAGAGTAGTCAAACAGGACTGTATTCAATCACACAAATAAGGTTCTATCTTAGCACCATAAGCCTATAATAAAAAACGATAACTTTTGTTCATACACCTATTGTTCAATTCATATTGTATCAAGCAATAAAAAAGTACTCATCAATGAATAATTTATAACCAATAGTAAAAAATCTGGTGCTCTAAATACAAGCTGCTTAATTAACCTTAAGAAGAGTACATTAATTGAAATCAAAATTCTGTCATGATTTTATTTTACTGTATTGATAATAGTTTTAACTAAATGAATTTTTATTTTTTTGTCACAATAAAATCCAAAATTGTTCAGGCTCTATTCAGTTTGACACGTGTAGGATGTGAAAAATACGAATTTACACAAGGAGCATCATTATGAAAAAAGTGATCAGATTAGCGGTATTATCAGCAATGTCTACTGTAACCGTTTTGATGCCATTAGATCCAACGCTTGCGGATATGGCATGGTATCATAACTATGACATGAGAAGGGAGGCTGGTTTACCGTCTCACAATTTTAGCTCCCATTTTTCTCATAGTGAACATCACTCTTTTGATAACCCCCACACGCGTCATTATGTTAGCCATAAATGGGGAGCACAACAACACCATCATGTTGAACATAAGACATATCATTATGTCGAGCGCAAAAAGACAAAACACAGTAGTATTAATATAAATAACTCAGGAGAAGCTTTAGCAATGGGCATTCTTGCTCTTGCAGCAGGTGCACTTCTCGGCAAAATTTTTAAAAAATCAGAACAGCCACAAGTTGTTTATCAAACCGCACCACAGCATCAAATTGTATATCAACAGGTTCCACAAGAACAGATAATTTATGAAACTCCGCAAACGGTGGAATATGAGCCAGTACAACAATCATTAGAATCTGATTGGCTTCAATATTGCAAGAAAAAATACCGTTCTTTCAACCCTAAAACAGGAACTTTCCGAGACCGTAATGGTTTGGAACACGTTTGTTATGCCCCAATAAATTAACTTCTGTTCTGCTCTACTAAAAAGTCTTAAATGGCAAAAAAAACGCTTCAAAGCGTTTTTTTTATTTGCTCATATATTAAAATCTTGAAGAAAAGGATTATTTTGTCGCTCATAGCCTATGCTACTTTTGGGACCATGCCCACAGATAAAACAAACATCATCGCCTAAAGGTAAAACTTTTTCTCGAAGGGATTGCATCAATTTTTCATAAGAACAGAAGGGGAAGTCCGTACGTCCAATAGAACCACGAAAGAGAACATCACCCAAGAGCGCTAAGCGCTGTTTTTCATTGAAATAAATAACATGACCAGGGGAATGTCCTGGGGTGTGAAAAACCTTAAACACATGTCCAGCAAAATGAACGCACTCACCATCTTCTAACCATTGGTCAGGAATACAAATGCAAGCATCAGTGATGCCATAATTTTTTGCGCTTTCGCTCACGGCATCCATCACAGGCTTATCATCGCGATGTGAACCGATAATTTTTACATTAAGCGCTTCTTTCACTTGCATTGCTGCTCCTACATGATCAAAATGACCATGTGTTATCCAAATAGCCTCAACGATAACACCATTCTTTTCGATTACGTCTTGAATCCGCGGCCAATCACCACCAGGATCAACGAGAACCCCCGTTTTACATTCACTATCAAAAAGCAAAGTGCAATTTTGTTGGAATGTCGTAACTGGAATAATATGTATATTAAGACTACCCATAATATCCTTTTCAAAAATAACTTTTTTAAATTTATAAATAAAACTTTCTTTCCTTTAAGGTAAAGGTGCTGCTCGACAGCTTTATACAACTTATGTAAACTTGCATTTTGTGTAAACTAAATTTTTATCAAGGTTTTTTAAGAATGAGCAATCACGTTCAAGTTTTGTGTGACGATGCCCCTCACCTTCTTGTGATTGATGACGATACACGCATTCGCAATCTTTTATTTCAGTTTCTCATTAAAAATGGATTTCGTGTTTCAGTTTCAGCTAATGCGAATGAAGCAAGACGACTGTTAGCAAGTTTAGATTTTGATCTTCTTATTGTTGATGTCATGATGCCTGGCGAAAACGGTATTGATCTCACTCATTCACTCCGCCAAACAAAAGATGTCCCTATCTTTATGTTAACAGCTTTATCAGAAATAGACAATCGTATCCGTGGATTAGAAGCAGGGGCAGATGATTATCTGGCTAAGCCGTTTGACCCTCGTGAACTTCTCCTTCGCATCAACGCCATTTTACGACGTGGTTTTCCCCCTCACCAACCCAAAATTGAGCAAATAGTTTTTGGTCCTTATATATTTTCAATTTCACGACGCGAACTCAAAAAAGGAGGAGAAATTATTAAATTAACAGATAAAGAACAAGAAATGATGGTCATGTTTGCCGAAAATGCAGGCGATACAATTCCGCGCCATAAATTCGCGACCGATGACAGCAATATAAGTGAACGTGCCATTGATGTGCAGATCAACCGCCTTCGTCGTAAGATCGAAAAAAACCCAGCACTGCCTATATGGCTCCAAACCGTGCGAGGAATAGGGTATAAACTCTCTATTGAATAGGCACAAGAATGATCAAACCTTTAAGATTTTTTCTTCGATGGTTAACGAAAAAAATGCCTAAACGGCTTTATGCTCGCTCTTTGATCATTATCATTGCTCCCATGGTGCTTCTGCAAACGGTCATTGCTTATGTCTTTATGGAACGCCATTGGCAAATGGTAACGGAGCGTCTTTCAACGGCTGTCGTGCATGATATTTCAGCCATTATTGATATTCTTGAAACATATCCCCAACAAGATAACTATGAAGATATCAAGCGTATTGCACAACAACGTATGGGATTAAATATTTCTATTCTATCTCCTACCTCCTTACCCCCTCCAGGACCTAAGCCATTTTTTGCAATTCTTGACTATTTTTTAAGTGAAGAAATCACCCGCCAAATTAACCGTCCCTTCTGGATCGATACCGTAGGAGATTCTGATCTTGTTGAAATCCGTATCCACCTTGGTCACAACATTTTACGCGTCTTTGCTCCACGCAGCCAAGCCTATGCTTCCAATACTGCTATTTTTTTAAGCTGGATGGTAGGAACAGCTCTTGTTTTATTGCTGATAGCAATTTACTTTTTACGCAATCAAATCAAACCGATTCAACAATTGGCTGAAGCAGCAGAAAGCTTTGGACGCGGTCGTCCTTTACCAAAAGGATTTCAACCACAAGGAGCTGATGAAGTCCGTCGTGCAGGCATCGCTTTTTTACGCATGCGTGAACGTATTGAACGCCAAATTGAACAACGTACCATGATGCTCTCAGGAGTAAGTCATGATTTAAGAACCATTCTTACACGCTTTAAACTTCAGCTGGCATTAGTAAATACTGACTTTGATATTAAACCGCTTGAGCAAGATGTAAGTGACATGCAAAATATGTTAGAAGATTATCTTGCTTTTGCTCGTGGTGAAGGAAGTGAAAGTGTCAAGACTTTTGATTTAAATGCTCTTATGCAAAAATTCTCCGCCGATGCTCATCTTCACAAACGTCAATTTTCTTACACTATTGAAGGTCCTACAGAAATACAAGTACGTCCCCGTGCTTTTACACGCTTGGTCAGCAATCTTGTATCAAATGCATTTTGTTACGGCACGACTGTTAAACTAACCGCTAACTCTCAACAAGAATCTTTTATATTAATAATCGATGATAATGGACCTGGAATTCATAAAAATATGCGCACAGAAGTTTTTAAGCCATTCTTTCGACTTGATAAAGCGCGAAATCAAGATGCAAGTGGAACAGGACTTGGTCTTTCTATTGCTCAAGACATAGCACGCAGCCATGGTGGCAATATACAATTAGATGAGAGCCCACTCGGGGGAGTGCGCGCTATTCTTGATGTCCCCCTATGAGCAATATTTCCGCAAACCATCTGTAAAAATAACAGACTGCATATTTTAGGCATTCCCTACAGTTTCAAACAAAGTGTATTGCAGTGCCTTGTAAGCACTTTCTCCCGACAAAGCAACCATCTGAAATGCAACATAATGGCTTTCACAAGCTTTAAGTGCATGTATCAACAATGTTTCAACCTGTATATGAGATGGATGCATCCCACCAGCCAAAAGAAGACCTTGTCGATAAATGACTGAATTATTCCTTTGCCAGTAATCAAAATGTCCCAACAACAACTTTTCATTAATTGCTAGCAATAAGCGCTGTATTTCAGCTGTTCGAGCATTTTTAATAGAGAGATCAAACGAACAAGCTAAATGAAGTGCTTCATGCTCTTCCATCCATGAAAAAGCAAGACGATAGTTTGCGCGTTTTCCTTCCACACAAACGCTAATTTCATCTTGTGCATCCCGCTCAAACGACCAATCATATTCACAGGCAATCTGTTCGATAAAGTCAACAGGGTGCTCTTTTCTTTCTGTGGCGCAAAATGCAAGCCTCATCACAATCCTCAATCATCTTAAAACATTGTCAACAGAATATAAACCGTCTAAACTGTAACAATATTTTGCTACAATCAGAACCTTTACACCAAACAAATACACATAAAAACATCGACAGTACACAAACACCCAGAACACAATCGCGCTGTTTAGGGCAACCTGATAGTCATAAAACGAATCATCAAGTCTTTTCAGTGTATTGATACAATTTCATAGCGCCAGCCCCCCTGATTCAAAAAAATGTACTTTACCCCCAAAAAAAATCAAAAATAAACAAATGCTCCGCTCTAACAGACTCAAGATTAAGCATTTTTTAGTTTCACGCATCATATTGAAAAATTGGGGATATTTTTTTGAAGATTCTTTTTTTAAAACTATTTTACTTTTTTATGTCTGCGTTTTTTTTAATCATCTTTTTTTAAATCATCAAGGCGTCTTTTCAAATCAGCGTTATCAGCATGGATTTTCAGCACCATCTCCTTAAAAGTCTCAAACTCTTCGCGAGAAACAAGATCAAGTTTGTTTGCTATCTTTTCAGCCTGCACACGAAAAGCTGTTCCAGCTTCACGTCGTATGCCTTGCGCAACGTCAGCAGCATCCGTTGCTAATTTTGCTAATTCATCAAGAATACGATTTGATCCATTACGCATAACCTTTTTCCTTAAATTTTAATTATTGACGCACGCATTATAGCGTATTCTCATAACATTTAGATACTGTAATTTGTTCCTTTTACTCTATATTTTACATATTGTGCAGATTTTTCGTAATGATTTTGTTTAAGATTTTTTAATATTCCTTTTATCACCATATTTTTACCACGATAAATCAGTGGAAATCTCCCCCCCTTTCTGACTAGCCTCCCTACTGACTTGACCATTGTGTATTCATCTGTCATTTCTGATCATTAGAGTCACTTCATATTCATCTCGTATAATGTAAAATGCTTAATTCATGAACAATCTCGCCTGTCCAGCCATTGCTTTTCCGTCTTTTCTTGATCCTGTTATTATCCAGCTAGGTCCCGTAACACTTCATTGGTATGGACTTGGTTACGTGCTGGGTATTCTTTTTGCTTGGTGGTATGCGCAAAAATTATTAAAAAAAACATCTCTATGGTATAGAGGCCACCCTCCTATGGATAAAGAAAAGATCGGAGATTTTGTTGTCTGGTCTGCCATAAGTGTTGTTGTCGGAGGGCGTTTAGGACAAGTTCTTGTATGGGATCCCATTTACTATTTTAATCATCCAAGTGCTATTATTGCCGTATGGGATGGGGGAATGTCCTTTCATGGCGGACTTATTGGTATTATCATTGCTATGATCTGGTTTGCCCGTAAAAATCATATTAACATACGAGCCATGTTTGATATCATTGCTGCAGGTGCTCCTATTGGTATCGGCATTGTACGAATCTGCAACTTCATTAACCAAGAATTATGGGGTAATATTACTACACGTCCTTGGGCTGTTTGTTTTCCTCTCGATCCTTACTATTTACCGCGCCATCCAAGCCAGCTTTACGAAGCATTTATGGAAGGATTTCTTCTCTTCATCATCCTGTGTCTTCTTATTTTTGGGTTCAAAGCATTAAAACGTCCCGGTACTGTATCAGGAACATTTATTATAGGCTACGCAGTAACACGCAGCATTTCTGAAATTTACCGTGCGCCTCAAGAAGATCCAGAATGGTTTTCGACTCTTTTCCATTCTACTGGTTTTACCTATGGCATGGCTTTATCTCTTCCCATGCTTCTTGTAGGGTTTTATCTTCTTCTCCACGCCTTTAAATATAAATCGACAGAAAATGGCCAATCTCAAAGAAAAAATTAAAGAAATTATTGTCCTTAATGGACCAATCACTGTTAGCCAATATATGACGTTGGCACTCACCGATCCCCAATTTGGTTATTATCACACACAAACCCCTTTTGGACATGCTGGTGATTTCATTACAGCACCTGAAATAAGCCAATTATTTGGAGAGATGATTGGCATTTGGACTCTTGCAAGCTGGAAAGCTCAAGGGTGCCCTCACCCTTTTATTCTCGCTGAAATAGGTCCAGGACGAGGAACTTTGATGGATGACATTTTGCGAACTATCCAAAAGCTCTCTCAAACGGCATTTAATGCTGCTGAAATTTTTCTGATCGAAATAAGCAAAAAACTTGCAAAAGAACAAAAAAAACGCCTTTTCTCTTATCAAAAACAAATCCATAGCATTGAAAATTTTAATCAAATTCCTTCAAAACCTCTCTTCCTCATTGCTAATGAATTTCTCGATACACTCCCTATCAACCAATATATTAAAGTCAATGGAGAATGGAAAGAGCGCCGCATTACAGTCAATCAAAATGGAGATTTCATCTTTATTGCTGCCCCGCATAAACTTCCCTCTTCTTGTCTACAAACCTATTGTTCTAAAGTGCCTGACGGAACAATTTTTGAACATGCCCCCTTACGGCATCAATTCATGCAACAAATCAGCCACCATTTAGTGCAAGTGACAGGTTCTGCTTTACTTATCGACTATGGTGCTTGTGAGCTTGCCTTTGGCGATACCCTGCAAGCACTCTCAAAACATAGATTTCGTGATGTTTTTGATGCCCCTGGTGAACATGATTTAACATCCCATGTTGATTTTTCTTTTTTAAAAAACATAGCTCTTGAACAGGGCTGTTTTGCTGAAATCTTAGAGCAAGGAGAATTTCTTTTTAAAATGGGGCTACTGGAGCGCGCAAACCAGCTTGGAGTTGGCAAAAGTGCTCCTTTGCAAGACAAAATCCGCCAAGACATCGAACGGCTCGCTAGTCCAGATCAGATGGGAAAATTATTTAAAGTTTTACATTTCAGTGATAAAAATATCTCCATACCTCCCCAATTTTAATGATCGGCGCTTTTGTCAATAAGCACATCATTATCTGAAATATTCATTGACAAATATGAACATCTCCATCCTCACTTTAAATAATCTCCATAAGGAACTTTTATGAAATCTATCCCTCATCCCATTCTTGCAAAAAATCTTTCTACTTTACACCCCCATGGAATAAAACATGGATTTTTTACACGTCAAGGTGGTGTTTCAAAAAATCTTTATCATAGTCTTAATGTTGGGAAAGGTTCAAATGATCAACTTGAATATGTTGTACAGAATCGTCTTTTGATTGCCAATTATTTTTCTATTGAAGCGCAAAATTTAGTCACAGTTAATCAAATACACTCCTGTAACGTTGTCGTAGCTCATCAAGCAGCTATCGGTGCACCTCCTCAAGCTGATGCTCTGGTTACAACCACCCCAGAACTCGTTATTGGGGTTCTTACAGCAGATTGCGGACCCATTCTGTTTGCTGATCCACAAGCTAGAGTCATCGCTGCAACTCATGCCGGCTGGCGCGGAAGCTTAAATGGAATTATCGAGAAAACAATTGCTGTTATGGAAAAACAAGGAGCCAAAAGACAATCAATAACAGCAGTCCTTGGACCTTGTATTGGCCCCTATCACTATGAAGTAACAAATGAATTTTACGACCAATTTATTGATTACCACAGCAAATACCAAAAATATTTTTTAAAAACAGACAAAATAAATCGCTTTTATTTTAATCTATGGGCATTTATTATAAACCAACTCAAAGAAGCAGGTGTTAATGCTTCTTGTGTAGAGCTTTGTACCTATCAAGATGAACAGCGTTTTTTCTCCTATCGCCGTGCAATACACCGCAACGAACCCGATTACGGACGGCAGATTTCTGCTATTATGCTGAAAAACAAAAGATGAGCCCCTTTATGCTTGAGAACAATACCAAAACTGCAAAACTAAACTTTTTACCCAAATGTAAAAATAAATCCCATTGTACTTTGCTTTTTTCACGAAATTATCTAGCAGCCCATAAAATATGATAGCCTTCGCTATGCTCATTTTCAATGTTTGGTTATAATGATTGAAGGCAAGATGATACTTCTTTTTATTACTCCCCTTCATTCATCTTAAATATGAAGCATTCCCCATATTGAAAGTATTTTTATAAAGTAATAACCAAAAAGCTTAATCAATATGTATTTCTTTGCCGCATGGAGAAAAACTTTGCTCTAAAAGTAATAAACTTTTGGAAAAAGAGAAAACATACTGCATAGCTCTTTAATAATAATCGATAAAATTGTAAGGCTTTTGTAATTGTTCTCTTGCAATTTAATAAAAAGAAATTAAAAACCGTGTCGCATTCCCACCATGATGATTCAGAGGTTCTACTATGAAACTTTTCTGCGGAAATTCTAATCCACGCCTAGCTGAAGATGTTGCAAATTATTTGAACATCCCCTTAGGCAAAGCAACTGTAAAGCGCTTTGCTGATCAAGAAATTTTCGTAGAACTGCATGAAAATGTACGTGGACAAGATGTTTTTGTTTTGCAATCTACATCCTATCCCGCAAATGATCATTTGATGGAATTACTCATCATGATTGATGCCCTTCGTCGTTCTTCTGCGCGTCGTATTACAGCTGTTATCCCCTATTTTGGCTATGCCCGCCAAGATAGAAAACCAGGACCACGAACTCCTATTTCTGCAAAACTTGTTGCCAACCTCATTACTGAAGCAGGGGCCCATCGTGTTTTAACATTGGACCTTCATGCAGGACAAATTCAAGGTTTTTTTGATATCCCTACGGATAATCTCTATGCTGTTCCTGTCATTTCTCGCGATGTCAAAGTGCATTATTCTCTTGAAAATGTTATCGTTGTTTCACCTGATGTGGGTGGTGTGGTGCGCGCGCGCGCGCTCGCCAAGCGCTTGAACAGTTTGCTCGCTATTGTGGATAAACGTCGCGAAAGCCCCGGTGAATCAGAAGTTATGAATATCATTGGAGATGTATCGGGAAAAGATTGCCTTTTGCTTGATGATATTGTTGATTCAGGTGGAACTTTATGCAATGCAGCAAGTGCTCTGCTTAAACATGGTGCCAATAGTGTCACAGCTTATATCACGCACGGTGTTCTTTCTGGTAATGCAATCGAGCGAATTGCCAATTCAGAGATGAAAGAATTGGTTATTACAGATTCAATTATGCCAACACAAGCTATTGAGAAAACCCATAATATTCGTGTTTTGCCCATTGCCGACCTTATGGGAGAAGCAATAGCAAGGACAGCAGCAGAACAATCGGTTTCCAGCTTATTTGGTTAAAGTGGTTCCTTGGGGTCTCCCGGCGCTGTTTCAACACCAAGATCAGGAAAGGCAACAATACGTTGACCACTAAAATGCGTGTGAATAACAATAAGTCCACGCTCTTCAAAGTAGGTTAAAAGTCGGCGTGCACGGCTTAAAGAATGAGTCCCATAAAGGCGTGCTAAAAATGCATCAGATGGACAAGGCTTTCCCCCTAATGCGGCCTGTGCCACGTTCAAGAAGACTCCTTGAACATCTTCTTCCAAACTTTCTGATATCTGCAAAATATGTTTCCAATGTTCACTGACAGCCGTTTGTTCATCAACAAAAGCCTGAGCAATAGCCAATTTACGCCGAAATTGTGAAAGATTAAAAGGAACCTTTGACATACCATGGATACGACAACGAACTGAAAAATCTTGATAAAGCACCGCTGTTGAACGATAAAAAGCTTCAGAATCCTCAAGAATTTCCCGAATAATATGTTCTGCTTGCCCGTCACGCTCAACATCAGAAAGTTCAGGAAATAAACTTGGGTTTTCTTCTAACAACTCTTGTTTTTTATGCACGACCTCCTCTAACATCTCGTGCATTGACTTTTCCCTCATCGGCTCTCGTGTTTGTTTAAATGGTGTTAAAATTTCCTCTGGTGAAGCAGTAAAAACGAGCTCTTGCACATCATCCCGCTCTGTTGGAAGTGGCATTAATTTAGGGCTAGAAGAGCGTGCCAAAGTTTCAACAGAACCGATAATGATTGGTAAGGGACGTCGTGATAAAGCAGGGCCTAAAGCTATAAAATTTCCCCGTTCAAGATCTCTAAACATTTCCGCTTGGCGACGCTCCATTCCTAAGAGATCAGCAGCACGCACCATATCAATATCTAAAAAAGTCCGCCCTATTAAAAAATTTGAAGCTTCAGCAGCAACATTTTTGGCAAGCTTAGCCAAACGTTGTGTCGCAATAACACCAGCAAGACCACGTTTACGTCCTCGACACATAAGATTGGTCATAGCACTAAGAGAAATCTTACGTGCTTCATCAGAAACTTCTCCTGCCGCAGTTGGAGCAAACAATTGTGCTTCATCGACAACGACAAGCATAGGATACCAATAATCACGTTCCACATCAAACAGTGCCCCAAGAAAAGCCCCAACAGCACGCATCTGTTGTTCAGTATCCAAGCCTTCAAGATTAAATACCACCGAAACCCGATGTTGTCGAATGCGATGGGCAATACGAGTCAACTCTAATTCACTACGTTGAGCCTCTACAATAACATGACCAAATTTATCTGCCAAAGTTACAAAATCGCCTTCTGGATCAATTACACAATGCTGCACCCACTTAGCACTTTGCTCCAGAAGACGGCGTAAAAGATGTGATTTCCCTGAACCAGAATTACCTTGTACAAGAAGACGTGTCGCCAATAATTCTTCCAAATCAAGAAGTGCTGGCATCGATTTATGCAAAGCACGACTTTCTGACATCTCACCCAAGGCAATCTCAACCTTCATAACATCTCCAGTGTTTGATTTTGAACATATCAGTGCCAGCACATATTGGTTGATTCTCCATCCACACCGTAATTTGTAACATTTCCTCCTTTTTAACGGTAGAAATCATCGATTTTTCCCACAACTCTTGCATCTATGAATAGTTTGAACTATAGAACAAACTTCTGCGTAGACACCCTTGGAGGCAACGTAGAATGGAGTGATCGCTGTTGGTTAGCGCATATCTTCATATCCATGCAAAAACTATTACTGTTTTTGAAGGATCTCCAATCATGTAAAAAGGACTTAAATTATGAGCAAAAGCTACACTCTTAAGGCCGAAAAACGCGAGCGGGTTGGTAAGGGGTCCTCCCGTGAACTTCGCCGCAACGGTCTTATTCCTGCTGTCATTTATGGTGAAAAACAACCACCTTTGGCAATAACAGTTCCCTATAAAGAAATTTTCTACAAAATTCATGCTGGTGGTTTTCGCACCACCATTGCAACGATTATTCTTGACAAGCAAAAAATTATGGTTTTGCCAAAAGATTATCAATTAGATCCCGTGCGTGACTTTCCCCTCCATGTAGACTTTTTGCGCATTTCAGCAAAATCGGTTGTAGAAGTGAATATTCCTGTCCACTTCCTCAATGAAGATACGGCACCTGGACTTAAAAAGGGTGGTGTCCTCAATATTGTTCGGCACGAAATTGAATGTACAGCTCCAGCAAGTGCTATTCCTGAAGCTATTGAAATTGATCTCTCCAGCTACTCTATTGGTGATTCTATTCACATTTCAGCAGTGCAACTGCCAAAAGATGTGACTCCCATCATCCAAGATCGAGACTTTACCATTGCAACCATTGCAGCTCCTGCTGGCATGGATGTCAGCGATGAAACTTCTGAACAAGAAAATGATGAAGAAGACACACAAACTTCATAAAACTCAAAAGGCGGGAATTTTTCCGCCTTAATCTATGAGACATTACCCTTACTCATACTTTGACTGAAGATACACATGTGGCTTATTGCTGGTCTTGGCAATCCTGGTTTACAATATCAAAATAACCGCCATAATATCGGTTTTATGGCTGTTGATGCCATTTATCAGTCCTTCTCTTTTTCTCCATGGTCAAAGAAGTTTCAAGCAGAAATCTCCAATGGTTTCATAAATAATGAGAAAATTTTTCTTATAAAACCACAAACTTTCATGAATCTTTCTGGTCAAGCTATCGGTGAAGCTTTGCGATTTTATAAATTAGATTTAAAGAATTTGATCATCATTTATGATGAACTAGACCTGTCACCGGGGAAAGTTCGTATAAAAATTGGTGGAGGACATAATGGGCATAATGGCATTAAGTCTATTGATGCCCATTGTGGTACTGACTATTGTCGTATACGCATAGGAATTGGTCATCCTGGAAGCAAAGAACTTGTTCATCAGCATGTCCTGGGAAATTTTACCAAATCTGATCAAGAATGGTTATCCCCTCTCTTAGAGACAATTGCAAAAAATATCGCTCTCCTTATAAAAGATGATAAATCCCTCTTTATGAATGAAGTTTCACAAACGATAAAACACAATCAGAACCATTGGCTTGCGTGTCCCAGTCGCGTGAAGAATATGGATAAGAACTCTTAAAAAAATCCTCTTATAAACTTTCTCAAAGGCAAAATCTGTTGGCAACGTGAGAAGCTAGAAAATAGAACAGAATACAAGCTTGTATACATCTTTGAAAAAGAAAGGCTTATATTCTCTTTTGAGAGAAAGAGAAGATTGAACAGCAAACACAGCTCTCTCCAATCTTCTCCCCTAAATTAAAAAAAATCATTTGGCTGAATGGTCGACTGTAGCGGATCGTAACCATTTGATTGTTGACTATAAACTGTAGGAATACTCCTATTGTTTTGCAATACCACAACACGCGAACCAATGGGAACACGATCATAAAGATCGATAATATCTTGATTAAGCAAACGGATACACCCACTTGAAATAGCACGCCCAATTGACCACGATTCGTGTGAGCCATGAATACGGAAAAGTGTATCTTTCCCATTTTTGAACAAATAAAGTGCCCGCGCACCTAATGGATTATCGGGCCCTGGTGGCATTCCTTTCCCAAGATGACCATAACGTTCTGGTTCTCGAGCCATCATAGCTGCAGTAGGAGCCCAATTTGGCCACCGACGCTTGCGCTGTATAACCCCCTCACCTTCAAATGCTAGGCCTTCTTTACCGACACCAATCCCATAACGCAAAGCTTTTCCATTTTCACCAATAAGGTAAAGAAAACACTCTTGCGTATCTATAACCAATGTTCCAGGCGCATAAGATGTATAATAAATCACCTCTTGTCGCCAATATTTTGGATCAATTGTCGCAAGATCAACAGCAGGTAACGAATAGGTCTCATTCGTTACAGGACCATACAAAGCCTGTATTTCTGGTGGAATGTATCGAACTTGTTGAAAAGGTACCGATGACATATCTGACTGACGTGTAGCACATCCAGCCAAAGCCAAAAGTGCTGCAATTAAAAAGGCACAACGAGATAACACTCTTCTATTTTCTCCGATTAATTATTTATGCAGATTTGCATACCATGAAAAACTTAGCACAATATTAACATTAATTCGAAGTTTTCTTATCCTTGTAACTAAGGAGAACAATAAGGTAAGAAGAACTAAGGTAAAAAAGTAGATACCTATTACTTTAGACTTTTTTCTCACTTATCGCAAGACCAGGACTATAACTCTTCTGAAAATATGCTATAAAAAGGAAGCTTTATCTTGACCATAAAATTAATAGAAAAGAAAGACTCTCATGGGCTTTAAATGCGGTATTGTCGGATTACCTAATGTCGGGAAATCAACTCTTTTTAATGCATTAACAAAAACAGCCACTGCACAGGCTGCCAATTATCCTTTTTGTACCATTGAACCCAATACCGGAGAAGTTGCTGTTCCAGATTTACGAATGGAAAAAATTGCATCAATCGCTGGTTCAAAAGAAATGATTCCTACACGCATTAATTTCGTCGATATTGCGGGACTTGTGCGAGGAGCTTCAAAAGGCGAAGGTTTAGGAAACAAGTTTTTAGCCAATATTCGCGAAGTCGATGCTATTGTCCACGTTTTACGCTGTTTTCAAAATGAAGATATTACCCATGTAGAGGGACGTATTGATCCTGTTTGTGATGCGACAACGGTTGAAACCGAACTCATGCTTGCGGATCTTGAAAGTCTTGAGAGACGAATCATACAAATCCGTAAACGAGCAACCGGAAAAGACAAAGAAGCTCTCACAATTTTACCTATTATGGAAAAAGCATTAAACATACTGCAACAGGGAACCCCTGTCCGGTTATTACTCAAAGATATTTCTTCCGATGAACACCACATTCTTAAGAGTTTGAATCTTTTAACCTCCAAGCCTGTACTTTATGTTTGTAATGTAAGCGAAAATGACGCCGCTCGTGGAAATAGCTTTACCCAAACAGTTGAAAAAATGGCAACAGAGCAAAATGCGCAAAGCATTATCATTTCTGCTTCTATCGAAGCGGAAATTACACAACTGAGTGATGCTGAAGCATCAGAATATCTCAATGCGCTAGGACTCTTTGAACCGAGTCTCAATCGCCTCATTCGCGCTGGTTACCGTTTACTTGATCTCATTACTTACTTCACCTGTGGGCCTAAGGAAACACGAGCATGGACAATTACGCGTGGTACAAAAGCTCCCCAAGCAGCTGGTATTATTCATTCAGATTTTGAGCGCGGTTTCATTCGTGCCCAAACCATCAGCTATAATGACTATATTGCTCTGGGTGGAGAAAGCGGTGCAAAGGAAGCAGGAAAAGCCCGCGATGAAGGAAAGGAATACATTGTGCAAGATGGCGATATCATGTTATTTAAACATAATACTTAAATCTTCACTCTGTCTTAATAGTTTATCTTGAAAACTTTGGTAATAGCTCCTTGGAATCTTGTCGCAAAAATTCTCAAGAGTTTTTAGAACAAAAAAACTGTTGCTAGCATATGATTGTGATAGCAACAGCTTGGTCCATTAAAGAATAGAAATATAAAATTAGCGTGTCCAACGCCCTTCGTATTTAAATGTTGGAGCGTTCTTTAAAGAATCTTTTGTCGCATTTGTAATAAGTTTCCATTTACCATAATCATTTGTCATCTGGATTGTTTCTGGAGAAACGACCACATAACTCTCGCCTATGCCAAGAAAACCACCAACAGCAATAACAAATCCTGCAATATTATTTTCACGTAAAATAATATCTTTTACTTCACCAATATTTTCATCTTCTATATTATATACATTGGCGCCTATAAGACTGGAAGCAACAAAATCCGTTGCTAAAGGTGTCACATAACGCACAGACTTATCTATCCCCACCTGTACAATACCCGTCGAAGAGATCATTTCAGGTTTTGAAGGCACTTCAAAAGACTGAGCATAAGTACTAGAAACCATCAAAATTGACATAAGAGTAGTACATGCAATTTTTTTCATTTTAACATCTCCATTTTTACTTTGCTTTTACTTTATAAAACCTCAATGCATCATAAAAAGATTTGTTCCTTATGCTCTTTATACTCTATACTCTTTTGAGCCTTATCGCTTTACCCTTTTCTCTTTATTTCGTCTTTTATTTCTTTCTCTAATTCTTCTTCTAAACCACACCAAATACGATTTTTTAAAATATAAACAAACCCTGCAAAAATGATTAAAAATAAAATAACACGAAAACCGGTTTTTTTACGAATTTCCATATGAGGATCGGCAGCCCACATCAAAAAAGCAGAAACATCGCGCGCATAATGTTCAATGATTTCTGGGGTTCCATCTTCATAAGCAACCATACCATCACTCAAAGGAGGAGCCATAGTTAAAGAATTACCGGCAATAAAATAAGGATTATACCAATAACCATTCGCAATTTTTATCTCCTTCGGTGCCTTCTGATATCCTGTTAAAAGAGCTGTAATATAATCTGGACCAGCTGTATCATAATGAGTCAATGCATCAGTAATTAAAGCAGGAAACGGCAAAGATACCCCACGTGCACGTGCTATCAATGTCAAATCTGGAGGATAAGCACTATTCAAAATAAATCTTGCTTCTTCTTCATGTGAAAAGGGAGAAGGAAAATAATCCGTTGCAACCCCAGCACGTTTAAAAAATTTTCCTTCTCGATTAGGACCATCGCGCACTTCATATTGCCCCGCCAAAGCTTTGATCTGTTCTTGATCATACCCAAGATCTTTTAAATTGCGAAAAGCCACATATTTTAGCCCATGGCAGCTGGAACAAACTTGTCTATAAACCTTTAATCCGCGCCTCAATTGCGCCTTATCATAAAGCCCAAATGGACCTGAAAAACTCCATTCTTGTTTTTTAGGAACCTGTAAAGGAAAAGAAATAAATCCTTCTTCCTGATCAGAGGCATCACTCGCTAAACTCTGAGCAGAAAAACTCATAGCAACAATAACAACCAGCCCGACAAAAACATTTACCATAGTCTCTTTTTTTTCTGTTTTAAATCTTGCATAATTGAAGAAGGAAGAGAACAATTTTTTTCAAACGCTGGCAAAATCGGCAAAATAACCAAAAAAAATATAAAATAATAAACCGTAGCCAATTGTGTCCATAAAAGAATTTTGTCACTTATTTCTCTTGACCCCAACCAACCAAGAAAAACGACATCAATAACCAACGCCCAAAAGAAAATTTTATAAACAGGTCGATATCTTGCTGAACATATTTTAGAGCGGTCTAACCATGGCACAAAAATTAAAATGCAAATCGAACTGACGAATAAAACAAAGCCAACAAAGTTTGAAGAGAAAATACCGATATCAAAAGTTATAGCACGAAGCATCGCATAAAAAGGCAAAAAATACCATTCTGGAACCACACGAAGAGGTGCCTTTAAAGGATCTGCCACACTATAATTTTCAGCCTGCCCCATATAATCGGGCATATAAAACAAAAACCAGGCAAAGAAGATGAGAAAAACAGTAATAGCAAAAATATCTTTGATAAGCGCATAAGGCGAAAATGGAACTGTTTCCTTATCTGATTGTATAGCAAGACCCGTTGGATTGCCTTGCCCAACACAATGAATTGCCCAAATATGCAGCCCCACAAAAAGAAGCAAAATAAATGATAAAACATAATGGAAAACATAAAAACGATTCAACGTTGGTTGTCCTACGACATAACCACCCAGAAGTGTCTCATGCAACCATGTCCCCACCAAAGGTATCGTTTTTAAAAGCCCTGCAATCACTGAAGCCGCTGAAATAGACATCATCCCCCAAACAAGCACATAACCAAAAAATGCTATTGCCATCATGATGATATAAATAAAAATACCTGTAACCCATACCATTTCTCGCATATTTTTATAAGAACCATAATAAAGTCCACGTGCCAAATGGATATAAACAGCAATAAAAAAAAACGAAGAGCCTACACAATGCCATGGACGAAAAAGCCAACCAAACTGCCCTTCACGCCGAAATCGTTCACTGGTTTCAAAAGCCAAATGAATATCCGGAACATAATGCATAGCCAAGACAATACCAGTCAAAAGCTGTGACACAAGCATAATGGTCAAAATACCGCCAAATGTATAAAAGTAATTAAGATTACGCGGAACAGGAAAAATCACAAATGCATTATAAAAAAAACGAGGAAGAGGAAAACGCTTATCAAACCAACGGGCAAGTGCATTTTTAGGACAATAAGGAGAAAACCTTGTCATAACCTTATCCTATTTTGAGCAAAGTATCAGAAAGAAATTGGTAAGGAGGAATAGCCAAATTATAGTTAGCTGGACCCGACCGCACTCTTCCAGCTGTATCATAAACAGACCCATGACATGGACACAACCACCCTCCAAATTTCCCAGATTGCCCAAGTGTTATACAGCCTAAATGCGTACAAAGATTAATAACAATAAGCCAATTTTCACGTCCTTTACCTGCTGAACGTGCAAAATCCGTCGCTTCTTTTTCACCTTCAAGATTAGGATTGCGCGCTTGACGATCTTTTAGAAGTCTCAATTCAGTAGCGCGCGCATCAGCAATTTCTTTTGCCGTACGATTTCGAATAACAACAGGCTGTCCTCGCCACTTTACCGTTACTGACATCCCCTCTTCAATACCAGAAAGATCAACCTCAACAGAGGAAGATGCCAAAACAGCTTCATCTGGACGCAACTGACGGATAAAAGGCCACACAACCGCTCCCATTCCAACTGCTCCTGCAACAGCTGTTACCAAAAACAGAAAATCCCGCCTCGTTTGCTCACCCATGGCCTTAACTTAAAGAGACACTTTGCTAAAACATTCTTTTACCATACCCTCTCCCATTGTACAATGCTTGATCACTCCGTTACCTCAACCATAAAAACATCCCCGTAAAAAACTCCTGCCATTTGTATGGTTTATACAAAAAACTGTTTTATAATGATAATTCATCGTTTTACAGAGTGAATGAAATCCCTAAACACCGTAAGGTTTTTTCATTTCAAACCTATTCATATTAATCAATCAAAATTACTCCCCCGCCCGTGAAAATCAGAGATAGCATGTAAATAAACACTTCTAAAGAAAGAAACATAGTCTTGTTATGACCATATCTCAGTAAACAAGTTGAGCTTATCGGTTATTTCTTTAACACATTTACAGCATCTCTCCCTCCCTCAATTCCAACTGGTTGCATGAGTATTTTTTTCGCTTCTGTTTTTGCATAAAAAGCATATTTTGTTGATTTTAATTAAAATTGATGATCTAACCTCATTAAATATCCCACTTTTCAACATAATGAGCCAAGTCATTTCATGGATTGCTCAATAAAAGGAAGTCCCTAATAGGGAGCTTCTCTCTGATCCCAAACAGACCTGTATACATAACTTTTTCCCTGAAATTTAAAGGGAATAAAAATGAACCGTAAAAAACATGTATTTCTCAAAGCATATTTTTCGAATAAATTGTGGTGCTTCTTTACAAAGTCGAAAGAAAAATCATATTACAGAGAACATGACACTTCATATAGCTCTTTTCCAACCTGATATTGCTGGTAATACTGGAACGATTTTACGTCTTAGCGCTTGCTTTGGTTTACATGTGCACATTATTGAACCTGCAGGCTTTAATCTGTCGGATCGTAATCTCAAACGCGCAGGATTGGATTATCTCGAATATGCTTCCTTAGAACGACACATTGATTGGCAACATTTTATAAGCTCCATGAAACACTTTAACCGCCGCCTGTTGCTTTTAAGTACAAAAGCAAAAACATGCTATACGCAGATATGCTATCAAAGAAATGATGTTTTACTTTTTGGTCGTGAAACAGCTGGCGTTCCCGATTATGTTCATGAAGCGGCCGATTACACATTAAAAATTCCCATGCAACCACAGGCACGCTCTCTAAATCTCGCCATGAGCGTAGCCATAACAACTGGAGAAGCATTACGCCAAATTGGTTATCATGAAAGAAACTGTAATCTATAAAAACATAAATTATCACGAAAAACAATAATACAACATATAAAGAACAGTTAGAGCGTATAATGCCTATCATTTTCCAACAATTAAGTGCTGGTAAAATAAACATTTCTTAGTGCCCATCACATCCATTTCATATCACCTCATATCACCACCTATGAATGATTAAATACTCCTCATAGTAAAAATCCAGTGAACATCCCCCTCTTTATGGTCATACAAGGTGCAAACCGCTACCACTATTCTCTTTATTCGTTCTCATTTTCGAGAATCCTTATCTTTGAGATGATTCATAAGAGACATTTTTCCTCTCTGTAATCATTTTTCCTCACTTGTGACGTGTAAGGCAATAACTTTGATTGATGTAATATGAACAGGTTTGAAATAACCTTACAATATTGTGAACTCTTATTTCACATGAATAATGATTATTATAAATTAATATGTTGACTTAAAAAATATAAACAACAGTGAGTTTATAAACAGAAATATTATAAATCAATTTTTTCTAATAGTGCATGACGATCCATTAAAAATCCGCTTTCAATCCATATCATTTCTAGCTCTTTAAGCTTTTTTCCTAAAAGTACACCTTTTGTAAAACCTTTCTTTATTAAATCGTTACCATTAATAGGAAAAGTTGGAATTTGCCATTTTTGGGCAAATTGATAAAGCTTGACATAACCCTCTGCTTTTTGCAAAGCATCACTTTTTTCCAGATGATCAAGATGTGATGCAGCGACAGACAACGATAATTGATCTAAAACTGGCTGTCGTCCATGAAAATAAATCAGTTTTTGCACAAAATGATCAGAACAGTTTTGGTTTATTATTTCTAACTCTGCCCATTCTTTTAATCGCGTTGTTTCTTTAAGAGAAAAACGCAAGCGCTGTGCCATTTCATGAAGACGCATGGGATCAGGAGGAAGAAGGCTTTCTAGCCGTAACAATGGATCAACTTTCCAACCAAGATCCTGTTCTGTCTTCACCAATGCGTGAATTGCATCAATACCCCATCGTTCTGTTTCAGGAAAAATGAGTGCCAAAATTCTGCTTTGTCGCATCCATAAAAGAGCACGCGTTGGATCAAACGCCGCAAGAAGCTTTTTCATTTCTGCCCAAATACGTTCAGAAGAAAGTTTTTTTAAACCGTGTTTTAAACGAACACATGCCTTCAATCCTTGCACATCAGGTCGCCCTGCTCCATACCACGCAAAAAAGCGAAAAAACCGTAAAATACGCAAATAATCTTCGCCAATACGATCTTCTGCAACCCCAATAAAACGAACTGTTCGGCTAGCAATATCACTCAAACCTCCCACATCATCATAAAGGTTGCCAGCAGCATCACAATAAAGCGCATTTATCGTAAAATCTCGTCGTTCAGCATCTTTTTTCCAATCACGACCAAATGCCACTTTTGCATGACGACCATCTGTTTCAATATCGCAGCGAAGCGTTGTAACCTCATAAGAACATGAATGAGCAACTACTGTTATTGTACCAAAAGCAATCCCTGTAGGAATAGCTTTAAATCCTGCTTCTTCTACACGTGCAATAACCTGTTGCGGCAAACAGGTTGTTGCAATATCAATATCACTAATAGGCTGCCCTAGCAGTTGATTGCGCACTGCTCCCCCTACAATACGCGCCTCTTCCCCCTCCACAGACAAAACACGAAGAAGTGTTTGGATATCACTTTGTTGTAACCACGCAACCTGTTTGAAGTTCTGTCTTATATTCACCCTTTAACCTTTCAAAAAAGTTGTCTTCATTGCTTTAAAAAACTCTCTTCATAAAACAAATTTTTTAAGACATCCCTTATAAAGCACGTCTATTCTTCCAAAGAAACTTTTCTCTTCTATACGAATATGAAAAAAAACGGCATATGATACTTCATTTCTTCTCATTTTCTGTTACAAACAATAAGATATCCATTATCATGCAGAGAAAATTACCATTTTTGCGACAAACGCCTTAAGGAAGAAATATGAGTCAACATGATCCATCATCCAATTCTATAAAAAAGGTCAATATCAATCATGAAGCTCAAGTCATTATTGATGATATTGATACGGCACACAAAGAATTGGATATTTTACAAAAAGAAATTGACAAAGTTATTTTTGGGCAAAATCAGGTAATCGAATATGCTTTAATCGCTATTTTTGCTGGTGGTCACGCCCTTCTTGTCGGTGCTCCAGGACTTGCAAAAACACGTCTTGTTGAAACATTGGGAACAGTCTTAGGGCTTGATGAAAAACGCATCCAATTCACTCCTGACTTAATGCCATCGGATATTATTGGTTCTGAAATTATGGATTCCGATAAAGACGGTAAACGTTCTTTTCGATACATTCAAGGTCCTATTTTTACGCAACTTCTCATGGCCGATGAAATCAATCGTGCTTCCCCACGGACACAGTCAGCCCTTTTACAAGCTATGCAAGAATATCATGTTACTGTTGCAGGTAACCGTTATGATTTGCCACAACCTTTTCATGTTCTTGCAACGCAAAATCCTCTCGAACAAGAAGGGACCTATCCACTTCCTGAAGCACAACTGGATCGCTTTTTGATGCAAATCGATATTGACTATCCTGACCTCACAACAGAGCGACGGATTATTTTAGAAACAACAAAAGAAAAAAAATCAAATGCAAAACCAATTTTATCCGGCAAAAAATTGCAAAAAATTCAAAATATCGTTCGCAAAATGCCTCTTTCAGAAAGTGTGATCGAAGCTATTTTAAAAATTGTCCGCTCATCTCGCCCTCATAAAGACAATAGCCTTGCTAATACTTATGTTTCTTGGGGACCTGGTCCACGGGCATCACAAGCCCTTTCACTTTGTGTTCGCGCCCGTGCTCTTTATTATGGACGCTTAGCCCCTTCACTTGATGATGTTGAAGCATTGGCCTATCCTGTATTACAACACCGCATGGCTCTTAATTTTTCTGCCCGTGCTGAAGATATAACCGTAAAAGATATTATCAATAACCTTGTGAAAGATGCTCTTTGAATGGCACTTGGCAAAAAAGTTTTACAAAAGCCTCCATTGTCGCTGGCAAATGAACTGCATAAGGATACTGGCAAAATGCCATATTTCCTTTTACAAGCGCGTCATATCGCTAATACACTGATAACCGGATGGCACAGACAACGTAAAAGCGGTAATGGGGAAAACTTTTGGCAATTTCGTCCCTATATGGAAGGAGAATCCATTACCCGCATTGATTGGCGTCGCTCAGCGCGTGATGAAAATACGTATCTGCGCGAACACGAATGGCAAACGACACAAACCGTTTGGCTTTGTCCTGATCAGAGCGCATCAATGCATTACTGTTCGCGCTTTTCTAAAATCTCTAAAGGTAATCATGCCATTATTCTTACCCTTACCTTGGCATCCCTTCTTGCACGCAGTGGCGAACATATTGCTATTCCTAACTTAATGTCCCCCACAATGACATCCAATGTCGTAGAACGAATAGCCTTTGCTTTAGAAAATCATTCAGATGAAAATTTATTTCCGGATTTTTCAACGATTACACGCTTTTCACATGTCATTATAATGAGTGATTTTCTCGACTATCCTGAAAAAATCATCCAATATTTAACCGTTTTAACTACAAAACAAGTGACAGCGCATTTAATTGAAATTTCTGATCCCGCAGAAGAAAGCTTTCCCTACACAGGTCACACAGAATTTTTGGATCCCGAAACGAAAGAGAAACATGTTTCCACTAAAGCAGAAGATCTTCGTAAGAGCTATTGTAAACTATATCACGCAAGGCGACAAGAATTGGTAAATTTTTGCGCACGCCAAGGATGGTCTTATCACGTTAGTACAACAGATCAACCTTTAACAGAGACCATTTTTCATCTTGCAAATACAATGAGCGACTCTCCATTGCAAAAAAGGAGGGCACTTTGAGTTTTGCTGCTCCCTTTCTGTTACTAGGGCTTTTGTTCCTATCGGTCATTTGGTGGCTGTTGCGGATAACTCCTCCATCTCCGCGTAAAGAGCTTTTTCCCCCTTTTCGCTTCTTACCCAAACCAACTCATCAACAAGAAACAGCAAAACATACACCTTGGTGGTTGCTCTTGTTGCGTTTAACCATAGCGGCACTTGTTATCATAGCTCTAGCACGCCCCACTTGGAATCAAAAACCAATAAGCTTTTCTGGGTCTCAACCCCTTGCACTCATTATTGATAATGGTTGGGTTTCTGTAAAAGAATGGAAACAGCGCATCTCTATCGCTGAAATGCTCCTTGCACAGGCAGAAAAACAGCAAAAAAATATTTATCTTGTTGCAACGGCTGAAAATAATATCTCCAATATAGAGCCCCAACCAGCCAAGATTATAAAACAGCATTTAATGCATTTGCAACCGCGTCCTTGGCCTGTCAACCGTGTGCATGCCTTCAAAAAACTCAGCGAAAGAACCAAAGGAAAACCTCTTGATATTGCTTATTTAAGTGATGGATTACAAACAAATGAAGATGAGCAAGCTTTTGCTCTTCTTGAAGAATTAAAACCTAGAAACTTCTTGTGGTATTTGACTGATATTTCCGATTTAACCGGCATAACATCCATAGAAAATAACAATGGAAACATGGGCGCGCGTATTATCCGCTCAACAACACACAGTAATACTCCCGCTATACTCAGCCTTTACGATTCAAATAATCAACTTCTCGGTCAATTTACGAACAAGTTCTCTGAAGGAGAAACAACAGCACTTGTTCCTTTTAATGTACCACTTGAACTACGCAATGATATCGCTTGGATAAAAATAAACAATCAAAACCATGCTGCAGCAACCTTCTTGGTAGATAGCCATAACAGGATAAGCCGTGTTGCTCTTCTCTCACCCGATACCAATGAAATGGCACAGCCTTTACTTGCTCCATTTTATTACATTATCAAAGCCTTACAAGGTCATACACAGCTTATAACAGCCGGTGGAAGAGAACTTTCAACGGATATTGATCATTTGCTTAAACAAAATCCATCTGTTTTGATTATGGGTGACATTGTTAACATACCCCCAAAAGCAGAAAAAAAACTTTCTGATTTTGTGAATAAAGGGGGAACACTCATCCGCTTTGCAGGAGAAAAACTCAGTAGCGCAGAACATTACGATAACCTTCTTCCGATACCACTGCGCCCAGGTCAACGTTCCCTTGGAAGTATTATGTCTTGGACAAAACCACAAAAGCTTGCCCCTTTTGCAAAAAATAGCTTTTTCTTTGGTCTTCCCTTTCCAGGAGATGTTACTGTCTCGCGCCAAATCCTCGCAGAACCAACCCCAGATCTTTTTGAAAAAACGTGGCTTAGCCTTTCGGATGGAACTCCTCTTGTTACCGCAGCAAAACGTGGTAAAGGAACCCTCATTCTCATTCATGTTGCTCCTGACCCAACATGGTCTAACCTTCCTCTTTCTGGCTTTTTTGCACAAATGCTGCAAAAATTAATCACATTAGGTTCTAACGAAAACACAAACCTAACACACAGAGAAAAAAGAACAGTGATACAAAACCCTTGGCGAACTATAGCCGTTGACGGACAATTACAAGTACCACCCTCTGATGTTGTTCCTTTGATCTTTGACTCTCAAAATCCACCCCATCCTTCCTACCATACTCCCCCAGGACTTTATGGTGCCAAAAACAATTTTTATGCACTCAATCTCTTAACTCATTCGTCGCACTTGATGAAACAATCATCATTGCCAACTTCTCTTAATAAAAGCCCTTTATCTTACGATACAAAAGAAAAAAATCTTATCGGTCCACTTTTAGGATTAGCCATCTTATTATTCGCCTTTGACAATTTTCTCATTTTATGGATGGGAGATATTTTTTCTTTCATGAAACGGCGTAATATGTTTCTCGTCCCCTTTATAAGTCTTATTGCCTTGTTTTCATATGATCCAACTCTTCATGCACAAACGAAAGAAAATCATCATGATAGTGTACAAGCTGCTGGCGCAACACATCTTGCCTATGTTATAACCAATAATCATGAAATTGATACAACGAGTAAAAGTGGTCTAGAAGCGTTAAGTCAATTTATCGCAGAGCGCACAATGCTTACCCTTGGCTCTGTTACAGCACTTGATCTCGATAAAGATGAACTCTCTTTTTATCCTCTTATTTACTGGCCAATTGATGTTAAGAGTCCTATACCAACCCCCAAAAGCCTTGAAAAAATAAATAACTTTATGAAACATGGGGGAACAATTTTATTTGACACGCGCGATCAGATAAAGAGCAATCTTAATCTTGAAGGAGACGCTACTCCAGAAACGCAAAGATTACGAGATATCTTAAAAGAGTTAAATATTCCATCCATTGAGCCAGCATCAACAGATCATGTTGTTGCACGTTCTTTTTATATTATGCCAGATTTTCCTGGTCTCTACCGTGGTTCACCTTTATGGGTTGAATCCTCATCAACAAACAAAAAAAATAAAAACTCTCTTGCCAACGGCGATAACGTAAGCTCCCTTCTCATCACCGCAAATAACTTTGCTGGGGCTTGGGCACTCGATGAAAAAGGGGCATGGAAATATCCCCTTGTTCCCAATGATCCAATGCAACGTCTATGGGCATTTCGTGCAGGTTTAAATATTGTCCTTTATGTGCTTACAGGAAACTATAAAGCGGATCAAGTGCATGTTCCAGCACTCTTGGAACGCTTTAAAAGAGAAAGAAGGCAATGATATCATTTTTCACTTTTCAGCCTTTTTTACCACTCTTTTGGATTCTGCTCTTAAGCGGAATATCGATTCTTTTTGTCGTTGTTGGTCTTGTTACGCAACGGCAAGGTTCTTTATTTCGTCTGATGGCATTAAGCGCCCTTATCCTTGCTTTGCTCAATCCAATGATCATAAAAGAACAGCGCGAACCACTGAAAAGCACAGTAGGCATTGTCATTGACCGCAGCAAAAGCCAATCATTTGGAACACGTACAAATGATAGTGATGAAGCGCGCAGGCAATTAGTCGAAACACTGGCGCATTATCCACAATTTGAACCACGCTTTATTGAAGCTGGGAAACTTGCTGATAATCAATATGCACCCTCAACGAATTTGTTTGAAGCTTTAACACAAGCATTATCTGATATACCGTTCTCTCGTTATGCAGGAACCATTTTTATCACCGATGGACAAGTGCATGACATCCCTGACCTATCAGATCTTCATCATGAAGCACCTCTCAATGCCCTGATTACAGGATACTCAGATGAATTTGATCGCCAAATCAAGTTTATTTCTCCTCCACGCTTTGCCCTTGTCAACAAACCACAAACGCTCTCCATTTTGGTAGAAGATAAAGGCCCCGCCAAAAAAACAATATCACAGAAAGTAAATATTACACTAAGCGTCAATGGACAAGACATTGGCCATTATTCTGTAACTCCTGGCGTGATTTTTCAAACTGAAATTACCCTTCCTCATGCTGAAAAAAATATTATCCAAGTTATAACTGATCCACACAAAGGTGAACTAAGCTTGGAAAACAACCGCGCCATAACAATTATTGAAGGAATCAGAGAAAATTTACGCGTTCTTCTTATTTCAGGTGCTCCTTATAATGGAGAACGGACATGGCGAGACCTTTTGAAGGGTGACTCCAATATTGATCTTGTTCACTTTACTATTTTGCGTCCCCCCACCAAAGCAGATAATACGCCCTCAAGCCAATTATCCTTAGTGGTCTTTCCCACAAGAAAACTCTTTGTTGAAGAAATTAATAACTTTGATCTCATCATCCTTGATGGCTACCAGCACTCTACTGTTCTCCCCTTAATCTATTATGATTATATCGCCCAATATGTACAAAAGGGGGGTGCATTGTTGATGGTAACAGGACCTGAATTTACCCAAAAAAACTCACTTGCGAAAACACCTTTAATAAGCATTCTACCGGCATTGCCCAATGGAACTATTATTGAAAAACCTTTTCGCCCCACATTAACCAAAGAAGGTGAGCGCCATCCTGTCACAAGGGGTCTTGCAACACTTAACCTTCCCGCTTCTCAATGGGGGCAATGGTTGCGACAAATTGCTATTCAAAACATAAATAACGGAATCGCCCTCATGAAAGGAGCGGATGAACAACCACTTTTACTTCTCTCGCATGTTGATAAAGGACGTGTAGGTATGTTGCTTTCTGATGAAAGTTGGCTTTGGGCACGAGGTTTCGAAGGCGGTGGTCCTTATGCTGCTCTTTATCGTCGTATTGCCCATTGGCTCATGAAAGAACCAGAACTTGAGGAAGAAAAATTAAGTGCGACCAGCAGCCATCATCATTTAACAATTCGCCGCCAAACTCTAAAAGACCATCCAGAACCCGCTGAAATAATCTTTCCCTCTGGAAAAAAAGAAAATATTACTCTGACCAAAGAGAAAGAAGGCCTTTTTACTGCAACTGTGACCACTGATGAGACAGGAATTTTTAACATTAAAAATGGCGGTTTAACAATACTTTCTTCTGTAGGGATGCTCGATAATCTTGAGTTGTTTGACTTGATTTCAACACAAGAAAAACTAGCCCCCATTATTAAGCACACTGGTGGCTACATCGGACGTTTACACCCTGAAGGAAAAGAAAACATTCATCTTCCTCCATTTAAGCTGATTCAATCAAAAACAAGTCCGTCCTCTTCCCCAGCACATTCAATTGTTCTGAAAGAAGCAACAGAAACCCGTTTAATCAATACCTTTTATTTTTCGATATTTTCTGGTTTTTTTGCACTGCTTGCTTGCCTTTTACTGTTGAGCAGCATGTGGTATTATGAAGGCCGTTAAAAAGTCTGAGATTTCGTATAATAGTTTTAAAATTCAGCTTATCTTTTTACGTATTTGCTTGTCTTTTGTAATTAGATAACGTATTGATTTATAACTCAAAATACAGTGGAATTCTCCTTATTTCCAATATCCTCATATTAAAACAATAAAAAACATTCTCTTGCGTATTATTAGAAGGGATGCTGTATGGATAGAAACCATTGAAGAAAAGAGTGAAATACCTCTTATGAATCCTCTTAAAGCAAAGCAAGGATTTTCATAAAATTGGGGGAAAATAGTATGATGTTTTTTATTTGCACCTTGTATAAGTGTAGAGATGGTAGTGTACAGTAAGCCCTATATAGTTCACAGAAGCTTTCCATTATAATATCGAGTACCATCGTGAAATTAGCTCAAACGCATTGAGAAATGTTTTTTTACAAATATGTGAATCTACAACACAATGATATTTTATTAGGGATATTCTATTTGGAACATTCCGCTTGAGACATTCTTTTTTGCAAGCTAATTTTCATTTTACAATCTTTCTTGCCTTTAAGCACTAACTTATCTTATGTTTACTCTTTAAATCGTTTTTAATACTTTACGAGCTTTTATGTTTTATCTTGCCCATATATCGGATGTACATCTTTCCCCTCTCCCGCAACCTTCCCTTTTTGAACTTTCTGGGAAACGTCTTACCGGTTATCTGAACTGGCAAAAAAAACGTAAGAGTCAGATGGCAACAGATGTCCTAGAAACTTTAATAGATGCCTTGAACAAAACAAAACCTGATCACCTTGTGATCTCTGGTGATCTTGTAAATCTTGCTCTCGATAAAGAATTTGTACAAGCTCATCGTTGGCTACTTAACCTAGGAAAACCTCAAGATATTTCTTTGACATTTGGAAATCACGATGCCTATGTCCGCGGCGCTTTACAAAAAGCATGCACTCTCTTTAAACCTTGGATTACAGGTGACATCCCTCAAAAAAGTGCCTTTCCTTATATGCGCATTCGCAAAGATGTTGCCATCATAGCAGCTTCTTCAGCCATTGCGACATTGCCTTTTCAAGCTTCTGGCTATTTTGGTAAAATGCAAGCGCAAACTTTACCGCTCTTTTTAAAGGAAGCAGCACAGCGCAACCTTTTTCGTGTCGTCATGATTCACCACCCCCCCTTTCCAAAGGCAACGTCTTGGCATAAAAAACTACGGGATATAAAACGTTTTCTAGACATTATCAAATACCACGGTTGTGAGCTTATTCTTCACGGACATACTCATTTACCCACATTGAATTACATTGAAGGACCAATTAAAAAAATTCCTATTGTTGGTGTTCCTTCCGCATCACAAGCTTTTGGTGATAAAAAACCGCCCGCAGGCTTTAATTTATTTTCCATTGAACGCTTACAAAATCAATGGCATTGCCAATTACAACGTTATAGCATTATCAACCCCAAAAACGAGATTGCATGTACTGAAAAAATTAATCTTTAAACACCTTCATAGTTGCCCAAACAACCAAAAATAAAAACATTTTTATTTCACATCCCTTTGGAAATCATAATTCTTATTTCCCTTTTTCTCCTTAAAAGATAAAGTTTCACCTTCTCTGTCAATAGATCAATTTTTCTCAGACAGTTCCATCTGCTGCCCCACTTATGTGACTAGCTTTTTACAAACTTATCGGTTTTCTTCCTTCCCGCTCTAAAGGACGAAAATTCTACCACATCTGATTTATAAATAATTCGGATTCTTGTCTCACGGGTTCCAGCTGCTAATTGCGCATGTGATTTACTTCACAAAGCTCTACACATAAACCCTGCTTTGAATTTCATCATCCACTCCTCCAAAAGCATCTAATGCCTAAAATCCTTATATTATTACAATGATGATATTTTATAGAATAATAGAGAAGCTCATTCAGCTTCTATACCTGAAAATCAATGGCTAAAAAAGCCAAATAATAACTAAAGTATATAATTTAAATAACCCAACCTACTTGTGATTCATAAACAAATGATGTTGATTGATTTATCGTAAATAGATTTGAAATGATCCATTACTATTTCACTCGAAATTTATTATCGTACATTAAAAAATTAGGAAAATAATAGATTATATTTCGATAACAGACATAGGTAATAATGTTTTTTATGTCTCAATAAATTCCTAATTTTCTCTCTATTTTTTCCTATAAATCACTTTATAATACTCTTTATAATTATTTTATTATTGAATTATATTGCGGATGTAATTTTACGTTCTTTAGAATTTTTTTGCGAGCTTTTTGTTATTAAATAAAATATTTTACGATACCGCAAAACAGAAAAGTTGATTGTATGAAAAATCTTTCAAATAAAATAAAATGCCATTAGCTTGCCAATTCACATGTTGGTTTAAAAAAGCATCTTTTAAAGCACCCAAACCCATTTCCCGACGGTACCTATGAATGATGTAATGTTAAGTCCATTTAGCAACACCATCTTCACGTTTATGGAAAAGCAAGCTAGTATCAAAATCTCACACTTTGCCACCCCCTAATGTAGCGACAGCCTTTAGCACTTAAAATGGTTCATAAGAAGCATTTTTATTCTTTCTTTAATGTTTTTATCTCACGACGCCCCCCTCTTTTTGACGTGCAAAAGACATGGTTTTGATCGGTTCAATTAAAATGAGAAAATCTTATGACACTTGGGTCTCTCACTCAACATGACAAAAAGTAATTTATGTTTACAAATCAAAGTATTGTTCGAATAAAATAGTAGCTCTTTTGAGTAAAGGATATTTACTAGAACATATCTGAAAAATAAAAGCCTCATTCGAAAATGAGACTTTTGAAGTGTTTAATTCTGCAAAAAATTAAAATTTATAAGCTACACCCACACGAAAATCATTTGTCTTGTAGCCCATTTCAAATTTATCCTGTATGAACTTCTTTTTGCCAAAATCTGAATAACGATATTCTGCACGTACAATAATATTATCAGTCATTGCAAAATCAATACCACCTCCAAGGGTATAACCAATCATGGTCTTTTTTTCATCATGCAACCAATCAGAAAAATCAACTTCTCCATTTTTGCTATCAGCTACTGCCGCAAAAATATTCTGAAGCTGCGTATAAGCAATCCCTCCAGAAATATAAGGCATCATACGCTCAATCGCAAAACCAACTCTCACCCGTGTAGCACCAGCCCATTTTTGTTTTAAAGTATGACGTACAGCTTTAATAGGTGTTGTCGAATCCTCCTCATGCAAATCTCTTGTTAGACTTGTTTTTTCTACAAGTTTTGGTGTTTCTTCAGTTGGACTTTTTTTCGGTAGATTGACATCTTTAGAATCCTTTTTACCAAACCACATAATATCTGTATCAATACCTATAATAAAACTATTATCGATATCAATATTGGAACCTGCATAAACTCCCCCGATAAAACCAGAAAGTTTAGGTAAATTCTCCTTTCCAATTGGATTCCATATCCCTGTCTCATGTTTTAAATAACTTGCAGTTGTTTTACCTGAAAAGTTACCAATCTGTCCTCCAAGATAAAATCCTGTCCAAGACAAAGCAGGTGCTGGAATAACAGGAACAGGTTGTTCAGGAATAACGATATCCGACGCCTGTACTACAGAAATTGAAATTAAAGAAAATATAGATGTTGAGGCTAAATACTTTGTAATCATAATTGCTCCCCTAAAAGCTAATGTGATACATAAATAATGATAAATCGTTTCACAATTTTTTGAAAAAATCTATAGCAAAAATGACACAGTTAAAAAATTAAAATTAGTTTTAAATAAAGCTTAAATATTATTTATAATTTCCAGAAGCTATTAATCTATAGTAGCTTTTATAGCTTCATATTGATCGTTATTATCTGAAATTATATAAAAAATTATAATGTCAATTTTTTGAAAAAATGAGATAACGCTCATAAAAAATATGATTAACTAAATTAATCACTCATCGCTTTTTGTATAAAGAATGATACCTAGAATGGAGAATTTTTTCATCACACTTGAAAAAACAGTAGAGAACTTCACTCTAACCCTCTCAAGCGTCTATGAAATGAACGACAAAAATTAATATATAAAAATGGAATTAATAATTTTTATTTATTCTTATAGAATTATTTTAATGTTTCATGATTTTTGTAAAAACTGAACAGACCAATTGCCCAGTTTCTGCAATTAATTTTTCCACACGAAGCAAATCAGGTTCCCCAACACTATTCAACAAAAGGTCACTTAATCCAGGTGGCATGTCATTGGGATCAAGAGAATCATTTAAGCAAAGCCGTATAATTTGACTCAAATTTGTATAAAGACGATAGGCATAATGTAAATCAGCAATACATGACTGATTAAGAAAACTGTTTGGTAAGTGATCTAAAATATCCGCTGTCGTCGCTCCAATTTGAAACTCAATGACATGCGTAATAAGAGAAAATTGAGCAATAAACTCCAAATCCATAATGCCACCAGACATCGTTTTTAAATCCCATTGATTTTTTGGCGGCTTTTCTTTTGCAATCAAGGCACGCATTTCACATACTTCTTTTGCAACTTCCTTCTTATCACGAGAAATAGCAATAATTGCACACACTTCATTTTCTAGCTTTTGTAAAAAATCAGGATCTCCTGCAATGCCTCGAGCCCTTGTTAAAGCAAGATATTCCCATATCCATGCTTCTTGGCGATAATACTTTTTAAAAAATGGAAAAGAAACAGCAATAGCTCCTTTATTGCCTAATGGCCGTAACCTTAAATCAACGACATAAAGAATACCTTGGCTTGTAAGAGTGGATAAAGCAGAAACGAGGCGCTGTGCTAAACGCGTATAATATTGAGAGATATAAAGAGGCTTTTCTCCATCAGATATTTCTGCATCATCATCGTGTTCATAAAGCAAAACGAGGTCAACATCGGAATCTGCTGTTAATTCGCGACTTCCAAGCTTCCCCATACCCAATATGCCAACACGCCCCCCTTTAATACGACCATGAAGACGAGAAAATTCCTCTTGAACGGTAGTAAATGTTTTTGTAATCATAAGATCAGCAAGCGCAGTAAAAGCAAAACCCGCTCTTTCTCCTGTAATTGTACCGTTTAAAATTCGAATACCAATCAAAAAACGTTGTTCATCTGCAAAAATCCTTAAATGATCAAGAATTTCCTCATAAGAAAGAACATTTTCAAGAAAATATTCAAGCCGTTTTTCTAAGTACGTTTTGGTCGGTAATTCTGAAAGAATATTCGGATCTAACATTCCATCAAAAACATGGGACCTGCGTGCAATAATTTCTGCAAGACGTGGAGCAGCCCCCATAATAAGGACAAGCATATCCAAAAGAGAAGGATTAGACTGCAAAAGACTAAAAAGCTGAATTCCTGAAGGTAAGCCCTGTAAAAAACCATCAAAACGCAACATCGCCTCATCAGCTCGTTTTGTCCCACCAAAAGCTTTCAAAAGAGCTGGTGTTAATTCCGTTAATCTCTCGCGTGCTTCGGCTGATTGCGTTGCTTTATAACGACCAAAATGGAGCGTGCGCATAATACGACAAATATCACTTGCTCTTTCGAAGCCTAAACGGCTTAACGTTATTAATGTCTCCGGATCATCTTCTTCACCGGTAAAAACTAAATTACCAATTTCTAAACCAAGTTCTTGCTCATTCTCAAACAGTGCAGCATAATGTTTTTCAACAATCTGAAGTGTTTTTAATAAATCACGGATAAAACTGCTCCTGTCTTGATAACCCATTAAATAGGCAACACTCGTGAATTGAGCAGTATCATTTGGAAGAAGATGTGTTTGTTCATCGAAAAGCATTTGAATACGATGTTCCACATTTCGAAGAAAAGCATAACTTTTTATAAGGCTATTTCTCGTTTTCTCACTGATCCAACCAAGCGTGTGAAGTTCTGCTAACATTGCAACTGTCTGACGTCCACGTAATTGAGGAAAACGTCCACCAGCAATGAGCTGCTGTGTCTGAACAAAAAACTCAATCTCACGAATACCACCACGACCTAACTTTATATTATGCCCATAAGCTGCAATTTGACCGTAATTTTTATGCGCATGAATTTGACGTTTGATCGAATGAATATCAGCAATAGCAGCATAATCTAAATATTTCCGCCACACATAGGGAAAAAGCTCTTTGAGAAAGTTAAAACCTGCCCTCTTATCACCAGCAACTGGACGTGCTTTAATCATGGCTGCTCGTTCCCAATTTTGCCCACGCCCTTCGTAATAACGCAATGCAGTCCTTACTGGTAAGGCCAAAGGGGTTGAACCTGGATCTGGACGAAGACGAAAATCAAGACGAAAAACATATCCTTCCGCAGTGCGTTCTTGAATGATACGGATTAATCGGCGTACCATTTTAGAAAATACGTTAACACTTTCAGAAAGATTACCAATATGAGATGATGTTTCATCAATGAAAACAATAAGATCAATATCAGAAGAATAATTAAGTTCCCCTGCTCCTAACTTTCCCATCCCTAAAATAATTAAACCACAGTCTTTTTCTGGATTCTCACGGCTTAATAAATTGATCTTACCATGATCATGCGCTTCTCTTAATAGAAAACGTAGTGCTACACTTAATGCTGCTTCGCCCAAACGTGTCAACCAAGCACATGAAACTTCGTAAGTAAAAACACCACCCAAATCAGCTAAAGCAATAAGAACATGCGCTTCTCGTTTTTTGCGCCTTAAAGCAGCCATCAATGAAGTTTCATTTATAGCTTCATCTTTATCAATAGCTGTAATATCATCTATAATTTCGCTCAGCCTTGTTTCTATATCAACATTTAATAAAGCACTAAGATATGATGGGTTGGCAATTAAAACCTCACGCAAAAAAGGAGATAAGGTCATAACCGAACTGATAAAATCAATCTGCGTTCCACTCTCTGAAATGATGGAAACAAGCGATTCTAAACCTTCTTTCCTTGCTTGTTCTTCCATGTCTTTTAACCATTGGGAACCACTTTTATCGAGAGGACATAAAGGGAGAAGCTGTGTTTTTAAAAAAGCTTGTTTCATCTCTGCTCCCTTGAAAAGCATTTTGCTTTCCTTTCTATTGCTTTATACTTTTAAAATAGTTGTTACGTATGAAAGTGAAGAAAAATATCTTTAGGGAAATAACAAAACAGCCCTAAGCCCTGGATTTGCATTTTCAAGTAACAATTCACCCCCGTGAAGCTTCATAACCGCTTTTGCTATACTTAAACCAATCCCAAACCCAGGTTGTGTGCGGCTTTCTTCAAGACGAACAAATCGTTCTGTCACTTTTTCACGTTTATCCTCTGCTATTCCTGGTCCATTATCGCTCACAACAACTAATAAATGTTCATCACGATATTCCATTGATAAGCAAACCTTCGCTTGCCTTCCACCTTTAGGCGCATATTTAATTGCATTATCTATAAGATTAAAAATTGATTGCGCAACAAGCTCACGATTCAATTTTAGCTCTTTATCAAATATATCTCCCAACTGAAGTAAAACACCTGACTCTTCAGCAAAAGGTTCGTAAAGCTCAACAGCATCCTCAAGGATCAGTTTCATATTCATCATTTCAAGATGTTCAATTGCACTGCTGGCCTCAATACGTGAAATCATTAAAATCGCATTGAACGTACAAATAAGTTGATCTGATTCTGCAATAACCCTATCAAGGACCTGACGATATTCAAGCTTTGTCTTATTTCCTGAAAGCGCTTCTTCAGCGCGATTTCTAAGACGCGTTAACGGCGTTTTCAGATCATGAGCAATATTATCTGATACTTGACGTAAACCAATATTTAACTCTTCAATGCGGTCTAACATAACATTAAGATTGGTTGACAATCGATCAAACTCATCCCCTACTCCAGAAACAGGTAAACGCCCACTGAAATCACCATCCATCAAGCGCTGTGATGCAGCCGTTACATGATCAATCCTTTGTAAAGCTCTCCTGCCAACAAAAAACCATATGAGTAAAGCGCCTCCAACCATTGCAGCAAGTGCAATGATCACAGCTTTGCGAATAACAACAGCAAAACGTTCTGGCTCATCCAAATCACGTCCTATAAGAATCTTCATAGCATTAGGTAAATCAACAATAACCGCCAAAGCGCGATGTTCACTTGTTTTGCCATGTTCTCCAAAACGGGAATACAAAAAAGAGGTAGAAATAAAACCACTCTGATTCAAAAGACCTAATTCAATACGTGCTACATTTCCTGCTAAAATACGCCCCATAGAATCTGTAACAAGATAAAGAAATGCTCCTGGTTGTCTTGAACGATAATCAATAGTGCGCATTAATAAGGATAATCCCCCATAATTATAAGCATTTTCAATATATTTTAATTCTTCATGTAAAGCCTGTTCAGTTTGCTCTGTTAACAATGAAGCAGAAAATGCCGTCATATAAATAGAAAGTCCTGTTGCCACCAATCCAAACAATAAAATGTAAAGTGCTGAAAGCCTTAGCGCCGTCGTGCGCATTATATTAATCAAACGATTCATGCTTTGTTATCTGGTACTTTCAGCATATATCCAGCTCCACGCACTGTATGGAGAAGGGGAACATCAAAATCTTTTTCAATTTTGGCTCTCAAACGAGAGATATGGACATCAATGACATTCGTTTGTGGATCAAAATGGTAATTCCAAACGTTTTCCAAAAGCATAGTGCGTGTAACAACCTGCCCCGCATAACGCATCAAATATTCAAGTAAACGAAACTCTCGTGGTTGCAATAGAATGTTTCTATCACCTCGTTTTACCGTATGTGCTAACCGATCAAGCTCAAGATTACCTACACAGTAAACAGTTTCTGCTTCTTTAGGATTTTTCCGCCGTTGTAAAACTTCAACACGCGCAAGAAGTTCAGAAAAAGCATAAGGCTTTGTCAAATAATCATCTCCCCCTGCACGCAGCCCCGTTACACGATCATTAACTTGCCCTAAAGCAGACAGAATAAGAACCGGTGTTTCATTGCCTTTAGCGCGCAATTCAGCAATAATAGAAAGACCATCACGATGCAAAAGCATTCGGTCAACAACCATAACGTCATAATTTTCCGTGGTTGCTAAAGCGTATCCCGTATCTCCATCATAAGCAACATCAACAGAATGCCCTACTTCCAAAAATGCTTTTTCGAGATAATGCCCCGTCTCATGATCATCTTCAATAACGAGTATCTTCATAAAACGTATCTCCATTATTTTATTATGTTGTAGGACAAATGTTTAATAAATATTTGTCCTACAACTAAAGCTTTATTTTTTGAAAATTGGAAGAGCAACAAAACGATTTTGATCATTTGTTCGCACTTGTAAGAGTATAGCCTTTCGTCCTAACTGCTGAGCATTTTTGATTGTGTTAATAATATCAGAGACTCGTTTAACTGGTTTATTATTTACTGTCACAATGATATCACCAGGGCGTATCCCTTTATCTGCAGCATCTGAATCGGTATCGACATCCGTTACGACAACCCCTACACCATCATCAGAAGGCATAACAATCAAACCATAATCTTCCAATGTTTCATCTAAATCACTCTGTCCATTTGAATATTTTGAAGTCTCTTTCTTACTTTCATCTTCAGACATTGAAGCGAGTTTAACCTTTATACTCTCCTCCTTACCTGATCTCCAAATCCCTATGGTTACCATTTCTCCTGGTTTAATATTTGCAATACGTTTCGCCAGCTCACGCGCATCAGCAACTTTTTCATTATTCACTGAAATAATTACATCACCCGCTTTAATACCAGCCTTTTCTGCCGGTCCTTTTAACGGATCAGTAACCAAAGCACCTTTGGCTTCTTTCAATCCTATTGAATCGGAAATCTCCTTTGTTACCGGCTGAATCTGAACACCTAACCAACCACGTTGAACTGAACCTTTTTCAATAAGTTGTTGTACAACCTGTTTTACAGTCGCTGCTGGAATAGCAAAAGCAATCCCAACATTTCCTCCAGAAGGAGAAAAAATTGCTGTATTAACCCCAACAACCTTTCCATTAAGATCAAACGTTGGACCACCAGAGTTTCCTCTATTAACAGCAGCATCAATCTGAATAAAATCATCGTACACACCAGTGCCAATATCACGTCCACGTGCAGAAACAATACCTGCTGTCACAGTTCCACCAAGACCAAATGGATTCCCAATGGCAACAACCCAATCCCCAACACGAAGCTTTGAATCATCACCAAAATCAACATAAGAAAATTTTCTTTTATCATTCACTTTTAATACGGCAAGGTCGGTTTTTGGGTCTTTCCCAATGAGCTTTGCGTTCAATTCTGTACCATCATCAAGAACAACAGTATAACTTGTTCCATCAGAAATCACATGATCATTGGTCACAATGTAACCATCAGATGAAATAAAAAAACCCGATCCAAAAGCAACAGGACGGAGTCTCTGCGATTGGTGCGGAAATTTATTTTTAGGTTTATCAAAATCATAAAACTCTTTAAAAAATCTTTTTAAAGGATGCTGATCTGGTAATTGATCAAGCCCTGGACCACTAAAAAAGTTGCTAAAGAACCTATCTTCTTTCTTTTTATTGCTCTTTACTTGTACTGCTACAACGGCTGGTTTCACTTGAGCAACAATATCGGCAAATCCCTGTTGTTGCATTAACGAAGTAAATACAGAACTTGCATGAGCCTTTGTCATCCACAAGCTTGATGTACATCCACTAAAAAACAGTGCACTTTCCAATATCGCAGAAAAACTCACTGCGACAAATGTTTTAAAGAAAGCCTTTTTAACCATTTATTCTATGCTCCTATTCAATCATACCTTTATTTCAATTCCGATCACTTATAAAATACCAGACCTTACCGTTTTCTGTCTAAATTATTAAAGTTTTGTAAGGTTTCAGTATTCCCTAATATAATTACAATAAGATTGTCTGCTCATTGCAGATGATCTGATTTTTTTCTTTTATGTAACATTTTTTTTAATGCAATGATATTTTTGACTGTTCTTTTTCATTCACATAACGCATGATTATCCCGTTTGAAGTGGAAAAATATGATACTTATGCCAATGATAATAATGATCAAAGGCGAGAACCATAAAAACCAAGTTATTTTATTCAATGGTGGTTTCAAGAGAATAAATTCACCATATCGCTCAACAAGAAAGTCAGTGACTTGCTGATTACTATAGCCCATTTTTAGCCTTTCCCGAATTAAAAGCCGTAAATCACGTGCTAAAGCAGCATCTGAATCATCAATTGATTGATTTTGACAAACCGGACAACGTAAATGCGATGAAATATGGCGTGCTCGCGCTTCAAGAATCTTATCCTTTAAAATCTCATCCGGCTCTACTGCTATTGCTAATTGAAAAGGAAACGTTGCAATTAAAAAAAATACAATCCAAAGAATTTTTTTCATCTCAATGTCTTTTCCCAAAATTTAAAGCAAGCACTACCTTATTGTACATGCCAATGCGAAACCAATACCCCAGAAGAGAAAGACATCCCCCCATAGCCATCATGAATGCCCCTAACCAAATACATATTACATAAGGCTTCCACCATACGTGCACAACGAGACCCCGATTATCAATATGTCCCGGTACAATATATAGCTGTGATAAGCCATGATTTTTAAGACCAACTTCTGTTGTTGATGTATTTTGGCTTGAATAAAATCGCTTTGAGGCTGTTACATGACCTACAATGTTTTTATTTTCATATATTTTAAAATAAAACTCCATTGTCGAATAATTCGAACCAACACCATCATACACTGCATCAAAATGAAGCGTTTTATCCGCTATCGTCACCCTATCCCCTACGTTCATGATTAAAATACGTTCTTGCCCAAAACTTGCTACGCAAACAATACCAAATAATGTAACGCCTAATCCCATATGTGCTATTGCTGCACCAAAAGTAGACCATGGCAATCCAAGAAATCTCTTAACGCGTACTGAAAAAGCTCTCTTGCCATATCCACTCTTTCCCCATAGATCCGCTAAACTGCCTAAAAAAACAAACGCTGAAAGCCCAATCCCTAAAACTGCAAAAATATCACGCACAGATGTCGCATAGAATATTATAAAACAGACGATACCAACCAATACAAAAACAAACCACAAGCGTTCAAAAACTGCAAGAAAATCACCGCGTTTCCATGCCATCATTGTCCCAAATGGAACAAACAACAACAGCAAAACCATTAGCGGTCCACAGGTAAGGTTAAAAAAAGCAGCCCCTACAGAAATTTTTTGCCCTGTTAATATCTCAATAAAATAAGGATAAAGCGTACCAATCAATACTGTTGCTGTTATTGTTGTCAGTAACAAGTTATTTAAAACAATAAACCCTTCACGTGAAATTGGTTGAAAAAATCTTTCTGTTTTTAAAATAGGGGTACGCAAAGCAAAAAGAAGAAAAGCAGCTCCCGTAAAAAAAAATAAAAGAGCAAGAATTGCTTGCCCGCGTGCTGGATCAACAGCAAAACTATGAACAGAAACTAAAAGCCCAGAACGCACAAGAAAAGTTCCCATCAGAGAAAGGGAAAAAGTAAGCAGCGCTAAAAACAGAGTCCAACTTTTCAATATTTCTCGTTTTTCGAGAACAAGAGCAGAATGTAAAAGAGCCGTTCCTGAAAGCCACGGCATAAACGAAACATTTTCAACAGGATCCCAAAACCAATAGCCTCCCCATCCTAGCTCATAATAAGCCCAATAAGAGCCAACCATAATACCCAATGTCAAAAAACACCAAGAAAGTAAAAGCCACGGACGAATCCCACGCGCCCAAATTCTATCAACATGTCCCATAATCAATGCCGCAATGGCAAAAGAAAAACAAAGTGAAAAACCGACATAACCTAAATAAAGTAGCGGTGGATGAATTGCTAATGCGATATCTTGTAAAAGAGGATTGAGACCATTTCCCTGCAATGCTGGTGGATTTACGCGTAAAAATGGATTGGATACAAAAAGAATAAATAAAAGAAAAGCAGTTGTAATCCAACTTTGGCAAATTAAAACAAGCGTCTTAAAATCTTCTGGCAAATGTTGGCTAAAAAAAGCCATCAATGCGCTAAAAAAAGCAAGACTTAAAACCCATAACAACATAGAGCCTTCGTGGTTGCCCCAAACACCTGTAATTTTATAGAGCATCGGTTTTTCTGAATGAGAATTCTCAACAACGTTCAAAACAGAAAAATCAGATACAACATAAGCATAAATTATCACTAAAAAAGATAAAAGCAGTAATGTAAAAGTAATATATGTTAGAGGAACAACTGTTTGCATTAACAAACGCTCTCTCCACCAAAAACCTAAAGCAGGTAAAAATGCCCCTAATAAGCTTACTGAAAATGCTGCAGCTAAAAAAATATGACCCAGTTCGACAAGCACAATCGAATTATTTCTCCATAATGTAATGTTTTTTCAAACGATCAGCTGTTTCTTTAGGCATATAAGTTTCATCATGTTTTGCTAAAATACGCATCCCTATAAAAAAGCCCTGTTTATCGAAATGCCCTTCTACGATCACCCCCTGACCTTCACGAAAAAGATCCGGTAAGGCACCATTGAAAACTACTTTTTCATGTTTTTTGTTATCCGTTACAAAAAAAACAACGCCTCTCTCTCCAACATATTGAACAGTTCCCTTTTCAACAAAGCCACCCAAACGCAAAGGGCGCTCCGTTAAAATATCTTCTCTTGTAATTTCAGAGGGCATTCTAAAAAAACTGACCGCATGACGCATTGCATACACTATGAGACTTGCTGCAATTGTCATAACCAAACAACATAATAATATGATCAGTAAGCGCTTTTTTTTTCGCTGCTCTAAAATAACCTTCCATGAGGCAGAATTCTTTAAAGATTGACTGTTCATAGACACTCTGCGAAAAAATTTTAAATACGTTATAATTAAGTATCAATATTTTATTTTTTAAGAGCTTTGCACATCTTCTACATAGGTGCAAGATTTCTTTTCTTTGTATGCTTACTCGATAAATCACGTAACTGAATCATCATTTTTTTAACACGTGATTGTCCTGAAAAATTTTCAGGCATTGTATCAAGAAAGCTTTGTAAAAATTGCACTGCCTGTGCAGTTTTTCCTGCTTGATGCAATGCATCGGCTAACAATAAACGTGGATAAAAATCTGTTGGCGCTAAATCTGCTGCTTTTTGAAAAGCATTTTGCGCTTCTTGCGTTATCACTCCCCCTTCATAACCAACCAATGCTAAACCGTATCCTACAAGCCTTGGAGCTGTTTCTCCATTCAAACGAAGTGCATCTAAATAAGTATTCACTGCTTCTTGAAAAAGGCTTTCTTCGAGATACCCTACCGCTAACGCATCTGCTAGCTTGCCATCATGAGGTGCACGGAAAAAAAGCACTTGTAAACGAATAAGCTTTTCTTGCTTACTAAGAGTTTGAGGATCCTTATCCATTAATTCGCTAAAAAAATAACTTTTCACTTCTGGATTGCCTGTCAGCCCATAAATATTCCATGTCATAAGGAGAACAAACAAGATACTTAAAGCCTTAAGAATATTTCTTTTTTTATAATGCATATAAAGCTTGTTAAACTCAATCATACGCTTATGGCTTCTATAACCATCCACGGTTTGAACTTTCCATTCTTTTTTTATCTCATCATCAAAACGTAGTGAAAGAAAAAGAACACTTGCCAGAAAAATCAGAAAAAATGCTGCAAAAATCAATAAGAGCATATCGTTTTTTTCCAATACGAACAGAGAATAACTCGCTTACATTTTATCCTCTTCATGAGAAAAGTGATGTGAATCAATAAAAATTCATTTTTTCATGGAGAATATTATAAAATCTATTATATATATCAATTAAACAAAGAAACTAAAAACAATGTTTCCCTACTCTTTGATGTATTATCTGAAAATACTGCTTTACAAACTTTATAGACATTTCTTGCTTAAGGAGAAAATATGTTATTCTCCCATCTTAGGTAATAAAACTTTTGCATACAACCCACCCAAATCAGAACGGGATAAAAAGAGATTCCCACCATATTCACTGACCATATCTGAAACAATTGCTAACCCTAAGCCTGATCCTAGTTTACTTTCATTAAACCGCCGCCCCCTTTTTAATGCTTCATCAATTTTGTCTTCTGTTAAACCAGGACCATCATCTTCTACAAAGATACTAAAATATTCTGTTTCTTCAGCATTTTCTTCTAAACAACAAGAGATCAAAACCTTTGCGCGAGACCACTGAGTAGCATTTTCAATCAAATTCCCTATAATTTCTTCTAAATCTTCCTTCTCTCCAGAAAAAACAATATCATCAACATCCATAATAAATTGAATTTGTTTTTCAGGATTAAGCTTTTTCATAACCCGCACCAAGCGTTCAAGCACACTGCGAACAGACGTATGATAGACAACACTATCGCATTGTGCTGCAATCCGCGCACGCTGAAGATAATGATTGATTTGAGCTTGCATTATTTGCGTTTGCTCTCTCAACAAACTAGCCTTTTCTCCGCGCATCTTATCTGTCTCATTCATAATCACGGATAGAGGCGTCTTCAATGAATGCGCGAGATTACCAACCTGTGTGCGAAATCGCTCGATAATACGCTGATTATTATTAATGAGAGCATTCATCTCTTGTACAAGCGGCATCACTTCGCTTACTAAATCCGTATTCACATAATGAACTCTTCCTTCGCGAATATCATTCAATGCACGTCGAATAAGCTTCAACGGTTGAAAACTAAAGAAAATAATAGCAATATTAATAAGAACACTCCCGATACCGAAACTCCAAAGAAAAATTTGCAAAGTTCGCTTAAATTCCTTTACCTGGGCATGAGCTTCATCGATATTCCCAACAAGCCGAAAACGTGCAATATGATTTTTATTATCAAGAACAACATCACTCTCAATCACTTGTAGCTTTTGACCATTGTTCCCCGTTATCCGATAAGAGCGAAAGAATTTATTGTCAAAAGGTATATCAACATCACTTGGTGTAAATATCTCGCCTGTTCCCAATGAGGGAGATGTCAATCTTCCTTTTAAATTATGGGATATCGCAACAACTTCCCAATACCATCCTGTTGTTGGATCAGAATAACGAATATCATCAATCCCAGCCCCTCCTATCAAAGTACCTTCCGATGACACCGTCACTGTTGCAATAAGACTGTAGAGTTGAGCAGAAAGGATACGCTCTAGGCTTTGTTCAGTCGAACGCTTATAAAATAAAATACTTACTGCAGAAATCGATAAAAGAGAAATAACAACCCATAATGTTGATAAGATCATAACACGTAAACTGAGAGATCGAGTAATTACAAAAAAGAACCTCCTATACCAATTATTCTCTTCAAAAACATTCATTAATCACCTCGCGTTCTCACGCGATATCCCATTCCTCGAATAGTTTCAATCAAATTCACTCCAAGCTTTTTCCGTAACCGACCTACAAAGACTTCCACCGTATTCGAATCCTTATCAAAATCCTGATCATAAAGATGTTCAGTAAGCTCTGTTCTTGAAATGACCCTGTCACAATGATGCATGAGATACGAAAGCAGTCTGAATTCATAAGATGTTAGTTTAATCAATTGACCATCCACAAAAACACGAGACGTCTTTGTATCCAACAAAACATTTCCGCAACATAATGCACTTGTCGCATGTCCCGTAGTGCGACGAATTAATGCTCGCAAGCGCGCTATCACTTCCTCCAAATGAAATGGCTTCACAACATAATCGTCAGCTCCAGCATCAATACCTTGCACCTTATCAGACCAACGGTCTCGCGCCGTTAGCATTAAAACAGGCATGGAGAGCCCTTCTTGACGCCACTTTTCAACAACACTAATACCATCAATCTGCGGTAAACCTATATCAAGTATCACCGCGTCGTAAGACTCTGTGCTCCCTAAAAAATAAGCCTCTTCACCATCGAAAGCACTATCGGAAACATATCCTGCACGTCTTACAGCTTCTGCTAATTGATGGTGAAGATTCCGATCATCTTCAACGATTAAGATACGCATCACAACACCATCTGCCAAAAACTAATCAGCAGGAACAAAAAATTCAACACGACGTAACTTTTCACCATTACGGGCTGGTACAACAACCACAATTGCACACATGTCCTTTCCATCCTGAACAACCGGTTTTGAACGGACGAGAACCCCGCTCTCTTGTGCGGCAGCCTTCTTACCTACTTCAGCACATCCAGAAGCTAGAACAGAATCTGCTTCTAAAAAAGCTGCTATTATTACGAACAAGAATTTTTTTTTCATCATAAATATTTCAATAACCCATCTCTTCTCTTCCTTGATAAAGGATAAAAGAAATAATGGTTTTTTTTAGTCGATTAAAAAATCACAAATGAAAACAATTTATCCTCTATCTTACAGAAGAACATATTAACATTACTCCAAATTTTTAAAAAATCAAAAAAATATTTTTAATAATGAGAATAAAATTTATTCAATAAAATAATAAAATATTAATATACTATCTTACAAAAAATGCATAATTCTAAAACAAATTCTTTCTCTGTTAGCACTATAGAAAAAAAATACTTCTACTCCATATAATTATTGTAGATTTGTTTGGTTGTATTGCTTTGCCATAGGCTCTCTTTAAATGTTTGATTTTTTTAAAAAAAAGAAAGGGCAACACCGTAAGCCATTTCATAGTCCTGCTCTCATTGAATTAGACGCACGATTAGACACAGCGCTTTATCACATTCGTTCTGCTAACAGTTTTTTCTGGAAAAAGGCAAAAATCGTCTCACAAAATTTTCATCTTCAAGGATGGAAACGTTTTATCGTTGAAGTTCTCGATGAAATACTGACATTAGGGTTGATGGGATTTACTCTTTTCACTATTTTGGGCATTTCTGTTTTTGAACTGACCAAAACAGATTGGTCTTCTCCTAAAAACTTTTCCATTCTTTTTCTAGATCGCTATGGAAATTCCATTGGGCACCGTGGTGCACTGCCGGCAATCTCTATCCCCGTTGAAGAAATGCCTGACACTGTCATTAAAGCGGTTCTCGCTACAGAAGACCGTCGTTTTTTTGATCATTGGGGCATTGATTTTCAAGGACTTACACGGGCAATTTCACAAAATATGCAAGCTAAAGGTGTGGTGCAAGGTGGTTCAACTCTCACACAACAATTGGCTAAAAATTTATTTTTAACAAACGAAAGAACCATAACACGTAAAATCAAAGAAGCTTATCTTGCTCTTTGGCTAGAAGCAAATTTTAGCAAAAAGCAGATTTTACAACTTTACCTTGACCGAGCCTATATGGGAGGAAACAATTTTGGTATTGCCGCAGCGGCAAAATTTTATTTTGGAAAAAACATACGTCATGTCTCTTTAAGTGAATCTGCTATGTTAGCAGGACTCTTTAAAGCTCCAACAAAATATGCTCCTCATAGTCATCTCTTTGCAGCTCAAACACGTGCCAATATCGTCCTTTCTAATCTTGTTAATAGTGGCTTTATGACGAAGAGCCAAATTATCAATGCGCATCGCCACCCTGCTAAGGCACTTCCCCAAAGAGAAAATAATCAGCCAGATTATTTTCTTGATTGGGCATTCGAGGAAGTCAAAAAAATGCGTAATCAACTTCCAAGCCATAGTTTAATTATTCAAACGACCCTTGATCCGAATATTCAAAAAGCAGCAGAAGAATCAATCGCATATCATTTACATCAATATGGTCAACAATATCGCGTAACCCAAGCTGCCACCGTTATACTCGATAATAACGGTGCCGTATGCGCAATTGTTGGAGGACAAGATTATAAAAAGAGCCAATTTAACAGAGCAACACAAGGCGGACGGCAAACTGGTTCTTCATTCAAACCTTATGTTTACGCAACCGCACTGGAACACGGACTGTCTCCCTCGACAATCGTTTTAGATGCTCCTATCAATTGGGGAGGTTGGACACCAAAAAATAATTCTGGTCGTTATTTGGGAAAAATTGATTTAGCAACAGCTTTAGCTTTTTCTATTAATACAGTCCCTGTGTATCTCACCTATCAATATCTTAACCGTGATACCCAACCCATCATAGATCTCATCAAGAATATGGGGATTAACGCGCATATTTTATCACACAAAACAATGGTTCTTGGTACTTCCAACATGACCCCCATGGATCAAGCAACTGGCTTTAATGTCTTTGCCAATGGCGGGATAGCTGGTAATCGTCATGGGTTCACGCAAATCAGAACAATCGATGGGCATGTGGTATGGGATTTCGAACATAACGGAAAAAAACTACACCGAGTTCTGAGTGAACAATCAACAGCTTATATGAACCAAATGATGGTGGGTGTCACGACACGAGGATCTGGTAAGCGTGCTGCTCTACCCATGACTCTCGTCGCTGGGAAAACTGGAACATCACAATCTTATCGTGATGCTTGGTTTGTTGGCTTTACAGGCAATTATACAGGAGCGGTATGGATGGGAAATGATAACTTTTCACCGATGAATCGTGCTTTTGGGGGTGGCGTTCCTGCCATGATATGGCATCGCATCATGCTTGCTGCACATCAAAATATCATGCTCAAACAGCTCTATGGTGTTAAAGATTCTCTCCTTCCTTATCAGCCCCCAGTACTTTCTTCCCATGCAGATTCTGAAGTTCCTCCTCCAATACCCTCTACGCTTTCTCCTGAAACATTAAATATCGTGCGATTGATTAACAAAGATCTGAAAAAAACATCTGCAATTTCTTTGAAAATGAAAACAACTGGAGATACAACATTTTGAATTCAAGATATTCACTGATGTTTTTTAATATCACCATTTTCTTTTTTATCTTCGCTTTTTCCATTTTATGTGGAAAACTGAGTGTCGATTATGTGCTCAATTCCTTTCCTCATTTTGGACTCTTTAGAATTGGAAAATGGAGTGCTTATCCACAAATGGGAACAGCCAATATGGATCCTTATACCCGCGCCCGCACCGCTAAACAAGGCATTGTTTCACTCGGACGAACTGAAGGTATTCAATTCCAGATTTGGCAAGATAACCAAGGGCGTCCACTCCACCCCCACTGTCATTATTTACTCAAAGGCACCATCCCTGAAACCCGTCTTTTTACCCTTTATACAGCTGACAAATCCCTAAAACCCTATACTTCATCCAAAGAAATACCTTTTGAACTCCACACGAACGCTATTATTTATGAGCATGATGGCTCATTGCGCATTAATATTTCACCCACACCGCAAACCGGCAATTGGCTTGCAACAGTTAGTCAAAAAGAATTCGGGCTTATTCTTACCTTATACGATACCTCAATCATCTCTGCAACGGCATTACAAAAGCTTACAATGCCATCAATAGAACAAATTCCATCAGGACAAATAAATTGTGACTAGATTTATTCATACCGCACTTCTTGCAATCATTGGCGCTATTATCGTTCATATTTGCGTTCTCTTTCTGATCCCCTATTGGGCACAGGATAATATATGGACAGCACTTAAAAAATCCGGAGCCCCTTATCAATTTGTTGCTTTTACTCCCGATAATCCTATTCAACAATCTGCTGATCCCCTCTTTCTTCTTAAAGTCTGCAGATTTAACCTTGAAAATGGACCTGTTCATTTAAAAGCTTTGAAAACACGACAATTTTGGTCACTAGCAGCCTACACACACAACGGAATTATTTTCTATAGCCTTAATGACCGAACAGCCCCTGATGCGACACTCGATCTTATCATTGGAAAACCAATACAAATCATAGAACTCAAAAAATCAAAACCTAAAAAAAATACCAATTCAGTTTTGGTTGCTAAAAATTTGAATGAAGGGTTTGTTATTTTACGTACTTTTGTCCCTTTTTCCCTTGCGAAAAAAGAAAGTGAAGCTTTCCTTTCATCTGCGACCTGCCGTATATTTTATGAATAAAAACCGACTAACCTCTCATTTGTACAACACCTTACTTTCTATACAAAATACATGAAGCCTATCAAAATGGTTATCTTTTTTCTCTATTAATTGAATATTCGAATTCAGATTTGTCTGATTGTAGATCCCTCAATTTTTTATTGAGGTAGAATGAAATCTCTATTGCACATCATCATATCCTATTTGATACGCATTATCTGACAGAAAAAACTCCCCGCAATCAGAAGAGAAAAATCAAGAGTAAAGCTCTAAAAAAATATGCTGCTAACAATTGTAAAACTTGTTATTTGAGTTTATTTCTTTTTATTTACAAACATTCCCATAAAATTCGCATCAATGACATGATAAACTATAGAAGAAATACTGTTTACCTTCAATAAAGTGCGAAAATAATCGCTGGAAACTTATAAGACATTACGCATCCTTGACCTCAAAAATAAGTGCTTTATTTTTCTCTTATAAGCAGAAGCTTTTTGTACGATAGGCACTCTGAAAAAACTTGGCTTATAGTTTACAATTGAGGGGAAAAAACTTCATGAAGAAGAGATATGTTCGGTTCGTTTCAAGAGCAGCAGTATGGTCCCCTCGATTTGGTGGATTGTCGTTCTTTATTTTATTATTTTCAGTCATTTTACAACGTTTTTCCGTTATTAACGTAACCGATTTCATAATTTTGATAGGTATCTCTACTGGCTGTGTAATTATTTCTCTTTTTCTGGCTATTAAAGCACTTCATAGTTTGTGGGTCTATGGAGCCCTAGGGGGAATGAAAGCTTTAAAAGGGATCGTTTATTCGTTAATAACTGCAACACCATTGATGCTCTTTTGGGGACTTTGGTTTACCTTACCAGCTCTTTACGATATTTCTACCGATACACAAAACCCGCCGGCTTTTTTTCGCACAATACGTCCCAGTGATGCTTTACCGCTCAAAAGTGTTTTGACTGAACAAACAGCAATACAGATCTCACAATGGACAGAAATGTCAGGGCGCCGTTATGATGGATCATCTGACCTTATTCGCGAATCCGTTCTCAATGTTTTAGCTGCGTATGATTGGCCTGTTGTGGCTCAAAAAAAGTTTAAAGGTGAAGAAGATACGCTTTATATTGAAACAATGGCCAAAACTTTTTACCTTGGCTTTATTTCAGATATTGTTATTCGTTTAACTGATGAAGGGGATACAACTTTTGTTGATATGCGTTCTGCTTCTCGTTATTTACCAAGAGATTTGGGGACAAATGCTGCTTTTATTATCGATTTTATGGATGCACTTGATACAGAAATCGCCTCACTTCCTCTTTCTGAAGATAATGAGTAGAGGTTAGAAGTATAGTAAGTTACATTTACTAAATTAGCTTATTTCAAAAATAAATTTTGAGACGTGCAGAAACGCACAAAACATTTATCGTCTCTCGACGGCCATAAGCATTACTGACAAGTTCTTTAAACACCCAAAAGCAACTTATAGCCTCTTTTTAGCGCGTGACATATAGATAAAATATTTGAATTCAAATTCTAAACTTAAATACTATAATTGATTTTACATATATTTTTTATGCTCAGAAATCTCATCATAAAAGTAGGAAAGAAGACTTCTCTAATAAGGAAATTAAGCATTTCTTACAGGCGCATTTTTCCAATGAAAATAGAAAAATACACCCTCATCAAGAAAGATGAAATACATTTATCATAAAATATGATGCATATGTAATATAGTTACAGAAAAAATTAACAATAAAATACACATAAATTCATCTGTATTTTACAATAAATGATTATTTCAATTTTATAAAGAAATTTCATAATAATAAAAAAAAATATATATTATTACAAATAATAGAAACTTATTTAAATGAAAATAATTTTTCATCAAACATAACTTAAATATAAATACTAATATATAATATATTTAAACGCAACATAAATAAAACAAAACGCCAAAAATAACCCACTAAATGTCTTAATTGCTTCCTTTATACTATTTTTCCAACTGTCATCACTTTATCTATAACTTAATAAAAATATAAAAACAAATATTGAAAATAAAATATCAAAAACATTATTATATAAAGATAATAAATAATCATTTTTCATATAAATAACGTATACAAATAAAAACTGTTATAGAAAGTAATATAACAAATATAATGAACAAAAATGTGCTTAACAACATTTTTTTCACAATTTCTTTGTTACTATAACCTTTAGATTTATAATATGAAAACAATGTATAGAAAAATATAAATAAAGCACCTATAGAAAATAATAATTCTACAATAATACTAATAATCTCATTCATAAAAAAAATCCAAATTAAATATATAATTTTGTAAAATTATGCACCTAAACCTTCCTGTCAAGTTTGTAGACACATAATTATGCCTACAAGCTTGTGCATTGCTTTACCGCTCAAAAGTGTTTTGACTGAACAAACAACATTACAGATGTCACAATGGCCAGAAATATCGGGGCGCCGTTATGATGGATCACCTGACCGTATTCGCGAATCCGTTCTCAATGTTTTAGCTGCGTATGATTGGCCAGTTGTGGCTCAAAAAAAGTTTAAAGGTGAAGAAGATGCGCTTTATATTGAAACAATGGCAAAAACTTTTTACCTTGGCTTTATTTCAGATATTGTTATTCGTTTAACTGGTGAAGGGGATACAACTTTTGTTGATATGCGTTCTGCTTCTCGTTATTCGCCAAGAGATTTGGGGACTAATGCTGTTTTTATTATCGATTTTATGGATGCGCTTGATACAGAAATCTCGTCACTTCCTCTTTCTCAAGATGATGAGTAGAAACTTGTACTTACTTCCAACAGAAAAATCCCTACCAACCTGTCATTTGTTTGCACTATTATTACTTATTACTGAAAGTGCTTTTACTCTTTCAGGACAAAGCTTTTAAACGAAAATATCTCAATCCTAACTTATTTCATAACAAAAATATTGTTTTGTCTCTCATTTGATGTTTTTATTTAAAATATTTTAAGTATTAATATATATTAACTATTAATATACTATGTATTAAACAATAAAAATGATTTATTTTATTAAAAAGTAAATTTATAATATTTGACAAATAATAACAAATTAACTAATAGGTAAGTATTGTAATTAAAATTTAAATTGTTTATTTTTCTTACTTCTAAGCGGGGAGAACATGCGGAGCTTATAAGGGAGGAACAGCTATGTCTAAAAAATCTTTACTCTCCTGTACAGCTATCGCAGCAATTATGCTTTTTGGCAAAAATCTCAACGTACATGCTGAATCTCTTGAAGTTGATAAAGGAGAAGTAAAAAACGTATCAAACAAGACTTATGAATATATTCAAACAACAAATGGTGGAAAAGTCATCGGTAAAAACTTAACACTGACCGGAGGTCATCCAATAAACAACGATTTGGATGCTGTAGTCCTTAGAACCCAATCTTCAATTGAGTTATGGGATACAACCATTAAAAGTGCAAACGATACTCAGCTGCATAGTGGTGTTGGAATATGGCATGGTAGTACATTTAAGATGATAGGAGGTGTTATTGCAGCCGATTATGGCGTTATATCAGACACTGATGACAGTGGCACAACGATATTGGAAAACGTGAAATTATCAAGCGGTAAAGACAACACTTCGATGAGCAAAGGAATCTCCGCTAGAAAAGGCATAATTACTTTAAAAAATGTAACCGTTAATGAAGCAGATTTATCCGTAGCAGCATCTTCTGATGCACATGTGATAATATCTGTCAGTTCCTTTGGCGGTGAGGTACAAGCTAAACAATGCAGTACCATTACTTTAAACGATAATGTCACAGTAACATCTAAAAATGATGGACTCCATGCAGATGGTGAACAATCTAAAATCACAATGACTGGAGGAACTGTAAAGGGGAAAAAAAGTGCTCTGTTGACAGAAAATGGCGGATATATTGATGTCGCCGATATCACTCTCACCGCATATAACAAAGGAACAGGCGCAAAATCCACTGGTCCTAACAGCATGATTGATTTGCATAATAATGCAACCATTAAAGAGACTGTCATTGGACTTGAAGCAAAAGACAATGGTGTCATTCAAATGACAGGAGGATCTATTGAAATCACAGAAGGCGAAGCAGTAGGTGCATTATTCCTTGACACCGCAAGCAAAAAAAACACGCTGAAAGATGTGAAAATATCAAGTGGAAAAGATGGCTTTCTTATGGAGAAAGGAATAAGTGCTGACAAAGGAAGCATGGTTTCTTTAAATAATGTAACCGTCACAAAAGCAAAACGCAGCATCTATGCAGATAACAAATCTCAAGTAATGGTTTCTAGTGGATCTTTTGAGGCAAAAGAAGATGCAATCAATGCTCAAAGTGGTAGTACCATTACTTTGGACAATGAGGCTAAAATCACATCATCTGAGGGTGATGGCCTCCATGCAATTGGTGAGCAATCAAAAATTTTTATGACAGGGGGAACTGTTACCGGTAGCAATAGTGTATTATATACAAAAGCTGGTGGATATATTAATGTTAAAGACGTTGCTCTCACAGCAAATGGAAAAGGAACAAAATTCGGCGCATTTGCAAGAGGTTCCAGTACCATTGAATTGAATGGAAACACAACAATTAAAAATGCTACGATCGGTGTTAAAGCCCAAAGTGATAATGCGACAATCAAGATGACAGGAGGATCTATTGAAATCACAGAAGGCGAAGCAGTAGGTGCATTATTCCTTGACACCGCAAGCAAAAAAAACACGCTGAAAGATGTGAAAATATCAAGTGGAAAAGATGGCTTTCTTATGGAGAAAGGAATAAGTGCTGACAAAGGAAGCATGGTTTCTTTAAATAATGTAACCGTCACAAAAGCAAAACGCAGCATCTATGCAGATAACAAATCTCAAGTAATGGTTTCTAGTGGATCTTTTGAGGCAAAAGAAGATGCAATCAATGCTCAAAGTGGTAGTACCATTACTTTGGACAATGAGGCTAAAATCACATCATCTGAGGGTGATGGCCTCCATGCAATTGGTGAGCAATCAAAAATTTTTATGACAGGGGGAACTGTTACCGGTAGCAATAGTGTATTATATACAAAAGCTGGTGGATATATTAATGTTAAAGACGTTGCTCTCACAGCAAATGGAAAAGGAACAAAATTCGGCGCATTTGCAAGAGGTTCCAGCACCATTGAATTGAATGGAAACACAACAATTAAAAATGCTAAGATCGGTGTTAAAGCCCAAAGTGATAATGCGACAATCAAGATGACAGGAGGATCTATTGAGGTCACAGGAGGCGAAGCAGTAGGTGCATTATTCCTTGAAACCACAAGCAAAGAAAACACGCTGAAAGATGTGAAAATATCAAGCGGTAAAGATGGCTTTCTTATGGAGAAAGGAATAAGTGCTGACAAAGGAAGCATGGTTTCTTTAAATAATGTAACCGTTAAGAATGCAGAAAAAGCTCTCTTGGCTAATGATAATTCCCAAATAACAGTAATGGGCGGAGGTTCCTTTGGTGGAGAAGTACAAACTCTGCAAGGTAGCACAATTACTTTAAATGATAATGTCACAGTAACATCTAAAAATTACGGACTCCATGTAGATGGTGAAGAAGCCAAAATCACAATGACGGGAGGGAGTGTAAGTGCAAAAGGAGCAGCATTTGTCGTAAAAGATGGCGGACATATTGATGTCACAGATATTTCTGCAAAAGCACAGCGCAATGGGATACGCTTTGATAACTCAAAAAACGATCAAACTTTAGAAATAAACCTGACCAATACAAACCTTCTCATCGAAGATGGAACGGGTATTGTTGCCAACAATTCATCAAATGGTAAACTCAACCTCAAAGATTCAGAAATCAGAGCCGATAGGTTATTCGTAGGGATAATCCATGATACACCAAAACCTAATCAAATCTTTTCACTCTCCGCAGACCGTTCTGTCTTACAAGGTGGTGTAAGAAATGACGAAAATGGACAAACAAGCTTTGATCTCAAAAACAATACAACATGGTTTGTGAACACCAGCACAAAAGAAAAAGATGATGCGGGCAAGTTACTTGATATCACTCAAAGATCACGTTCTGATGTTTCTGCACTCAACCTCAATGACAGCAAAATTGTTTTTGAAAAGCCAGTAGAAAACCATTATCACACATTACATATCGGTTCTGGTAAAAAAGATACTCCAGAGATCTATAACGCTTCTGGAAACGCAGAAATCCACTTTAACATGGCATGGAACGATGGGGTTGCTGTAGATGATCAAAAAACCGATCGCGTTCTCATTCATGGCGATGCATCAGGTACAACAACAGTTTATATCAAGAGTGATGTAGGGGATAAAAACAGTGTAGAAAATGCTGCGGCCCCCTCGAATACAGGCGGTATTTCCCTTATCCAAGTCTCTGGAAAAGCGATGGAAGACTCCTTCAAATTAGCCAATGGTTATATCACAAGAGATGGTTTGCCTTATAAATACACACTAACTGCTTATGGACCAGAATCACGCCATGGCACAGCCAATATTGAGCAAAACCTCTTTGATGAAAAAAATGAAAACTTCTGGGATTTTCGCTTGCATAAAGCATTTCTTGACTCCGGTGGCGGTAGCGGTTCCGGTGGCTCTGTCCCTGGTCCACATGTGGAAGCTGTCGTACCGCAAGTGGCAAGCTATATCGTGATGCCTAACGCTCTCTTCTACGCTGGTTTTACCGACATTACTAAGCAAAGCAAATTGTTAGCTGATATCCGTACAACACAAAATTATTCTTTCTTCTTTTCACCCTATGGTAGCAATGCTACCTTAACCTCTGAGCGTGGTCCCTTCAAATATGGCTATGGCGCTGATATTCGCTATGCTGCCGTACAAGCAGGTGGTGCATTAGCTGCAATGGAAAGCCAAAATATCACCATGCATTTTGGACTTATGGGAACCTATGGGAAACTCTCTTTCACACCTAATGATATGGAGGGTGCAGACAAAAGCACACTCAATAAATGGGCGGTTACAGCTTATGGCAGTATACAACACAACAATGGCTTATATGTCGATGTCCTAACTTCCTATGGCATGATCGATGGAAATATCACTACGGCTGATATCAAGAATGCCGCAAACTTGAAGGGTGCCAAAACCTTGAGCGCTTTGGTTACCATTGGAAAAGAATTTGCTACAGGAATGGCAGGGATAGAGTTTGAGCCACAAGCACAAATTGTTTATCAACAATTGTCGTTTGACACCATGAAAGATGCTGATAATCTAGAAATTGATATGAAAAATCCTTCCCAATGGTTGGTTCGGATTGGCGGACGTTTAACTAAAACTGTTTCTGCCGAAAGTGATTATCCCTTTTCTTTTTATGGAAAAGTGAACTTTCTTAAAACCTTTAGTGATGATGGGAAAATACAGATTGGTAAGGAATTTGACCTTGATCCTGCCGGAACTGCCATTGAAGGCGGTTTGGGCATCAATGCACAACTCTCCCACAATATCGTACTTCATGGTGATGTTAGTTACCAACAAAAGCTACAAAAAACGGGTATAACAGGAGCGAGCTTTTCTGGTGGAATACGTTATCAGTTCTAAGAAAATGCTGTAAAGTGAGCGTTATTTTCCCATTTGCTTGCATAAAAAGGCTGGACAACTCCATACTGTGTGGCCTTTTTGATTTGCACAAACCTACCGTGGAATACCGGTTATTCTTTTCTTTATAACATACCTACAACACTTCTTGCTGAAAGCAATCCTTTGGATAAAGATTTTGTGACCAAAGGACTTGCCTATCTTCCAGTTCCTCCTTCTGGCAATCAGACTGCAAGAATAGAAGGAGAAATACTTATTAGCGCTACCCTTCAATCTCTCCAAGATAAATTAAGAGCGCTAAAAGCACAAGCGGACCGCGTCGAGCGCAGCGGTGCAACACAACATGCGCAATTAGATAGGTTGGAAGATGATCGTCAATTAAGCCAAGGAAAATTAAAAGCTGCAAAAAGCCTGATGGAAACAAAAGTCATTAGCCAAGCCGTTTATTTAGAGCGTTTACATGATTTTAAAAATGTCGAGCATGAAATTTTAACCAATCAAAGACGTTTGGAAGAAAATGCCGCCGAAATAAACACCCTCCGCCAACAACGGAAAAGTCTCATTTCCGATGAAATCGCCCGCTATCGGCAACTTTCGCGTGAAACAGAACTGAATCTTCAAGGATTAAAAGCAAAGCTTGATAGCACTCAATACCATCTTGACCACTTATCACTCTATGCGCCTGTTGATGGACATATCGATGATTTAAGTATCCATACTTTGGGCGGCTTTGTAGAAGCTGGTAAAACGCTTATGCGTATTGTCCCTGATGCAGGTGGTCTCATTGTTGAAGCGTTTTTTGATAATCGAGATATTGGTTTTTAGAAAAGGGTCAACGTGCTTACATCAAGTTTTCTGCCTTTCCACCTGAACGTTTCGGTGTTATCCACGGTACAGTCGTTAATGTAGGCGCTACAGCGCGCTATAATAAAGAAATTAATGGTGTCTATGCTGTTTTAATCAAAATTGACCAAGATCACATCACTTTGAATAACAAACATCTTAAATTTATCCCTGGCATGACTGTGGCAACGGATGTCATCACCTCAAAACGGCGTCTCATTTCCTATTTCTTTGAACCTATTACCAAAGTTTTAGAACAATCTCTAAAGGAAAGATAATGTCTGTAAATGAAAATTCATCACCATCATTCATAGACCCTCTTACGGCTTTGGGTGCCATGGTTGTTTTAATGCTCACATCTCCCTTATACCGCCGCTGGCGAATCTGGGATATCGAACGAAATTTAGGACCAGCTTTACAGACTGGGCAATACAAGCTCTATAAAAATGAACGCGGAGAATTTTGTGCCTTTATCACTTGGGCTTTTTTAGATGAGAAAAATCATCAATCTATGCTTGATAAGGGAGAATTTTTACCTGATGCCAATTGGCAGAATGGAAAATACGTATGGTTTATTGATTGTGTAGCACCCTATGGCCATACTGCTCATATTGTACGCGATATGCAACGAAATATATTTCCTGATCAGCGTTATTGTTATGCTGTACGACGTAATGAAGATGGTGGAATACGAAAAATTGCACGCTGGTGTTGCTATAGAGCGCAAAATCCAGCCAAATAGTTTTTCTAAAGCAAGTGCGCATAAATCATTTACCCCTCGTCTTATAGAAAAGAATCTTTTAAAAGAGCTCTTTAAGCGATAGCTATAGCAAGAGAACCTTACCATATTTAGAGCTAACCCGCTACAAATGGGTGTTTTTCAGCTTACCAGACTTTCTATGAATAGCAATAGATAGTTAAGGGGATTGATCCACTCTCAAGCCGAACTTTTATTAACATTTTACCGGAACTGGCTGGGGTACCTGGATTCGAACCAGGGAATGCCGGTACCAAAAACCGGTGCCTTACCGCTTGGCTATACCCCAAAAAAACACGCTTTATAGCGACTCTTGCACCTTATAGCGATTCCTGTGATTGGACGCAATATCTGAAAATCAAAGACTTTACTTTTTTATCATAAAATTTCTGAGTCTTGTATGGCATTGCCATCGATACAAATTCGTAGCAGAAACTGATATACAGTTGTGATTTTAACATAAGTAGGAACCATTTATCCATCAATTATTTTGCTCTTTGTATTGATTTTCTAGGAACAGAAAATGAAAATCTTGCAGTTTACTCATGTATCTAATAAATTTGCATATGATTTACTTTTCTTGATATATTAAAATCTCATCTTGCTCAATTTAAGAAAAAAGCTGTCACCACATTGGCAACCGGTAAGTGTATGATAGTGCTGCTGTGCTCTTGCATTAAGCATAAAGATGGTAATGTCCACTAATTTTTACATTATATTATTCATGGGTAGCTCCATAAAATGAAATCAAGCACATTGAAAAATATTTCCTAAAAATAACACTTAATATTCTGTTGAAAACATTATGATACACCAATAAACTGGAAAAGTTTTGCAAAAATTAAAAACATTTTATATGGTATTTGAAAAAATAGAGATACCAAAACAAGGAATAATCGCTATTTCCATTTACTTTTTATTCAAAAGATAATGATATTTATTACCCGCTCATAGATGTAAAAAATCTTCAGAAGCAATCTTTATGTAGACCAATACCCTTTTTGATTGATGAATATACATTTCCTAAAAGCTTCTTTTACAAAAAGAGAGACATTAAAACTAATTTCATACAAACTAGGTATTCAACATTTGCTTTTAAATTCGGTAAATGGCAAATTAGGCTTATGAAATAAGCTTAACAATTAGAATCGAGGAGATTTTTAAATGGCTTTTGAATTGCCCCCGTTGCCTTATGATTACGATGCCCTTTCGCCTTATATGTCACGCGAAACGCTTGAATATCATCATGATAAGCATCACCTTGCTTATCTTACCAACACCAATAATTTTGTGAAAGAGTTAGGCTTAGAAAATGAAAGCCTTGAAGATATTGTTAAAAAAAGTTTTGGAAAAAATATTGGTTTGTTTAATAATGCAGCGCAGTATTACAATCATAACCACTTTTGGCTTTGGATGAAAAAAAATGGTGGTGGCCAAAAACTTCCTGAAAAGTTAGCAAAAGCTATTGACGCTGATCTAGGTGGTTACGACAAATTCCGCGCTGATTTTATTGCTGCTGCTAGTGCCCAATTTGGTTCTGGATGGGCGTGGGTTGCTGTTAAAGATGGCAAGCTTGAAATTATGAAAACGCCTAATGGCGAAAATCCCTTAATTCACAATGCTCACCCTATTTTGGGTGTCGATGTGTGGGAACATTCCTATTACATTGATTATCGCAATACTCGACCGAAGTACCTCGAAGCCTTTGTAGACCATTTAATTAATTGGGACTATGTTTTGAAACTTTATGAAGAATGTGAATTTTAAACTGTCTCAATAATTTTTTAGTGTATGAAAGTCCCTATAATCCAATAAATTATCGGAGACTTTCATACCAAAATATTATGGATTAGCAAAAGTCTTTTCCTGCTATCTTTAGAATATATGCATAGATATAGGCAACTTCTTCTAGCTTTGAAAAACGTCCAGCTGCACCAGCGTGCCCTGAATCCATATTAATACGTAATAAAATTGCATTATCGTCTGTTTTTAGGTCTCGTAATTTTGCCACCCATTTTGCAGGCTCCCAGTAAGTTACACGAGGATCTGTTAATCCTGCCATCACAAGTATAGGGGGATAGTTTTGAGCTTTGACATTATCGTAAGGGGAATAGGAAGCAATAAGCTTATAATCTTCTTCTGATTCAAGAGGATTCCCCCATTCGGCCCATTCTGGAGGAGTGAGTGGCAATGAAGCATCTAACATTGTCGCTAAGACATCAACAAAAGGCACATTTGCTACGATCCCAGCAAAATCCTGTGGAGCTATATTGGCAATGGCTCCCATCAACATCCCCCCTGCTGAACCACCATGAGCAATCAGCCGGTCGTGAGAAGTGAATTTATTGTTTACAAGGTAACGCCCACAAGCAATAAAATCTGTAAATGTATTGTGCTTAAAGAGATGTTTTCCTTTCTCATACCATTCTACTCCCTTTTCTTTTCCTCCGCGAATATGAGCAATAGCGTAAATAAAACCTCTGTTTACTAGAGAAAGTACATTACTATTGAAACTGGCAGGTATAGAGATCCCATAAGCACCATAACCGTAAAGCAGACAAGGCGCACCACCATCAAGGGGAGTATTTTTGTGATAAAAAAGTGAAATAGGAATCTTCTCACCATCGTCTGCTATTGCTGTAATACGTCGTGTTACATATGCATCTTTATTATGCCCAGAGGGAATTATTTGCGTTTTTAAAAGCATTCGTTTACAATTTTTCATCTCATAATCAAACACTTGATCAGGTGTTGTCATAGACGAATAGGAAAAACGAATAGTTGGACTGTTATATTCTGCAACTCCTTGCAGACCTAAAGAATAAGCCTCTTCAGTAAAAGCAATGGAATTAACTTGTTTAGTGGTACGTTCCATTACTTTTATACGTGGAAGCCCCTCAAAACGTTCGATCCAGACAAGAAAATCTTGATAAGCATCATGGGATAATATTAGGCACCCAAGCTGATGTGGGATAAACTCAGACCAATTTTCTGATTGTGGAGATGTATATGGCGCTACCATAATTTTGAAATCTTTTGCATTATCTAAATTGGTTAGAATATAAAAGACATCACCACCCTCTGTAAGTGAATATTCAATACCTTTTTGTCGTTTCCGTACACATTGGGGAACAGTAAAAGGCGCCTCAGCAGGAATTAACCAGATCTCGGATGTTTCATGATCATGAATATTAATATAAATAACATCATGAAGCTTAGAACCGCTTACATCTAAGAAAAAACCTGGATTGTCTTCACGAAAAATAAGCTTATCTTGTGATTGATCTGTGTTTAATTGATGATAATAGAGCTCTGAAGGTCGGTGGTTTTTATCCATCTTAGTATAGAAAAAACCTTCAGACCTAGCATCCCATACAATTTGACCAGATGTATCAGTAATTGTGTCCATACAGTCAGACAATGTCTCAAAATTACGAATTTTAGCTGTATAGAACTCTGATCCTTTGTCATCATAGGTCCATACCACATGTGTATGGTCAGGAGATTCTTGAACTGAACCAAATTTGAAATATTCTTTGCCTTCTGCTAGGACATCACCATTAAGGTACACGTTTTTTTCTCCGCCATTCCTTGGTGTCCGAAAATAATGTGGTTGTTGGCCTCCGGTAACATAAGAGAATCCGTAAGCAAAAGCACCATGTTTTATAGGAACAGAACTATCATTCTCTTGGATCCTGTTTTTCATTTCGGTAAAAAGCAAATCTCGTAATGGTTTTGTATCAGCCATTTGAGCTGATTGATAAGCATTTTCTTTTTCAAGATAATGTCGAATATTGGGATCAAGACAGTTAGGATCTTTAAAAACATCTTGCCAGTTAGACGCACGTAGCCAATGATAGGGATCATCACGAAAAATACCATGATATATTTCCTTATGAGTGATTCTAGATGCTTTGGGAGGAATTGCAAAAGTGCGAGTCATACACAATCCTATATTAAAATATGTTAATAGCTTCGTTTATATGTTAGAATCACAATGATTGATGCAAGTGTAAAAATCTATAAGTTCTATTCACTTGCAAAAATAGCACCATGATAATTTTTAAAACTAATACCTTTCTGTTCATTACATATCACAGCTATTGTTTTCTAGGGATATAACACCACTTTTATAATGAAAGTGACTGGTAAAACAATTAAACTATTAGAAAAAGAATTGATTTTTTTTGAAACAGTATAATCGCATAATTTTACAGAAAGGAATAAATATATCTAAAATATTATTATTACTGTATAAAAAATAAAAATGTCCTATCTCCTTTTAATGAATAGTTTTATATTACAAATAATACTATTATGTCATATTTATAATATATCATGTTTTTTATTATTAAATTTTATAAATATAAATAATAAAAACAAATTTAAAACTTATTAAACATAAACTTACTAAACTATAAGTATTCAAAACAAAATATAATAATTTATATATTATATTTTTATAATTAGTAATTTTATTTTTACGTTCTCAAAAAAAATAAATAAATTTTATCATATATTTTTTTATATTTGTGATGTATTATATATTATGTATGATATGTTATAGGGTAAAAATATATTTTAGCATGTAATAATTTCGTTTTTCTTATTGTATATTATGACAAAAAATAGGTATTTATTTGATTTTTTTGTGTTTTGGCAATTTTATAGAATAATTGAATTGACAAAAAAGATTTTTGTACAATATGAAACTCATGTGCATGAGATCTTTATATCATGAGTATATGCACTATATCTCGATTTTGAATTACTCAATTTTAAATTAAAGGAAACAAGAATGGAACATCGTGCAGTCTTAGAGACTGAAAGCAATTTAGTTATTACATTGGTTGCTGATATTGTTGCTGCCTACGTGAGTAATAATTCTATTCGACCGACTGAAGTGCCAAGTTTAATTGCTGATGTCCATGCTGCTTTTCGTAAAGCAGGGAATCTAGAGTTAACAGAAGTCGAAGTTGAAAAACAAAGGCCTGCCGTTAATCCGAAGCGTTCAGTATTTCCTGATTATCTCATTTGCCTTGAAGATGGAAAGAAGTTTAAATCTCTAAAGCGTCATCTCATGACACATTATGGAATGTTACCAGAGGAATATCGTGAAAAATGGCAGTTAGATAGTTCTTACCCTATGGTGGCGCCTAATTATGCAAAAACACGATCGGCTTTGGCCAAAGAAATGGGGCTTGGACGCAAAAGCAAACGGAAAAAAACTAAATAATCTTATTTTGCGAAAAAATGGTTTCGTGCATAAAGTTGATTTTAGTATACATGTTTTGTGTGAAGCTTTTGTATATATAGCAATTTCTACCAAGGGGATTACATATAGCTTTCGTTACGAATCCGTTTAATCATTGATTTCAAACCATTTGATCGTTGTGGTGTAAGATTTTCATTTAAACCAAGTTTTTCAAAGAGCTCTTGAGCATCAGAATTGCGAATTTCAGAAGCTTTTTTGCCTGAATAAAAAGCAAGAAGTATGTAAATGAGTCCACGCACAATATGAGCATCGGAATCACCTTGAAACGTCAATATTGGATCTTTTGAGTTATTACGTGAAGATAGAAGCCACACTTGGCTAACACAACCAGGAACTTTGTGAGCATCGTTTCGAGCGCTTTCTGGAAAAGGTGGCAATTCATAGCCAAGCTCGATGACATAACGATAACGATCTTCCCAATTATCCAAAAGCGAAAAGTTCTCTATAATATTACCGATTGTTTCCGCCATTATTTTAGTCCTGTTTCGTTTGAATAATCATTCTTGAATACACTTATAAAAAATAAATATTTATTCTTCCTAACATAAATAACACGAAGAACGTTAAAAATCCTTATTTCAAGATAACATTGCATGGTTTTGTAAGAACTCTTGTATTTCGATTTTGTAAGAAACATTAGGGGAAGTCTCTGATATCATTTTTGTTTCCTAATATGTTCCCTAAATATTCATAAGCAGCTCTTGCACCGTAATATGCGCGCTCACCAAGTGAACTTAAAAAGGATTTTCCTACTTTGCAGGTTTTTATATTACGGTCACAAAATGCGCCTAAGTCATTTAAGGCTTCCTTAAAAGCAACAATCACATCGCTCGTTGTTGTCTCATTATTTTGGGGGCTAGAAGAATGATTACTGCTTGGATCTGCTACAAAAAATGAAATAATGACAAAAATAAAAAATAAAAAAAATGATAATTTGATTAAAAAACGTATCATGGACAATCAATGTACCGCAGTGGTAAATACAATAAAAGAAGCATTTTATACACTGTTGCTTTATAAACAATTTATAAAATGTGCTTTTTATAAAATTGAGTATTCATGTATTGGATCTATATCATTGGCTTTTTTATAAATATGGCACAATTCCGCTGTATAAAATGGGATACATTGTCTATTCAGTAAAAAATTAACATCAAAATTATACACTTACAAGCTGGTCATGTTAATGAACATACTATGATAAAAAATGAGAGAGATAATCGTGTGGTGTACATAATTATTTTAAATAATAGTCCACCATCTTAGCTTAGTTGAAAAAGCTAAAAAGAGTAAACTCTGTTATTCTGACTCTAGTGTCGATAAAATATTTATATTATCTATAAAATTTTTACTGGAATGTTATGAAAATAGTCAACCTGTCAATAAAAACATCAAAAAATAACTGCATCTCTTATGATTACATCTCAAGCCAGTTTTTTCTATAACATTGTAAACATCAATTTAATTAATACTTATGAAAATTATTTAATAGAAGGAATTTATACCAAAATATAATAATATTAAGAGATAATTATTATTACCAAACCGTTTATGGATAAGTAACCATCTATATGTAAATTATAAAGAATAGATAATGATTGTCATCTTTTTAGCGTTATAGGCAAATATTTTCAATTTTATTTTAAATAATAGGCAAACATATGCCCCAAAATGAAGAATAACGTGGCATTATTGTTTAGATAATTATATGTGATAATGCAGTTTGCAAACACCAAAATGATCTTGAATGCTAATCATTTGGTGCTCTCTTTATACACATTAAAGATTTGTATAAAATAAAATGAATAAACGTTGATAAGAACTCTTGTTGATTTATCAACTTATAAATTGATATAATGAAGCCGCTCATTTTAGGAGTTTGAAAGGAAAAATCAATAATGTCAATGCACTTCTCTCTGGCTGGAAGTAAAAACTGATTCATATTCGTTTCCTAATTTATATTTGTTTCTTTGTAAAAAATAAACGCAACTGAAAATAAAAGTAATGGCAACAAAACGAAAGACCTACCGAAAAAAAACTGTAAAACACCGTAAATACTATAGTAGTATTGTTATAACACTTCTTCTTATAATTTTTCATTTTATTTTTTGGAGTGCAAAAACTCTTTATTTCTATACACGAAAAAATACTTTATTTTTTGTTGGATCTTTTCTTTTTAGCATTAGTTTTTTATTTATTTCATTTAATGCTTTATTTTCGCAAATGACAACGCATCAAAATATTTTAACTCAAATGAAATTTTCCTCTGTTCAAAGTATAGGTAAGAGCTCTACTTTATCGGAAAAAGAAGAAAAATCACAAGAACTCTCCCGTGTAACTTCTGTACATTCTCAAAGCCATAAGCACACAAATTCACCTTTACCCTCTCAATCAGCAAGCATGCTGGAAAAGCAAAAAGAACTAGCAAAATTAGGACTTTATGATGGACCATTAGATGGACTGGAAGGACCTAAAACACGCCGAGCCATCACTTTATGGAAACAGCAAACTGCTCAGAGAATGCAAAAGAATGTTCTATCTAATCCCGCAGCAGATGAAATCGCGATATTAATTAAGCAAAGCGAAATAGAAACAAACAATACAAAAAATATGACACACTTAAAAGAAGCTATTTTAGAGCCTTCTGTTGAAGATATTATACAAGTGCAAAAAGCTTTACATATTTTTGGGAATGAGGAGGTTATTGTCACAGGAATAGAAGATCAAAAGACGATAGAAGCCTTAAAACAGTTTCAAAAAATATTTGATCTTCCTGTAACAGGTAAAATTAATCACACAATTTTAATGAAAATGCGTGAAATTGGTTTATTAAATTGAATCTAATCATAATAATCTCTTAATTTATAATGATAATTCATCTTTCGTTTGTTTAATGCTCCCCTCAAACATTCCTTCATCTCAAGCCCTCTTATTTTCAATCAATCAGAATGGTTTTCTTACACATTACATATTGAGCCGTATAATTTGCTTCAAAAAAACCACAACCGATTGCAGAAAAAAGAATATTGCAAAATAGCAAACGCGCTTGTTCTAGCATTTTTATTGCCTCTGATGATAAAAGGACACGAAATTTTTGTAGTATCACGTAAACCTTTCATATTATCGAACCACGAATTGTCCATATATTATCGTCAATTTGATCTTTATAAATATGATGCAAAGAATTTGTGCAAACACCTGTAAGGATAAGTAGACGTAAAGCTAATTGTGTTATGGTTGTTGTTTTGCAAAGTGTATGATAAAAAACCGGCCTTCTCTCTAATCTATTGCTGGAAAGTTATGTGTTTTATGACATTGTCTTCTTAAGAGAGCGTGTGCGTTTAGTATTGTCTATAAATCAACATCCAAACTTACCGCAGCAGTATGTTTGAAAAAAATGTTAAGACAGTTTAGTACTTCTCTCAGCTGTTATAGCTTTTATATGCCAAATGGAGGCAAGAATATTGCGCATCTCTGTTTGTATAATCTCTTAAAACAGGAAAACAGCCTAATTTGGGAAGAATATGAAATTTTAAGGTAAACACCATTTTTCATCTTTGCCATTTCCTTTTAATTCAGCTTTACGCCTTTCAAAGACATCTAAAGCAATATCTTTAAAATAACGGAAATTACCTATTGCCTCATGCTCTTACTTTATCACATGTCTTTTTGGTCTCACTCCCCCTCACCTAAAACAAAATGTCCCAAACGGAATATACTTGGATTGCCATTCACGGGCTTTCTTAAAAAACATCTCTAAAGCACCCAAAACCACTTCGCAACAACACCCGTGAATAATAATAGCAGGCCCCCCCCCCACAACAACTGCGCGACAGCGCACATCATCTTTACGCTTGTGAAGAAGCAAGCCGGCACCATTACACACTGTACCTACCTTCAATTTGTGATAGCTCTCACTTGAGACGTTTCATAAGAGGCATATCCTTGCTTTATTTTTTTACCTACAGACGCTCATCCCGCCTGTAACATACAAAAAACATGGTTTTGATTGATTCATTATAAAAGAAGTCGAAATAAGAAGATCTTATGATATTTACAGCTTTCATTCAATATGAGAAATAAAAAATTATCTTTATAAATCAATAGATTGTGTAACTTTGATATTCCTTTATAAATGTAAAGATGGGAGTGCATAATGGAGTTTATAAATTTTGGGAAGATTTTTATAAACTTACGGGGAGTTTTACATAATCCCCATTCCACGAATATCAATGTGAAATGGGGCATCACTGAGAAATGTCTATCTCAAACAGCATGATGCGCAAAAAAAATGCATTTGTTTGCAGCATTCTACTTTGCGTGAGGAGCTCATTCCCCTATAAAAAAGCAAACGCGTAAATTGACTGCACAATAACACGTTTCTCTCTATCAAGAGGTTCGCCAATAAAAAGTGCATTAATAATACATCTTTGTCTATCCTGTGCTTTATATTTTCTCTCATAAACCTCTAACGCGTAACACAACTTATCGTGCATTTTAGAAGCATTTTTATTCCCTTTATTAAAGAAAATAAAAGAATATATAAAAATTTATTTCAGTAATAACGATACAACAAAAAATATTAACCCATTACATCCTTTTTGCTATTGCGGCCTGAGCTGCTGCTAAACGAGCAATTGGCACTCGAAAAGGAGAACACGAAACATAATCTAGGTTATTTTCTTCGCATAAAGCAATAGAGGCAGGATCGCCTCCATGTTCACCGCAAATTCCCAATTTTATTTTTGCACGCTTTGAGCGTCCACGCTGTGCAGCAATGGTAATAAGTTCCCCTACTCCATCACGGTCAATAGACACAAAAGGATCTTGCTCTAAAAGACCTTTTTGAAAATAGGTTGCCAAAAAAGGAGCTGCATCATCACGGGAAATCCCAAAAGTAGTTTGTGTCAAATCGTTTGTTCCAAATGAAAAAAATTCAGCAGTTTCAGCAATTTCATCTGCTCGAAGCGCCGCTCTTGGAAGTTCAATCATCGTCCCAACCATATATTGAATAGTGCTTCCCTTTTCTTTCATCACTTCCTCAGCAACCTGATCAATACGCGCTTTCACAAAATCGAGTTCAGATTTAAGCGCAACCAGTGGCACCATAATTTCAAGCATAACAGGAGATCCAGATTTTTGGGCAGCTTCTGCTGCTGCTTCAAAAATCGCCCGCGCTTGCATTTCTGCAATTTCAGGATAAGTAATAGCTAAACGGCATCCTCGTAATCCAAGCATAGGATTAAATTCGTGCAACTGCTGAGTGCGTTCAGCAAGCACTTCAGCAGAAACACCCATAGCTGTTGCAACATCAAGAATTTCTGCTTTCGTTTTAGGCAAAAATTCATGTAATGGTGGATCTAGCAAGCGGATAGTAACAGGTAAACCACACATAATTTCAAATAATTCACTAAAATCTGAACGCTGCATTGGCAAAAGCTTATCTAGTGCTTTACGACGACCACTTTCATCATGACTTAAAATCATTTCACGCATGGCAACGATACGTTCATCAGAAAAAAACATATGCTCCGTACGGCAAAGACCTATACCTTCAGCCCCAAAAGAGCGCCCCATACGGGCATCAGATGGTGTATCAGCATTAGCGCGAACTCTTATACGTCGCATCCCATCAGCCCATTCCATTAATTTTGCAAAGTCTCCGCAAAGCTGAGGCTGCAACATTGCAACTTTCCCTTTGAAAATTTCTCCACTTCCACCATCAATTGTGATAACATCACCTTTTTTTAGGCTTTCTCCTGAGGCAAACAATGTATTTGTGTTATAATCAATCCGCACACTGCCAGCACCAGAAATACATGGTTTTCCCATCCCCCGCGCAACAACAGCAGCGTGACTTGTCATACCGCCACGCGTTGTTAAAATTCCTTCTGCAGCATGCATACCATGAATATCTTCTGGACTTGTTTCTACCCGGACCAAAATAACTTTGCGACCTTCCGCCGACACAGTTTCTGCCTCTTCTGAAGTAAAAACAATTTCACCAGTTGCGGCTCCAGGAGAAGCAGGTAAACCACGTCCTATAACAAAACGTTCTGCTTTAGGATCAAGTGTTGGATGCAAAAGTTGGTCCAGCGACTTTGCATCAATACGCATCACAGCCTCTTCACGGTTTATTAACCCCTCCTCAACCATTTCAATTGCCGTCTTGAGAGCCGCACGAGCCGTGCGTTTTCCTGAACGAGTCTGAAGCATCCATAATTTACCTTTTTCAATGGTAAATTCGAGATCTTGCATATCCCGATAATGCTGCTCAAGCTTCTGCGCAATCTGACATAATTTCAAAAAAGCCTCAGGCATAATTTTTTCTAACGACGGTCTATTTGAACCAGCAACAATACGCGCACTTTCTGTAATATTTTGAGGCGTTCGAATGCCCGCCACAACATCTTCCCCTTGCGCATTAACTAAAAATTCACCATAAAGTTCTTTTTTCCCTGTCGATGGATTGCGTGTAAAAGCAACACCTGTTGCCGAATCTTCTCCCATGTTACCAAAAACCATAGCTTGCACATTAACTGCCGTTCCCCAACTTTCAGGAATGCTATGTAAACGGCGATAAGTAACTGCACGTGCTGTCATCCAACTTGAAAAAACGGCTCCAATTGCCCCCCATAACTGTTGTTCAGGATCTTGTGGAAAAGGGGTTCCTAATTTTTCTTCAACATAGGCTTTATAAGAAATAATAACATTCTTCCAATCATCTGCTGTCATTTCTGTATCAATAGTGTAACCATTGCATGCCTTTGCTTCATCAAGAATCTCTTCAAAATACGAATGGTCTAGCCCCAAAACAACGTTAGAATACATTTGGATAAAACGCCGATAACTATCATAAGCAAAACGTTCATTATTGGCTTGTAAAGCAATGGCTTTTACAGTCTCATCATTCATGCCAAGGTTAAGCACTGTATCCATCATCCCTGGCATAGAAGCCCTAGCCCCTGAACGAACAGACAGCAAAAGTGGCTTTTGCTCACTCCCAAATTCACGTCCTGTTTGTTCACCAACACGTCTTAGTGCTTGCTTAACAGATTCCTGTAGCTCTTCTGGATATGATTTGTCATGGGCGTAATAAAAATTACAAACTTCTGTTGTCAGCGTAAATCCTGGCGGTACGGGCAAACCAAGATTACTCATTTCTGCCAAATTAGCCCCTTTACCTCCGAGAAGGTTACGCTCACTTGCACTTCCTTCTGCCTTTCCATCTCCAAAACTATAAACCCATTTTTTCACTGTACAAATCCTCCCATATCAGCATCAAAACATCATTCAACCGAGGCTCACTTAAAAGCAATGATTTGATCAAAATTGGCTCAAAAACAATATCGCTTCATAAATGCATAATATTAATCCTTCCAAAGGAGATAATGGCCAAAAGTATCACTATCCATCTTCTGGAAGATTAAGATTCAGTTTTTAAGAAAACTATCAATCACCGAAAAAAATTCTTCTACTTTCATGGCACCTTCATATTTACTACCATTAATAAAGAAAGTAGGTGTTGCTGTGACACCAAGCTCTTTACCGCGTTCAAAAGATGCATTTACTTCATCTAAAATGGACTGATTTTTCAAACACGCAGTAAAACTTTCATCTGTAAAACCAGCCATTAAGCCAATTTTCTTCAATGGTGTTAGAGCATTTTTTCCGAAAGCCCATTCATTTTGTTTTTGAAATAAAACTTCTATCAAAGGAAAATAGCGATCTTCCGGTGCACACCGTGCCAACATAAAACCTGCTGTTGCCCGAGGATCAAAAGCATATTCTCGGAAAATAAGTTTTACTTTTCCTGTTTTGATATATTTTTTACGAATTTGGGGAAGTATATCATTATAAAAATGCGCACAATGGGTACATGTCAACGAAGCATACTCAACAATGACGACTGGTGCATCCGCCTCTCCCTCAAAGCGATCCTTTACTTTACCCGATTGGAGAAGCTCTGCCATATCAACAGTCGCCACTGATTTGGGATCACGCGCTAAAGCAACTGTTACACTGTTTTGTACAATCGTTATGAAGAGAAAAATTATCCCGAAAGATAAAAAAGAACGATATTTTACCATAAATAATACTTTTCTGTTGTTATTAACGAATAGGAATCCTATGCTTTCTCATATATTAAAGAAAAATATATAAAATATCTTTCTATTTATTATTTTTTTCCAAAAAAATGCAACAGCCAAGTTGATAAAGTGCTTGGTGCAAACTTTTATCTTCAATTCCTTCAAGCATTTTTTCCACGTATTTTTTGTCTTGTTCACTCAAAGGCGGTTTTAGAGGCAAGTGATTCATAAAAACCGACATACTCCTTTGCTCAATCTTGATGCGATCAATAGCAATGTAGCCAAAAAATCCGTTAATTCTATGAAGTAATTCCTCTGTTTCATGCATCAATTTTAACGCAGCAAATCCTTCACATGCGACAACAAGTGTTGCTGGCTGAAAAACTTCATCTTGATCTGCACGACGTTTCCAAATAATTTTAAGCGGCATTGTATGTTCACTGATATCATAGCCCGCAATCTGTGGCCAATGTTCTATAAGCGCTACATTAAGCCCTGTCCGTTTGCGTAAAACTGGATCAAGTATTTTGTATACCGCCTCAGAAAGAGAATAAAAGATACGTTTTTTAAGTTGTTTTCTCATTTTTAGATCATTGTTCAACCGCTTACTAAATTAAAATCATTTGTTTCATCTAAAAATTGTTGCCTCCTCAATTTATGAAATATCAACAAAATAAAAAGCCTTTTCTCACCAGAGCCTTGACAATAAAAGAGCAAAAAACATGAATTACAAAATAAATAATTTTTTCTTTTGCATTTTATATCTCCCTATGCTTGAAAGCAATCATGTATGAAATTTCTTCGCACCTCCTTGCTTGGTACGATCAAAATCACAGACATCTTCCATGGCGGATTACCCCCGAAAAGCAAAAACAAGGTATCCGTCCTGATCCCTATCAAGTTTGGCTTTCTGAAATCATGCTTCAACAAACAACCGTTGAAACAGTTAAGCCTTATTTTAAAAAGTTTCTAAAACTATGGCCTGATCTTTCCTCTTTAGCAAAAGCCTCCCAAGATGATATCATGAAAGCATGGGCTGGACTTGGTTATTATTCACGCGCACGTAATCTTAAAAAATGTGCGCAACAGCTTGTTGAAAACTACGCGGGACAATTTCCACAATCTGTAAAAGAATTGCGAACTCTAGCCGGTATTGGAGATTATACTGCCGCAGCCATTGCTGCGATTGCTTTTAACCACCCTGTAGCAGTGGTTGATGGTAATGTCGAACGTGTGGTAGCGCGACTTTTTGCTATCACTTCAATATTGCAAAAAGCAAAAGGTGAAATTAAAGAAAAAACACAAAAAATTACTGCTTTAAATCGTCCTGGTGACTTTGCTCAAGCAATGATGGATTTGGGAGCAACAATTTGTACTCCACGCAAACCATCTTGTTATACCTGCCCTCTTCAATGTTTATGCAAAGCAGAAAAGATGCAACAACCGGAGTCTTTTCCAGTTAAAGCCCCTAAAAAAGAACGCCCTTCAAAAACAGGTATTGCTTTTGTGGTTCTTAATAAAAAGAAACAAATTTATTTGGAAAAACGACAGACGCAAAAGCTCCTTGGTGGAATGACCCAAATTCCTAACAATATTGGCATAAACAACGAAAATGGGCTACAAAACGCACCCTTTACTGCCAATTGGCAATTCAAAGGACAAATTACGCATGTTTTTACTCACTTTTCTCTAAAACTTGATGTTTACTATACCGAAGATGTTCATGAAATGAATTGTGAAAATGGTTGGTGGTGTAACATTCAACATCTTGCCGAAGAAGCATTACCTACTGTTATGAAAAAAGCCATTTCCGTAGCACTTCCCAATTCTTTTAGATTTAAATAACCTTCCCTATTCATAAAAATGTTTTCTAATGGAGACTTTTGTATCTCTAGCGATCATTTATTAATCTGTAAAAGAAAAATTTAAAAAATGAAATAACCAATTTTTTCTACAGACAAAAATTAAGGAGGGATAGAAAAGCTTAAAAATCTTAAATTTAAATTTCAGGTTCTATCCTTTTTTCGCTTATGAAGGAGTAAGTCGGCTCCATCGTTATATTTACCAGCCCCCTCAACATCCCTTGGTACGTGAAACGGATTATAAGAGGTACTTTTAGTTCTTTCGTTAACAATTTTTATTCACACGCCAACCCCGTTTATGACATGCAAGAAAGTAATTTTCATCGATTCAATATGGAACAAGTTTTAAATGAAAAAACTTGACGATATTCCGAAGGCAATTCAATATGAGTTGTGCTAAATTATCTTTATAAATAAATACATTTTACGCACTTTACAGATGTACGTACTCAAAAAAGCACTTAATTTTGAACTTCTGAATGAACCTTTTAATTCTGATATTTCATTTTTATAAGCTTATATTGAAATTTTACTGTTTTGGAACTAAAACGAGAACATAGAGTGAAAATTTCTCATTTTAATTTCTTCTAAAAGAAGCATAAAAATACTCGCTTGTCGCTTACAAGCGAGATTAGTGTGTCAATAAAAAACATCTAATAAAGGCATAAAACGCCCTCACGTCCATCTCAATCAAGATCAGGTACATTGGTGGTCAATAGAATGAAGCGATCAGCTTAGTTCATAAAACACCCGTTTTTAACATTTGTGAACGTATGATCATTCTTAAATGATCTATGGACTTCAACCGTCCATTTTCCTCATAATACCAAAAGGTCCAACCATTACAACTCTGCGAATCTTGAGCCTTTCTTCCCATTGCGTGAATTGAGCCCGCTTCACCACCATGCATAATCGTACCATCAGCTCTTACAATAGCAGATACTTGCTTCTTACGATCATAAAGAACTTCTCCAGGATAGAGTAAACCTGCTTCAAGCAAACTGTTGAATGCTACGCGTGGTTCTGCTTTTTTTCTATCCAAAATCGCTAGTTCTGGTTGCGCTAAAGGTTGAACCGCTGCAATTCTCTCACATGCTGCATCGATGTAATCTTGCTCGCGTTCAATCCCAACAAAATCACGCCCTAAAAGCTTGGCAACAGCACCTGTTGTTCCCGAACCAAAAAACGGATCGAGAATAACATCACCAGGTTTACTAGAAGCCATAATAATACGCGCTAATAACGCTTGCGGTTTTTGTGTTGGATGTAATTTACGCCCCGAATCATCCTTTAAACGTTCAGCTCCAGTGCAGAGAGGGAAAAGCCAATCTGAACGCATTTGTAGATCTTCATTTGCCGCTTTTAAGGCATCATAATTAAATGTGTACTTTTTATCTTTTTGATCTCGCACGGCCCAAATAAGCGTCTCATGAGCATTTTGAAAACGGCGCCCTCGAAAATTAGGCATCGGATTATTCTTGCGCCAAATAATATCATTAAGCATCCAAAAACCTAAATCTTGTAATGCCGTCCCAACCCGAAAAATATTATGGTAAGATCCGATAACCCAAAGTGTTCCGTTGGGTTTTAATACACGACGACAAGCAAGCAACCATGCACGAGTAAAAGCATCATAAGCAGCAAAACTCTCAAACTGATCCCATGCATCATCAACCGCATCAACAAGCGAATGATCTGGACGGTATAAAGCTCCATCCAATTGCAAATTATAGGGTGGATCCGCAAAAATCATATCAACAGAATGTTTTGGAAGTTTTTCTAAAACGGAAACACAATCTCCTTTAAAAATTTTATTGCGCCATGGCATTTGTGAGGGAGTACGAAGGAAATCTTTTTGAAGCTGAATAACTGTCATGAAAAACCCAACAAAATTAACTGAATTTGCCCTATAATCAACCAAAATAGTTTATAGGCCCGCATTACCAATCTATATTTACAAAATAGCGTAAACGTATCGTTAAAGTTCTATAAAATTGATGATTGTTTTTGTTTTTTTAGTAAAAAAAACTTTCATATGAATGAAACCTTAATTTTCTTTTTTTCAATGTACTGTTCCCATATCTTTTATTTCGTAAAAGAATTAAGAATCATTTTCAAAGCGTATTTTTATGAAATAAGATCTTCTCAATATCGTTTTCATGAAAGTTGTCCATCTCGTAACATGTAAAGGAATATCTTATGCCTCAGATAGATCTTATTATTTTTGATTGTGACGGAGTTCTCGTCGACTCTGAATATCTTGCAGCAAAAATTGGATCTCAATTGCTCAAACAAACAGGATATGAAATATCACCCGAAGAATTGAGTGAGCGTTTTGCAGGGCTTATCTTTCGCGATATTCTTAAACACGTTGAACAGGAAACAGAAAAACCTATTTCTGCTCATCTCATAGATCAAATGACTAATATTTTTCGTACACAAATAAAAACTAAATTACGGGCTATTGATGATGTAAGAGAAGCTGTAGAAATTATCCAAACACGCTATCCCTACTGTATCTGCTCTAATGCAAAAAGCGTAGATATAAAAGAGATGCTCACCACGGTTGATCTCTATGACCTTTTTGAAGGTAAAATATTTTCAGCACCTGAAGTTGGAACAAAAAGAACGAAACCGGCCCCTGATGTTTTCCTTTTTGCCGCACAACAATTACAGGCAGAGCCCCAAAACACTATCGTTATAGAAGATTCACTTCATGGTGTACACGCAGCCATAGCAGCAGGCATGCGTGTCATCGGCTTTACGGGAGGATCACATAGCTATCTTGGCCACTCTAATGCACTTGCAGAAGCTGGTGCAGAAACAGTTATTGCAAAACATGCTCATTTAGGAGAAGTCTTAGAAGCAATGGCAGTATGGCGAGATCTATTATAAAAAATCTCTTGAATATATCAATTTGTAAACTCTTGTAAGAAGCATTTTTATTCAAATGTCCTGCTCTTCTCGCTGCTCCTTTTATAATAACTTCAATAAATGCGCAATTCACGACACGGGTGAATTGCATCTCAATGTGAAGGAAAAATATAGCACCTCATTGAGATCATAAGTCTGTTAACCATTGCACGTACTTAAAAAAAAGCAAAAAACAGGGGTGCAAACTCATAAAAATTAAACCCTGCTTATCTATCTCAAATCCAATATCCCACTCCCAACCACAGCAGCTCATCCTGATAAATTATTATATTTGTCAAAAAAGAAATATTACGATGCCTTGCTCGATAAGATGTGAAAATTGCTAACCTCTTTCATCTGATCAAAAAAACACACACTATGGTAAAATTGTAAGGGATGTGCATATTGATCATGGAAAAAATATTAAAATTCGCGGAATCTATGGAACACAAGACTTTATTGAAAATGACAAATGCGTCCTTGTTGAGTTACAAAGGCTTATATTTACTCAATCCAAATCTCATAAACTTGTTGAAGGCTTATTTACTTTGCTGCTTAAATAGTATTTTAACAGCATCAATTGGTACAACCTCCCTAAGATTACAAAAAACAAAAAGAATACACTCTTATGAAGATGTGCATTTTATAAAAAACATTTCATACCAAGTAATTTACAGACAATATATTGATTTATAATCATAATTTATCATTATTCAAATTAAGCAAAAAAACCGAATATTGTAAGATTCTCTCATTTCAAATCTGGATATGTTGAATTAAATAAATAAAGAAATAAAAATGCCTTTTAATGAATCATCTCAAAAGGCAAAAATTGTAGCAACATTAGGAGCGAGAAAAGTGTATGGCAATGCCATCTTTCTTCTTTATAAACGTCAAAAATTCTGATGCCCTAAGAATTTTATATTATGGGGGCTTTATCATCATATCTATCATTGCAAAATAGGCTTGAGTACCTTGAGAACGGTTTCTTTAAAAAAGCACATAAATATGAAACATATAATCATGTTAAACAAGCGACAGAGATACCAATAGTTGCTTAAAATTTTCCGAAAGCACTTAATAGCCTTTTTAAATAAGCAATGAAATCAGATCTTTTCAAAAGTAATCCACTTTCTAAAAATAAAAGCGGCTTTTCAGTTTGGAAAGAAGAAAATATTGAAAAATATTATCCAATGCTGATCTTTTGGCACTCATAAATATGTCTAAATTATATTCTTCTATACACTGCCTTGCATCATAGTAATATGCTGTTCACATTGGCGATAAAAAGATAATATCATTTATCTCTATCCAATTTGGAACTCTACTTTACACTATGAGAAAATTGTACATTTTTTAGTATCTATAACATATTATTATCTATAAGATAAATGTATATATTTAATAGTAAAGTAAGAATTATTATTCTGCTATCACGATGCAATTAAATAACCATTGAATAATAATTTAATAATATCTATAGAACACACATTCTACAATAATGACTATCTATGATAAATACTATAAATAATAAAATTTTAGCGTGTCCATTCATATTTTAATTGTTAATAATATTTTTATAACCACATCATAATTTTCATTTTTTCTATTATACTATCGATAATAAATAATTTTTTATATATTTAATATGTAAAAATTTTGATCAATTTTATTATCTATAAATGTATTTAAAAAATATATTAATGTCATTTTATAAAAATTATACGATAACCATATGTTATTTTATATATAACACATAATAAAATATTGTATAAAGTTTTTAAAAAATATAATTTGTAATTATTACTGTTACTTTTTTACAATAACGTTTATAAAAATTATAGTTATATTTTTATATGTATTTTTATTATTGACTAAAAATACATATTGAACTATATGGCTTGTATATAGTGTGATATACATAAACATTATGTATATTTATTACATATATAACTTAAAAATATTTGAGGTAAAGTTATGGTGAAAATATTTAAAAATTATATTTTAAGCATTTTTATAGCGAGCACTTTTTTTATTTCACAAACTGTAAATGTTAATGCAAACTATTTGAAAAACGATAATCCAAAAGAGGAATTTTCTGTTTTCCCAATGGAACAAGTAAAATATGCGAAATCCGATGTAGTTTCTACGACTGCTTTCTATGCTCCGTCTGTAAATTATCAAACAGAACATGGAACAATAGGTGAAGGAAAATTTGAAAAGGTCGTTGAGCCTATGACTATAGGAATGGGGCTATTGTTTACTGGACATGTAATGAGCTTTATAGGATCGATAATAAGTTGGATAAAGGACATAGTATTGATGTTCAAATAATTCAACCTCGTCTAGAACTCTATAATAATAGCTTTATTATGTGGCTATAATTCATTGTAAATAATTACATAATGAAGCTCATTATGCTACAAAATATAAATGTTGTAGATTACATCCAAATATCCAAAGTATAAATTAAGTATAAATTTACTCATATATATTGAATAGTATAAATCTTTGAGGTAAATTATGATTAAATTATTTAAAAATCATATATTAAGTATTTTCATTATATCTGCCTTTTCTCTTTCTCAGGTTGTAAATGTGCATGCAAACTCTTTACAAAATAGTACTCATCGTGAGAATATTTTTGTTTCTGCAATAGAACAGAAAAGAAAGGATGCAGTCCATACCGTTTCTCTCTATAGACCTAGTCTAAATCATGGAGTGGGTAATGAAGCTACTATTGAAGGAAAATTTGAAAAGGTTGTTGAACCTCTTACACTCGGGGCTTTTGGTATGGGGATGGCACTTGGATATGCATCAAGTACGATAGGCATGTTTTTAGGATGGATAATAAGTAAAATAATATTGTATTTTAAATCTCGTTAAAATTGAAATTTCATCAGAATAAGACCTTCTCATATGAAATATAAACTATGAACATATTCCGTGTTTATCCATTGTTGATGACAAAAACTAATGAATTATCACACTAAGAGTGAAAAAAGCTTTAAATGCTTCTGTTTCTCTCAATGTGCACTAATTCTGCCGATGCATCTATTCAATTCAGATTAAAATAAAAGTATTGGTGGTAAACTATGACTAAAGTATTGAAAACTTACGTATTAAATATTTTTATAGCAGTTGCTTTTTTGCTTTCACAAGTTATAAATGTTCATGCCAATCATTTGAAAAATGATACTCAATGGGAAACTGTCTCTTTAATAGAACAAGGAAAGAAAAAAGCTATCGATATAGCTGCTCTTTATGTCCCAAGTTTCACTCATAAAGCAAAAAGTGAATCTGCCTTTGAAGGAAAATTTGAGAAAGTGTTTGAACCAATTACGCTAGGAGTTTTTTCTACAGTAGGAGCTTTGGGTTTTGGATTCTTGACTGGATCTGTTATGGCCATATTTAGCGGGATAATTGGATGGGCAATAGGAAAAATTAAAGGCAAATAATTCAAAGATACTTAGTTATTTTTTTCTATTTAAAATGAAAATACTTTACAGCCTGCTTCCCATCATTTAGCAGGCTGTTGTATGTTTTCTATGGATAAACTTTAGGTTACCATACTGTATAGCACAAATATAATATCTATTATTATACAAAGTGATAAATTAAGCTAAAAAAGATTATTCAAAGTATAGATTTGCACACGAAATGCCATAAAATTACCTTATAAATCTTCCAATGTGAGTCCTGAGATGTATCATTTTAACATTCAGTTTAGCAGATTTAATTGTTACAAAGTATTAAGAGCATAAAATAACTATAAATGATTGAGTTTTATACAAAAGTTCTTCAGTAAATACCATTCTATCTATTTAATTTTATTATTTAAGAAGGTGTACAAGTGAAGATACGTTGTAAAATTTAAGTGAATGAATAATAGAGAGGAAATTTTTGACTGTAACAGATTTTCTGTGAACATTTGGTGTTTATATCTCAAAAATAAAAATGCTTAAGGCTATTTCCTTTCATTATTGAATTAAAAAGAAGAAAAGAAGCTCTATCCATTTAATAATTTAAATATTATGAAAAACGTGAAATAAATAACTTCACCAATTTGCCAGAAATAAAAAAGGATAAGACTTATGGAATATATCAGCACGAGAGGTGAAGCTCCTGCTTTAAGCTTTACGGAAACAATCATGACAGGGTTGGCAAGTGATGGGGGACTTTATTTGCCAGATAAATTTCCTCAGCTATCATTTGATGCGTTACGAGCACTTCGTGGTCAGTCCTATACAACAATTGCTAAAACTATTCTGTGGCCCTTTGTGAATAACGAAATCGAATATACAGCTTTTGAAAATATGATCGCTGAATCTTATGCAACCTTTCACCATCCAGCAATCTGTCCTTTACGACAAACTGGAGCAGATGAATTTATCCTTGAACTCTTTCATGGTCCTACTTTAGCTTTTAAAGATGTAGCAATGCAGTTTCTTTCTCGACTGATGGATTATGTTTTGACTGAAAAAAATAGATGTGCAACGATTATTGCTGCAACATCAGGTGATACAGGAGGAGCTGCGATACAAGCTTTTGCTGGAAAAGAACACTCAGATATTTTTATTTTATTTCCTAAAGGACGTGTATCGCCTGTTCAACAACGGCAAATGACAACCAATCATTGTTCCAATGTTCATGCCATTGCCATTGAAGGAAATTTTGATGATTGCCAAGCTCTTGTCAAAGCAATGTTTAATGACCACAATTTTCGTAAAAAAAGAGCACTTTCAGGTGTTAATTCTATAAATTGGGCGCGTATCATGGCGCAAATTGTTTACTATTTTTCATCTGCACTTTCTTTAGGAGCACCTGATAGAGCTGTTTCATTTACTGTTCCTACTGGAAATTTTGGTGATATTTTTGCAGGTTATGTCGCAGCCCGTATGGGATTACCCATTGCTCAACTGGTCATCGCAACGAATGATAACGACATCCTTGTACGTACATTGACCAGTGGTACTTACAAAACACAACCAATAGTCCATACAACATCACCTTCTATGGATATTCAGGTCTCTTCTAATTTTGAACGTTTGCTCTTTGAAAGTGGCAATCGTGATCCAATGTGGATTCGCAATGCAATGGAAAACTTGAAAAAAACGGGTCTTTTTACTCTTGATGAAAAGCAACTCAAAAATATTCGTTCCCTATTTTCCGCTGGAAAAAGCAACATGGCTGCAACAGCTCAAACAATTGATAGTGTCTATAAGGAAAGTGGCTATCTTGTTGATCCACATACAGCGGTCGCTCTTCAAGTAGCGCGTGAAAACAAAAAACCGCATATTCCAATGATCGTTCTTGCCACGGCTCATCCAGCTAAATTTCCTGATACTATTAAAAGCGCTTGTGGACTTCATGCTCCATGGCCATCTCATCTCAATGATGTAATGAAACATGAAGAACATTTTATAAATCTTGCTAATGATGAAAAAATAGTAAAAGATTATATTTCTTTAAAATCGCGTGCATCTTATTAAAGTTAGCTGCATTAATTTAAATCAAGAATATTCTGATACCCTTACAATGAGGTATTTAGCTTATTTAATGGAGTTGTAAATACATGGATGTAGATATATGTCGCCTTAGTAATGGTTTGACTATCGCCACACATACAATGCAACAAATTGATAGTGTTGCCCTCGGAATATGGGTCAAAGTGGGCTCACGCAATGAAACCTCCACACAGCATGGTATTGCTCATCTTCTTGAGCATATGGCTTTTAAAGGAACCGAAAACCGTACTGCTTTTCAAATTGCAACCGATATTGAAGATGTTGGCGGTGAAATCAATGCTACAACCAGTATTGAAACAACAGCTTACTTTGCACGTGTTCTTAAAAGCGATATCCCACTTGCTATAGATATTTTAGCCGATATTTTAATGCATTCAAAATTTGACGACGATGAACTAGAACGAGAAAAACAAGTAATCTTTCAGGAAATTGGTGCTGCCCATGACACTCCTGATGATATTGTTTTTGATCACTTTACAGAAACAGCCTTTCGTCATCAATCCCTTGGACGCTCTATTTTAGGAACAGCTAAAACTATTCAATCATTTACATCTACTGATCTCCATGATTTCATCAATAAACAATATAGTGCAGATCGTATGATTGTCGTTGCTGCAGGAGCTGTAAAGCACGAAAGTTTCTTGCGAGAAGTTGAAAGTCGTCTTGGTACTTTTCGCTCCCATTCAACCGCACCTCTTACTAATCTTGCAAATTATGTCGGTGGCGACTTTCGTGAATATCGCGATTTAATGGATACACAAGTTGTTCTAGGGTTTGAAGGGCGTGCTTATCACGCGCGTGATTTTTATGCAGCTCAAATTCTTTCTATCATTCTTGGTGGTGGTATGTCTTCACGTCTTTTTCAAGAGGTAAGAGAGAAACGTGGATTATGCTATTCTATTTATGCTTTTCATTGGGGATTTTCAGATACTGGGCTTTTTGGTGTTCACGCAGCTACCGGACAAGAAGGGCTCAAAGAACTTATTCCTGTGATTCTTGATGAACTTTCCAAGGTCAGCAAAAATATTCACGCCACCGAACTGCAACGAGCACAAACGCAATATCGTGCAAATCTGACAATGTCACAGGAAAATCCCTCTAGTCAAGCACATCTCATTGCTCGCCAAATACTCCTTTATGGTCGACCAATTCCAATATCGGAAACAATTGAACGCCTCAATCTCATCACTCCTAAAAGATTAACTGATTTAGCACATCGTCTTTTTACAAACTCCACTCCAACACTAACTGCTGTCGGACCTGTAGGACCCCTCATAAATTTTGATGATTTAACGTCAACTCTTTCATACAAGCTAAAGTAAAAACTTCTTTTCAAAGCAGCATCACAATAACATCACATATTTTATCATAAAATTTACCACAAAAGCTCTCCTCATTAAATAAGTTTTGGAAATATTGGGCAAATAGGCGTACAAAACTACCCAATTCATACTTCATGTGATAAAGATTCTAATAAGTGAAGGTGTATCCGTGAAATCTGGAAATTCATGGTTTAACTTTGCCCTTTTAAAATATAAAACTTCATTCGCTTCAGGTTCCATTGAAGCAAATGGGTGTGTGGTCTATTTGTATATAAAATCACATAACTTAAGAAAAAGTGATAACAATTTATTATGTAAATAAATTATAAAAGGTGGACGTTTTTTCTCAAAAGTCGAAATGAAAATTAAACATCCTAAAATATTGAGAGTGGGACATTGTGAAGAGTTTGCGTAAAATAATTGACATCATTTTCATTGTAGTCGTTAGTTCTTTTGTCCATCTTACATCAGCACAAGCAATTGAACCAATTAAAATTTCTTCTCAAGATGCTGCTCTTGATCTCTCAAAAGCAATTGAAATTCACCATACAAACAACTCTATTTTTCAAACAAGTACAGCACCAGGACCAGATGGTATTGTATGGCGTATTGAAGTGCAGGCAAAAAATGAAAAATTTTCCGGAAATTGGGCAGTTTTTTCTCTTGCAAATCCAACAGATGAACAAGTTGATCGTCTCATCGTTGCCCCCCATTACCGCATGGCACGTTCTGGATTTTTTTGGCCAGACCTTGGATCATCAAGGATTCAATCCATAACGCCAAGCGAAGGTTTTTCCCTCGATCGTCAACTTAGTGCAAACTCTGATATCTTTCGTATTACCCTTAACCCTGGTGCTGTTATTACATTTGTGGCCGAACTTAACTCTGCAAATCTACCGCAAATCTATTTATGGCAACCTGAAGCTTATAAAGATGCAATTAATTCTTATACGCTTTATCATGGTATTCTTCTTGGGATATCAGGTCTCTTAGCGCTTTTGTTAACTGTTCTCTTCGTCGTCCGTGGAACAGGGCTGTTTCCTGCAACAGCGGCAGTTGCTTGGGCAGTGCTTTTTTATATTGGTATTGACTTCAACTTTTTAAATAAATTCTTTGCAGTTACACTCACAACCCAACCAATCTGGCGTGCTGGTACAGAAGTAGCACTTACTGCTACACTCTTCATTTTTCTTTTTACCTATCTCAGCCTTAACCGCTGGCATTATCATTTTAGTTACGGTGCTATCGCTTGGACCATTGCGTTTTGCAGTCTAGGAGCCTTTGCTATTTATGATCCCATCAGAGCAGCTGGAATTGCGCGTTTGTCTTTTGGCCTTACCGCTGTGCTTGGTATAATATTAATCATCTATTTCTCAATCAGAAGCTATGACCGCGCCATTATGCTTATTCCAACATGGTTGCTCATTAGCTTTTGGTGTGTTGGAGCCTATGCCTGCATAGCTGGACATTTAAACAATGATATTATCCAGCCAGCATTAGCGGGAGGATTAGTGCTCATTGTTCTTCTCATAAGCTTTACTGTCCTGCAACAAACTTTTTCTAATGACGCTTTCCATGAAGGAATATTTTCCGACCTTGAACAACAAGTACTCGCAGCAAAGGGAGCTGGAAATATTATTTGGGATTGGAATATTGAGCGTGATCGTATTGTTGTACATCCAAACATGGCAACCCTTTTTGGTACTGAAATTCATAACCTCAATGGACCTATGCGCAACTGGATTTCAGCCTTGCACCATGATGATCGTGAACGCTTTCAAGCCGTATTGGATATCATTCTTAAAAATAAAAAAGGGCGCATTGATCAAATTTTTCGGCTTTCTTCCGGTGGTGGTTATTATCATTGGTTTTCTCTTCGTGCACGTCCGGCTATGCAAAAAGATGGAAAAATCACACGTGTCATTGGAACCATTGTCAATATTACTAACCATAAAAAATCCGAAGAACGCTTATTGCATGATGCAATCCACGACAGCTTAACTGGACTTCCTAACCAACAAATTTTCTTTGATAGACTACAAAATTATACCTCTTTAGCGAAAGCAAATATCAAAATTAGACCAACTGTCTTTATGATTGATTTTGACAATTTTCGCCAAATTAATCGCAAATTAGGCATAGCAGTTGGGGATACTGTACTGCTTATAATCGCACGTCGTTTAAATCGTCTCATTAACTTTCAAGACACCTTATCGCGTCTTTCAGCAGACCGCTTTGCAATTATTTTACTCAGTGAAACCGAACCACAAAAAATTGCAGCATTTGCAGATCATTTGCACAAAACAATTTCAGCACCTATTTCACTTTCAGAAAATAAAATAATCCTTTCAACCTCTATCGGATTGGTTACATGGAGTGAAAGCCGATCGACGGCTAAAGATATTTTTAATGATAGTGAGTTAGCGATGATTCGCGCAAAACAAATGGGTGGGAACCATATTGAACCTTTTCGTCCTAATTTTCGCACTTTGGGTCTCGAACATAATACTCTGGAGAAAGATGTTCATTATGCCATAAAACGTAATGAGATGAAAATCCTCTACCATCCTATTCTTAATTTATCAGACGGACATATTATTGGTTTTGAAACAATTGTAGAATGGCATCATCCCACTTATGGAAATTTAAATGTCTCTGATTTCATAAAAATCGTAGAAAATGAACAAATTGTTATGGATTTGTCACAATTTATCATCGATAATGCCATTATTGATCTTATAAATGTACAAGAAAAGTTTTCCCAACAATCTTTCTTTATTTCAATTAATTTACCAAGCGCAGAAATGATTCATCCTCGTTTTATCAGTCAATTGCGTGCCGCTTTGCTTCGCCATCCGCTCCACAAAGGGCGTCTGATGATTGAAATATCTGAATTTGTCTTAAGAAATAATCCTGAACAATCAGCGCACTTTCTTGAACAAATTAAAACACTTGGAATGAATCTCGCACTCGATAATTTTGGAACAGGTTATTCGTCTCTGACCTATCTCGTACGTTATCCATTTGATATGGTTAAACTTGATCGTTCACTTATCTCAATCGACTCTCTTAAGAAGAAAATTGTTCTAAAGTCTATCATTAATATGGCAACAGATCTTAATTTGCAAATTATCGCAGAAGGAGTTGAAAATGAAAAAGAAGCAATCTTCCTCCGTCAAGAAGGCTGTAAATATGTTCAAAGTACACTTGTGACGAAACCGATTGCCATAGAAGAATTAATTACGCTCGTTCAGAGCCATTTCCCTTATAAAATAAAAACATAAGGGATAAAATAACGTGTAAAGTTAAAAAGCTTAGAAAAAACTCTACGCGTGTCCCATTTCAGAAGCAAGATAAGTTGGATCGATACCCATGCGTGTTAAACTTTTATCATACTTGCAGCTTAAATCGCTTTCAAAAAGAAAACTAGGTGATGTAGAACTGATTAGCCAACCATTTGCAGAAATTTCTGCCTCAAGTTGCCCCGCTTTCCATCCAGCATAGCCTAATGCGACCAGTGCATGTTGCGGACCTTGTTCGCAACTGATCGCTTTTAATATATCAATTGTCGCAGTAAAACAGATCTTATCCGCAATAAAAACAGTTTCTTCACAAGCATAATCATCTGAATGAAGGACAAAACCACGCGAAGGATCAACAGGACCACCATAGCGAACTGGAAACTGTTTTATTGGTTCAGAAAGACTTTTTTTTTGGCCACTGTCTATGATTCCTAAGTGAAGCAAAAGCTCTGGAAAATCAATGTGATGCAATTGATTGAGAATGATGCCCATCGCACCGGCATCAGAATGCGCACAAATATAAATAACAGAACGAATAAAGCGTTTGTCATTCATCCCAGGCATTGCTATGAGTAATTGTCCACCTAAAAAGCCATTACACCGCTTCATTAATCTGTTATTCTCCATAATTGACATGATAAAAGTTTGTTCATTTAGCACACTAGGAAAATAAAACTCCAATGAAAAAAAGTTATATATTTACAAATTTACAAAATATCGCAACTTTCTTTTATAAAAAGCTTTTAGTTACTTTAAGCTTAACATTCATAGTTTTAGAATTACTTAACATTCCTGTAAATGCTCAAACAGAACAAAAACTCCAGCTTTTCGCAACATCTTGGTATGAATCAGATGGTGGTCGTATCCGATTAGCGATCACTGAACCTTCTCTTTCTGGAATAAGAGAAGGCATTATTGAAATTGAGCTTAAACCAGGATGGAAAACTTACTGGCGTAATCCAGGTAATTCTGGCATGGCACCATTTTTTAATTTCAACCAACAGATTTCTTATGAAATCTTTTATCCTACTCCACAGCTTTTTGAAACAGAAAATGATTGGTCATTAGGTTATAAAGATAAAGTAATATTGCCCTTCAATCTTTCTGGTTCAAGCAAAAATTTAAGTGGTGCTTTCACTCTTGGATTATGTCACAAAATCTGTCTTCCATTTACTGTTAACTTTGATTTTTCGCCATCTGCTCTTAAAAATAAACAGCTTCCTGCTTCCTTCTTAAAAAAGGCGCAAAATTCTTTGCCCCGCATGACGCAGAATGCACTAAAAATAAGTGCTGAAAAAAATAATAGTACCCTTCTTATAAAAATACAAAATAACAACAAAACCACTCCTTCCTCTCTCTTTTTAGATGGAGGAGAAATGCAAATTGGAGCAGCAAGAAAAGTCAGTGATAACGCAGAATATACACTCTTCAGTGCTCCACTCTATTTCACACCAGAAGAAATAAACCAAAAAATTTTTTATACAGTTGCTTTTAAAGATCACGCCTTAAGTGGAACATTCATATTCCATACGCAGCCAACCCCTCTTGCGTCTCCGTGATAAAAGAAAAAGCTCTCAAAAAGCAATTATGCTGGAAAACGTCCATTTTCACGATATTGAGTAATTGCTTTGCGAGCAAGGGCATCTGCGCGTTCATTTTTTGGATGTCCCGCATGCCCTTTTACCCAGTGCCATCTAACTGTATGACAAGAACTAGCATCCTCAAGAGCTTGCCATAGCTCCATATTTTTAACAGGATTTTTTGATGCAGTGCGCCAATTATTCTTTTTCCAATCTTCAATCCACTTAGATATACCGTTACGTACATAAACTGAGTCTGTATAAAGATCGACCAAACAGGGCTCTTTAAGCGCCTTTAATGCACAAATTGCCGCCATGAGTTCCATTTGATTGTTTGTCGTATGGACCTTACCGCCATAAAGCTCCCGTTCATGACCATTCCAGCGTAAAATTGCTCCCCATCCTCCAACTCCAGGATTCCCTGAGCAAGCACCATCTGTATAAATTTCAACGACTTTTTGTTGAGTTGCCATAAAATTTAAAAACCTAATTCACTTAGCGAATTTACATTACTGAAAAAACAAAGCTTGTGCCAATACTCCCATGGATCTTTCTTAATAACAAAGCTATTAGGCGGTGTATTAAACCAATCATATAGACGTGTGAGTAAGAAACGTAGAGATGCACCACGAGCTAATAAGACCATCTTGTCCAATTCTAAAGGGATCAATGGTCTTATTTTTTGATAATTTTCCAATAACTTACGTGCTTTGGTAAGATTATAGGAATGATCAGGCTCAAAGCACCAAGCATTTAAACAGATCGCTAAATCATAAGCAAAAAAGTCATTACAAGCAAAATAGAAATCTATCATCCCAGAAAGACGATGATTCACAAAAAAAACGTTATCATTAAATAAATCTGCATGAATAATGCCTATTGGTAAATTAAATGGCCAATTTTCCTGTAAAAAAGCCAACTCCAACTCAATTTTTTGTCCAAATTCTTTTAACAATGCATCTTCTTTGGTTTGACAACGTTGCCACAATACCTTCCAATCCATAACAGAAAGAGTATTTTTACGACTGAGTGTAAAATCCTGTCCTGCTAAATGTAATTGTGCTAACCCCGTCCCCACTTCGCCACAATGATCTATATTGGGCTGGCGGATCCACTCTCCTTCCAGAAAAGTAATAATAGCAGCAGGACGTCCTGCTAGTTCACAGATCATCATTCCATCATTTTGAATAACAGGTTGAGGACAAGGAATTCCACGCTGTCCTAAATGCTGCATCAAGCGACAAAAAAAAGGTAAATCATCTTTTGAAATACGCTTTTCATAAAGTGTTAAAATAAATCGCCCTTGTGTTGTCTCTAACATAAAATTAGAATTTTCAATCCCCTCTTCTATACCTTGATAAGACAAAAGTGATCCTATTGCATAACGTGTTAAAAACACTTTTAAATCATTTGGGTGAATATCTGTATAAACGGCCATTATTCTGCTTTCGTTGTAGACATGTCTGTATTCTGATTTTCATTTTTTGCATTATTTGCTTGACCATTAACGAAAGCCATATCTTGAGACGTTAAAATGACGTCGCGTAATTCGCGACTCACTAAAAATTTTTCCGTTTCTACCACTGTTTCAGCTAATTCTATTGTGACATCATAACGCTCACGAAATGCTGAAATAATTTCATCAATAATAATTTCAGGAGCCGAAGCCCCTGCTGAAAGACTGACTATAGAAAGAGATTTTAGGTTTTCAAAATTAATTTCATCAGCGCGCTGAACTAAAATAGCTTGCCGCGCACCAGACTTTTCGGCAACCTCTACTAAACGTCGTGAATTAGAAGAGTTTGGTGCTCCAACAATCAAAAACAAATCACTCCCCTTTGCCGCTGCTTTAACCGCATCTTGTCGATTCGTTGTAGCATAGCAAATTGATTCAGCCGCTGGTGCTGCTAATGTAGGAAAACGTTGTTGTAATATATCGATAATTCCTGCAGTATCTTCAACAGAAAGCGTTGTTTGTGTAACAAATCCTAATTTATCTGGATCATTGGGTTGATAATGCAAAGCATCTTCTATCGTTTCAATAAGCGTCACAACCCCTTCTTCAAGCTGTCCCATTGTCCCTATCACCTCAGGATGACCAGCATGACCAATCAATATAACATGACGACCATGACGTTGATGTCGTATCGCTTGTTTATGAACTTTCGAGACCAACGGACATGTTGCGTCGAGATAAAACAAATTATAGTATCGTGCTTCTTCTGAAACAGATTTTGGTACACCATGAGCAGAAAAAACAACTGGTTGATTGCGATGTTCTTCTGGAATCTCATTAAGTTCTTCGACAAAAACAGCACCCCGTTGCTGTAATCCCTCAACTACGTAGCGGTTGTGTACAATTTCATGACGAACATATACTGGAACACCATATTTTTTTAATGCAAGCAGAACAATCTGGATAGCACGATCAACCCCTGCACAAAATCCACGTGGACCACAAAGACGTATCGTTAAAGGGGGAAGTCCAGACATAAATCATCCTTAATCTCTATAGTTTTAGCTATATATTCAAACAACCTATTATTATACATGAATAAGCAATGTAAAAAAACGTGCAATATCATCTTTTGCATAAGAACACACTCTATCGTGTTTTCTTACAGCATTTTCTTGAAGAAAAGCTCTTTTAAAATTTGCTCTTTCATTTTACGCAACTAAAGAGCGATAAAATACCAAACAAGAGATTCAATCAAAAGAATTCCAAAGATAGCTGCCAAATAAAGTAACGAAAAGAAAAACGTTTTTTTGGCCATCAAAATAGTTTCATTATGTGTATCAGCTTTCCATAAACGATAGGCAAAATAAATAAAGATAATGCTTAAAATTGTTGAAAAAATACCATAAAAAATTCCGCCAAGACCAGTAAAGCAAGGAGCAGCAGCACACAATGCCATCAAAACAGTATAAAATAAAATCTGTTTTTTTGTTGAATGTTCACCTCGTACATTAGGCATCATAGGGATACCTGCAGCCTCATAATCAAGAGATGAAAATAAAGAAAGAGCCCAAAAGTGAGGGGGGGTCCACATAAAAATGATTAAAAATAATAAAAAGCTATCAATACTCACTGTCCCTGTTGTCACGGCCCATCCAATCATTGGTGGAAAAGCCCCAGAAGCACCACCAATAACAATATTTTGTGGTGTGATACGCTTTAACCAAATTGTATAGATAACGACATAAAAGAAAATCGTAAACGCAAGAAAAAATGCCGCAAACCAATTAATGAAGCTCCCCATAACCAATACCGAGAGCATAGAAAGAACCATGCCAAAAATAAATGCCTTTTGGGAGCTAATTTTACCCATGGGAATAGGACGCTTTTTAGTCCGTTCCATCACAGCATCAATGTCAGCATCATACCACATGTTCAGTGCTCCCGCACCACCGCCACCAGCAGCAATACATAAAATTGCTAAAAAACCATACCACGGATTGATAGGAGCAGGCGATACAAGCAAACCAACCAGAGCCGTAAAGACCACAAGAGACATAACACGTGGCTTTAATAATGTGATGTAATCACCAATACCGGATTTTGGTGGCGTTGATTTACCATTCACAACCGATAATTCTTCTGAAACTGACATTCCACTCAAAGCCCTTTTCCATTTCTGTCATTCACAAATCCAATATTATCTGACAAATATTATCTAGCGTATGGAAATGACCCATTAAGACCAATCGTATTTTTGAGAAAATATGAAATATCTCTTTCGCACGTATCCCCTAAAAGTAAATGGAAATATTGGCAATAAAAATACATTTTTTCAATCAACGTTCTCTCCACATTACAAATGTATCATAAAAATATATCATATGAATTAATATATTTGGGTAAATACTGATTTTGTGTTATGGTTTTTTATGGGGAATTCATTTTTTTATGTAAATCTATGCATGGTTGTGGGTGTTGAGTCGGATAGGATTTTCTGTGATACTTTATAAATTACTCAAAAAAACTTTTTTTATTGGTGCTGTTCTTTACACGCTTTATAGTAGTTTTATCAGTCATGCATTTGCACAAACACCCTATGCACAAGATGTCCCTGCTCCGCAAACCTATGGTGCATGGACAAAAGTGTGTTCTCTACCACCAGGTACACCTAACATGCAGTGTGAAGTTGTACAAAACGTTCACACACAAGGGCGTCAAGATATTACCTTGCGCGTTACATTTTATAAACTTCCTCAAAAGCAAGGTGCCTTGATGCGTGTTTTTGTTCCGATTCGCGTTGAATTACGTCCTGGCGTTGGAATTAAAATTGACGATAAAAATATGGGTAGAATGGAATATCGTCGTTGTCTTGGTGATAATTGTGTTGCTGAAGCCTTTCTTAAAGAAGACATATTGCAGCTCTTTTTAAAAGGAAAAATGGCAACCTATTTTATCTTTACAACTCCGGAACAAGGGATTGGAGGTTTTGTTGACCTTCATGGTCTTGGCGACGCCTATGCAACCTTACCGACATGAATGAAATCAATACATTTTAAACAATCAAAATCTCATCGTATATTTTGAAAGATTCTTAAAATTAGATTGATAAAAATCTTCTGAGCCCCCATAAAAATAGGATAATTCTTATGAAATCGCTGATTGATCATTTTGATATTGCTTCCTCTAAAGTGCAATCACTTATACAGGAAACACTTCATCATGCTGATGATGGTGAGCTTTACCTTGAGTATACAGAAAGCGAAGCTCTTTTATTTGATAATGGACAGCTTAAAAACGGTTCATTTCATCAAGATATGGGATTTGGACTACGCGTTGTTGCTGGAGAGGCTACTGGATATGCTCACTCTAGTGAGTTATCAGCTGCTGCACTCAAACGTGCCAGTGAAGCTGCTAAAGCTGTTACCTATAATAATCATGCAGGGACTTATAGCATAGCACCTCAACAAACAAACAAAAGACTTTATCAACCGCATAATCCCCTTGATGCTCCATCATTTGAAGAAAAAAGTGCTCTTTTGCAAAAAATTGATGCCTATTTACGTGCTAAAAATGATAAATTGCATCAGGTGACTGTTTCTCTTTCCGGCTCTCTACAACATGTTGAAATTTTACGTGCAGATGGTTATTTGGTTCGTGATATTCGTCCCCTTGTGCGACTTTCTATATCTGTGGTCGCAGCTGAAGGCAATCGTCGTGAAAATGGTTTTTATGGATGTGGAGGGAGACAAGCATTTAACCAATTTATTCATGAAGACAATTGGAAAAAAGCCGCGGATGAAGCCTTACGTATGGCTTTAACAAATTTAGAAGCAGAAGCAGCACCTGCTGGATCTTTTGATGTTGTCTTAGCTAACGGATGGCCTGGTGTTATGCTCCATGAAGCCGTAGGTCATGGTTTAGAAGGTGACTTTAACCGTAAAAAAACATCGGCTTTTGCTGGACTTTTAGGACAACAAGTTGCAGCAAAAGGTGTTACAGTTGTTGATGATGGAACAATTCCACAATGCCGTGGCTCTCTCACTGTCGATGATGAGGGGACCCCTTCAGGATATAACGTTCTCATTGAAGATGGAAAACTCGTTGGTTTTATGCAAGACAGGCTTAATGCACGGCTTATGGGAGGTAAATCAACTGGAAATGGACGGCGTGAATCTTATGCTTATGCACCAATGCCACGAATGACCAATACAATCATGCTAGGAGGAGATAAAACACCTGAAGAAATCCTTTCGTCACTTAAAAGTGGTATCTATGCTGTTTCATTTGGTGGAGGACAAGTTGATATTACTTCCGGAAAATTCGTCTTTGAATGTACTGAAGCATACCGAGTAGAAAATGGCAAAATTTGTGCACCAATCAAAGGTGCAACTCTTATTGGAAATGGACCGGATGCTATGAAACGTATCACAATGATTGGTAATGATAGTAAACTAGATAATGGTATTGGTATGTGCGGAAAAGCAGGGCAAAATGTCCCTGTTGGTGTTGGTCAACCTCATCTTCGAATCAATAATATGACAATCGGTGGAACTGCGCTTATAGAGGAATAAGCTTGCTCATTCCTTCCCAGTATTGCCTCCTTCTCGTCTATTACGACCATTTTGTGAGGGGGAGATTACAATGAATTGATTTATAAAGATAATCTAGCGTTATTCATATTGTATTAGAACCTTGAATACCGCAAGATTCTCTCATTTTAAATCTGTGTCTGTTCGATCAATCAAAATCATTCGTTTATACGTTACAGGCGGGGAGAGTTATATGGATAAAAACTGTACAAGAAAAGACTAAAGATTCCTCTTATGGGCCGTCTCAAGTACCAAGAGTTTTAAGAAACATTAGGGGATGGCAAATATAACGACGGCACAGGCTTATTCAGACACATCTTTTTCGTAAGATATTAGTCTTTTGTGTGGTTTTTTTGTGTGGGGTAACTTGTCTTTTATATTTCATAATAAAAAAGCTTAAAAGAAAAAAGCACTTTCTACATTCAGTGCTCTTAACTCAACGAGAAAAAGGTTATTATTATAGATAAATTTTGGAGAGATTTTATAATAATACTCAGGTAAACTTTTAAAAAAATCTTCATGGCATTTAAAAAATTTTAGGCTAAAGTTTCCAACCTTTCTTTTTTTTCTTTTTGCTCAAAACAGCAACAATTTCGACATGTGGTGACCATAAAAATTGATCAATCGGTATGATTTTTTCTACTGTATACCCCCCTGCAACAAGAAGAGATAAATCACGAGCAAATGTAGTAGGATTACAAGAAATTGCCACAACACGTGATACTGTAGTCTTCGCTAATTCACGTACTTGTTGCTCTGCACCAGCACGGGGAGGATCAAAAACAACACTCTCAAAACATTCAAGTTCCTTTACAGAAAGGGGATGTCGGAAAAGATCACGTTTTTCACAAGTGACCGTTTTTAAACCAGTCGCAAAACGTGCTGCTGTATTTAGATTTCTTAATGCATCTTCGTTATTTTCTACTGCATGAACATTCATCTTTTTTGCCATACGCAAGGTAAATGTTCCTACCCCTGAAAACAAATCAACAGCATTCTTTGCTTTTTTTAAATGAGTCAAAATAATATTGCCCATTATATTTTCAGCTTCACAAGTTGCTTGCAGAAAACCACCAGAAGGAAATTCAACACGGACATCTCCAAAGTAAATCTCTGGTTTTTCTCGTTCAACCAAAACTTCACCGTCAACAGATAAACGTATAATCCCATATGAAAGAGCAGCACTGATCATTCTCTGACGAAGTGATTCATGGTGTATAATGCAACCGCTTAAAGCAACATCTAAACCATTTTCAACACATGTTATCGTAACATGAAACCGTTTGGCAGAGCTCTTTAGAAAAGCACAGAGCTCTCTGATATTATGCAACTGAGAAATAAGCTCTGGACGGCTTACTGGGCATTCCTCAAGAGCTACAATCTCATGAGAGAGATAACGGTTAAAACCAACTTTTTGCCCCTGTGGGGTCATGGATGCTGTTAGAGTAATCCGCCGTCGGCTATAAGGTTTACATTCTATTAAAGGCGCAACAACATTATTAAGTCCATACTTTTTAAGCGCCTCAACAACCAATTGTTGTTTCCATACGCGATAAGCATCCATATGCCAATGCTGAAGAGTACACCCTCCACATTCTCCAAAATGCTGACAAAGAGTATCAATGCGTTCTGATGATTTTTCTTTTAATGTTATATATGTTGCATATTTTCCATGAACAGTAATTTCAGCACACTCTCCTGGTAAAGTAAAAGGAACAGAAACGAAGCCGTGAGACGTCTTAGCAATACCATAACCATTTGCTCCGATATGATCGATTATGACATTGTCATTCACTCTTGTTTTTCTCCGAATAGTAAATATTCCACGTTGCCATCACCACCTGTAATAGGGGAAGAAATTAAACCTTTTGCACTCCACCCTGTTTGTGTATTTAACCAAACAAAAAGCGCCTCAGCAGTTTCCTTAGCACTTGATGGACTTAATATTCCTCCCTTACTAAAGTGTTTACGACCAACCTCAAACTGAGGCTTTACCAGTAAAACAGCTTGGGCACCCTTCTTGGCTAAAGACAACACGGGAGGCAACGCAAGTTTGAGCGAAATAAAGCTAACATCTGAAACGATAAGATCAATTTCTCGCCCACCTAAATGTTCCTGTTTAAAATCTCTGACATTCAAGCCTTCTAATAACGTTATAGCACTGTTGCCCAATAAACGTTTATCAAATTGATGATGCCCAACATCAACGGCAATGACATGATCTGCTCCACGCTCTAAGAGAACTTGCGTAAAACCACCTGTTGATGCACCAACATCAATGGCTGTCACTTTGTCCGTTACAATTGGAAATGCATCAAGTGCAGCAATCAATTTTAACGCTGCCCGAGAAACATAATTCTGCGCTGGATCACAAACGGTAATCTCTGCATCATCAAAAACAATTTGCCCAGCTTTAAAAACGATTTCTCCGTTAACTTTAACAGTTTGGCGCATAATTGCATCACGTGCGCGTGAACGTGTCGTAAAAAAGTTTTTTTCAACTAAAAAAATATCGAGTCTTTTTCTGGAAGCCATCTCATACTCGAATTTTCTATCCTGTTCGAATCTCGCGTCCCAAAACAGCAAAAACCGTGTTTAAAATACCCATAGCGTCAAGTCCGACACGTGAAAGAACTTTTTCTGGTGAACCATGATTCAAATATTCATCAGGAAATTTTAGTGTACGAACTTTCAAACCATGCTCTAAGAGCCCTTCTTGCGCTAAAAATTGTAATATGTGCGCTCCAAATCCACCGATTGCCCCTTCTTCAATTGTCACCAATACCTCATGCTCACGTGCCAAACGACGCATCAAATCTTTATCTAAAGGTTTTGCAAACCGTGCATCTGCAACCGTTGTAGACAATTCTTCAGCCTCCAACGCATCAGCAGCTTGCAACACTTCTGACATCCGCGTTCCAAAACAAACCAAAGCGATTCTATTTCCTTCACGCAGAACGCGCCCTTTTCCAATTTCTAATAACTCACCACGTTGCGGTAAATCTATACCAATCCCCTCACCACGCGGATAACGAAAAGAAATTGGTCCCTGATCATAAGCTGCAGCTGTACGCACCATATGCATCAGTTCAAGCTCATCAGAAGGTGCCATAACAACAAACTCAGGAAGAGTCGCCAAAAAAACAATATCAAAACTTCCAGCATGTGTTGCACCATCTGCCCCCACAAAACCTGCTCGGTCAATAGCAAAACGTACCGGTAATTTTTGAATTGATACATCATGAATAATTTGATCATAAGCACGCTGTAAAAAAGTAGAATAAATTGCAACAAAAGGCTTATACCCTTCACAAGCAAGTCCTGCCGCAAAAGTTACGGCATGTTGCTCAGCGATACCAACATCAAACATTTTTTCAGGAAATTTTTTCGCAAAAGAATCAAGGCCTGTCCCTGTTGGCATCGCTGCTGTTATGCCAACAATCTTATCATCATGGCGAGCTTCTTCTATTAAAGCTTTAGAAAATACCTTGGTATAGGGTAGAATATTACTTGATGCTTTTACCTGTTTTCCTGTCGTGACATCAAAACGATTAACACCATGATATTTATCAGACGAGGCCTCTGCAGGTGGATATCCCTTTCCCTTATGGGTTACAACATGCACCAAAACAGGACCATTAGGATATTCACGAACATTTTTAAAAACAGGCAATAAATGCCCCAAATTGTGCCCATCTATGGGTCCAACATAATAAAAGCCAAGCTCATCAAATAAAGTTCCCCCAACCAAAAGGCCACGCGCAAATTCCTCTGAACGACGGGCTTTATCCAAAAAAAACTTTGGCAATTTTTCGCTCAACATCTTTACGCGTTCACGCAAATGACGATAAGAAGGACGAGACACTAATCGTGCAAGATGTGCACTCATAGCACCTGTAGGTGGTGCTATAGACATATCGTTATCATTAAGAACAACAATCAAGCGTGCATTCAAAGCACCAGCGTTGTTCATGGCTTCATAAGCCATGCCCGCAGACATTGCACCATCACCAATGACAGTTATGATATTGCGTCTTGTCTCTGCTTTCAAAGCACTTGCCACTGCCATACCAAGCCCCGCTGAAATAGAAGTAGACGAATGCCCCGCTCCAAATGGATCATACACACTTTCTGAACGTTTTGTAAAACCAGATAATCCGCCCTCCTGACGTAATGTGCGAATTTTTTCTCTACGCCCCGTTAAAATCTTGTGTGGATAGGTTTGATGACCAACATCCCAAATAATCCTATCCTCTGGTGTATTAAAAATATAATGTAATGCAACAGTGAGCTCAACAACACCAAGTCCCGCCCCAAGATGACCACCTGTTACAGAAACCGCATCAATTGTTGCGGTCCGCAACTCATCAGCCAACTGTACCAAATCAGACTCAGGCAATGCCCGCAAATCTTGCGGAAAACAAACACGGTCAAGCAATGGTGTTAAGACCTGAGACAAAAAAAATCCTTCCTATTATCTTAACTCAAGAAAACACAATGATAAAAATATATCTTCTCTACTCTTTTATTTACAGTTTTGCATCTTTTTTACTGAAAAATGCTCTTTTCTATTTGAGATGAGCTATAATTTCCTCATTTTTAACTTATTTTATAAAAAAGAAATCAATAAAACTTTCTGTTTATAAACTAAGGTTATTGCTTCTCTTAAGTCCCACAATAAATATCCAAAAAGATTTAAATTATTTAGCATCAAGTGGTTCCACTCCTTCTGGAAAACCTTCTTCTGAAAGCTGGATTTTTTCAACTTTAGCTTCAGCAACTCTTAAGAGTTTTTCACAATGCTTTTTAAGCGCTTCACCGCGTTCATAAATATCAATGGATTGTTCCAAAGGCACATCGCCACGTTCCAAATTTTCGACAATAACTTCAAGTTGCTTAAGCGCTTGCTCAAAGCTTAAGGTCGTAATATCCCCCTCTTGTATCTCTTTTTTCATATGAACCTCAAAAAATATCTGTTCTGGATATACGAACTCCAAAACCTTCCAAACCTACATAATGATGCTCTTTAGAAGCATAAACAATAACAGAGCCTATTCCTAAATATTTTAAAATTTGTGATCCTAAACCAATTTTGCGCCATTCTTCTTCGCGTTCAATCGCCTGCACATGGTTTTCTGAATTGTTTCTTGTCATGTTTTGAATACCAACAGTTGATTGTATAACAGATCCTTCACGCAAATAAATAAATACGCCACGTTTTTCTTTTTCCATCATACGCCGCATCATCACCATAATATCTGAAGTTTGACAAAAAACGTCACTTATAATGTTTTCATGATGTAAATGCACAGGAATATTCTCACCCTCACGGACATCACCAAAAACAATTGCAATATGCTGAACGACTTCCCAAGGAAGTTGATAACTTTGAACAATAGCGGGACCTACGAATGTTTCAATAGGCATTTCTCCAACATGCTTGATCAATATTTCCTTACGTTGGCGGTAAGCAATTAAATCTGCAACCGTTATAATATGCAACCGATGTTCTTGCGCAAATTTCATAATCTGATCGCCATGTTTAACGCTTCCATCATCATTAACTAACTCACCGATAACACCAACCGGCGGCAAATTAGCTAATTTACATAAATCAACAGCAGCCTCCGTGTGACCTGAACGCATGAGCACTCCCCCTTCATGCGCAATTAAAGGAAAAACATGCCCTGGACGAACAAAATCATCCGCACTTGCATTTGAATTCGCAAGATTACGTACAGCTAATGTACGGTCATGTGCTGAGATCCCTGTTGTTATGCCGTGTTTAAAATCAACAGTAACCGTAAATTGCGTCCCATGTGCAGAGTTATTATCTGGTACCATAGGAGAAAGATTAAACCGTTTTGCTTCTTTTTTTGGCATAGGTGTGCACACAATACCTGTTGTGTGACGAAGAATAAACGCCATCTTTTCTTCTGTACAATGCGCTGCAGCAACAGTTAAATCACCCTCATTTTCACGGTCATCATCATCTGTCACCACAACAATTTCACCGCGTTCAAAAGCTTTAAGTGCAGAAACAATTTTTTTTTCATCATACGCCATTGTTCACCTTTTCAATCACCCAACTTGACCGCGATGTCTTAGATAATGGTCAGCAATAGCACAAGCAACCATCGCTTCACCAACAGGAACGGCACGAATCCCAACACATGGATCATGACGTCCCTTTGTTATAACGTCTATATCATGACCATCAACATCAATGGAACGACGAGGTGTTAAAATTGATGAAGTAGGCTTTACAGCAAAACGCGCAACAATTGGCTGTCCACTCGATATTCCCCCTAAAATACCTCCCGCATGATTTGATAAAAAAAGCGGTTTTCCATCATTTCCCATTCGCATTTCATCGGCATTTTCTTCTCCCCTCAAGCGGGCTGCCGCAAAACCATCACCAATTTCCACACCTTTTACCGCATTAATCGACATAAGTAACGAGGCAATATCTTGATCAAGCTTTGCGTAAATAGGGGCTCCTAAACCTGCCGGAACATTTTCTGCAACGATCTCAACAACCGCACCAACAGATGTCCCCTCTTTACGGAGTTTACTGATATAGTCACTAAAAATGTGAACCATCTCTGCATCAGCTGTAAAAAAAGGATTATTATTAACCTCTGACCAATCCCAACGATCACGATTAATATTATGAGGACCAATTGCTATCACTGCTCCTCGTACAATCAAACCAGGAACGATTTTACGAGCAAATGCACCTGCTGCAACACGTGCTGCCGTCTCCCGTGCCGAAGCACGTCCCCCGCCTCGAAAATCACGAATGCCATATTTAATATCATAAGTATAATCCGCATGTCCTGGACGATACTGATGAGCAATTGCTCCATAATCTTGAGAGCGTTGATCTGTGTTTCGAATCAACAGAGAAATTGGTGTACCTGTTGTCACCAATGTCGTTCCATCGTCTTGAACAACAACTCCTGAAAGGACCTCTACTTCATCTGGTTCTCGGCGCTGCGTTGTGTATTTTGATTGTCCTGGCTTGCGTTTATCAAGATAAGCTTGAACTTCTGCAAGAGTAAAAATAATTCCAGGTGGACAACCATCAATGACACAACCAAGAGCAGCACCATGACTTTCACCCCATGTTGTTACACGAAACAAATGACCAAATGTATTATGCGACATGAAAAAAGATCCATTTCTCTGTCAAATATATACAACGATAACGTATGTTGTGTGCTATACACAAAACAGCTCTTTTCTCCCAAATACTCTTGGACACCTTAAATTTGGTCAAATTACTGCTGTCTAATAAAATCTTATAAACCAAACTTTATTCTTTAACGACAGAAATGTCTGGTGCATCAACTGCCTTCATACCTATGATATTATAACCCGAATCGACATGATGGACTTCACCGGTAACAGAACGAGACAAATCTGAAAGAAAATAAAGCGCAGAATCACCAACCTCTTCAATTGTTACCGTACGACGTAATGGAGCATTATATTCATTCCATTTTAAAATATAACGAAAATCACCAATACCAGAAGCCGCTAACGTTTTAATTGGTCCAGCAGATATAGCATTAACACGAATATTTTGGGGACCTAAATCTACCGCTAAATATTTCACGCTCGCTTCAAGAGCGGCTTTGGCAACCCCCATTACATTATAATTGGGAACAACCTTTTCTGCACCATAATAGGTTAGTGTCAAGATTGAACCACCATCTGGCATCAATTTTTCTGCACGCTTCGTTAGAGCTGTTAGGGAATAAACGGAAATATTCATGGTCATCATAAAATTTGATTCGCTGATATCAATATAACGACCACTTAATTCATCTTTATCAGAAAAACCAATAGCATGAACTAAAAAATCAAGTTTTCCCCATTTCTTCTCTATTTCTCTAAAGACCGTATCAATAGAGACACTGTCAGAAACATCACAATGTCCACAAACAAATCCCTTTAATTCTTCAGCCAAAGGCTCGACACGCTTTTTCATTGCTTCACCCTGATAGGTAAAAGCAAGCTCTGCCCCTGCGCCACTTGCCGCTTTAGCGATTCCCCAAGCGATGGAGCGATTATTGGCCAACCCCAAAATTAAACCACGCTTACCGTACAATAAACCATTACCCTTAGCCATCAGCACTGCCCCATTGTTACTTAAAATTAGTATTATTCACCTGCCTATGACACAGGTCAACTTTTTCTTCAAGCAATTGGTTTAAAATCAAACAAAAACTACGCTTTTATATATAAAATTTTTAAAATTAATCTTGTTGCATTTGCAAAAACTGTTCTAGTGCGGCGGCATTTTCATCTCCCGGCAACATAATGCGAACATGCACATAAAGATCATCTCTTGTACCATTTTTTAAACGAAGCCCTTTCCCTTTCAACCGTAAAACGCGATCAGAACTTGACCACGCAGGAATCGTTAAAACCACACGCCCCTCCAACGTCTCAACTTCTTCTTTTGCTCCCAAAACAGCATGTTTAAGAGAAACTGGTAAATCAAGATGGAGTGCTCTTCCTTCAACCCGAAAACGAGGATGTTTTTGAATCTGAATGGTTATTAATGCATCTCCTGCTTGCCCGTGAGGTACCTCTTCTCCCTGACCTTTTAAACGAATAGTCTGTCCGTCTTCAATATAATCTGGCAGTTTAATTTTTAACTTTTTTCCATTTGGAAAAACAGCTTCCACCTTTTCTGCGCCAACCATCTGCTCTAATGTTATGGCAAGATTAGCACGAACATGTGCTCCTTGTTGGGGACGGTTATAGTGTGTGGAATTCGAAAAGCTACCACCTCCTCCAAACAGATCCCGAAAAATATCACTCGCATCAAAACTTGCACCACCTGAAGAGGAAAAATCAAATCCCTTTGCTCTTCCTGAAAAGGGATTTTGTTTATTGCTAAAATTTTCACCAGCACCATAGGCTTGATAAAGCGGTTTTCCTTCCATATCAATTTCACCGCGGTCAAATTGTGCCTTTTTATCTTTATCACCTATAATTTCATAGGCTTGATTAATTTCAGCAAATTTCTCTTTAGCCTTTGTATCATCTTTATTATGGTCTGGATGATATTTCTTCGCTAATCTTCTAAATGCCGATTTAATCTCTTGCGATTTTGCGGTACGTGCCACACCCAGAATCGTGTAGGGATCACGCATATTGCCCTCTTTTCAATTTCTTCGTTTTCAAAATATCAACTGATACGTTGTTCAATATCCCTTATAGCTTCATCAGTCTATTCTAAAGAATAATTTCTTCTTTTCTCTTTATATGTCTATCAATAAACTAAAATACCAGATAAAATGAGATATTTATTTAATATAGCTCCTTGTAGTCTATGCTAAAGTAAAAATAATTAAACTACCATAGAAATACACGATAGCATTGGCTTTTTGAAAATAAGAAAAAATGGTACTGTGACTTCTTGATGATAAAGTAAATGAGAAAATGCCTCACCCATGCTCACTGATATTTGGAGAAACTATGAGCAAAAAAATACCAACAGATGATCATTTTATGCAAATGCAAAAACCTTTTGAACTTTTCGCAAAGTGGCTTGAAGAGGCAACGATAAGTGAAATAAATGATCCGAATGCTATGGCATTAGCAACAGTTGACGAAACAGGACTCCCTAATGTTCGTATGGTTCTCCTCAAAGACTACAGTCCCCAAGGCTTTGTCTTCTATACCAATTATGAAAGCTGTAAAGGACAAGAAATTTTAAAATCAATGAAAGCATCCTTAGGTTTTCATTGGAAATCGCTCCGTCGTCAAGTCAGAATTAGAGGAATTGTTGAAAAAGTAAGTCAACAGGAAGCCGATGCCTATTTCCAATCGCGACCACGTGGTAGTCGAATTGGTGCATGGGCATCTAAACAATCTCAACCTTTAGACAATCGTTTTGTGCTCGAAAAAGCAATTGCTCAATATACTGCGCGTTATGCTCTAGGCAATATTCCACGACCACCTTATTGGTCTGGGTTTCGTGTTAAACCCCTTTCTATAGAGTTCTGGTGCGATCGCCCATTTCGTTTACATGATCGTCTGCTTTTTACACGCGATTGTATTGAAAACAATGATTGGAAAAGACAAAAACTTTATCCCTAATCCTTCAAACTTCATCGTTATGAAGATTTTTTCTTCGCAACAATTAAACAAATATTTTTTATTCGAAAAATTCTAAAAGAAGATGATTTATTTTATTTAAATAGAAGAATTTTATTTTCACTGTAACAGTTGATTAGTAATATTTTCTACTGTATTGCTTAAAAATAGATTAGCAACAAGCTTATTAAAAAAAACATACTGTATTCAGTAGAAACTATGATTTTAGCTAACTTATTTTTAGACCGCAGGATAAAATATCATCCATATACCCCCACATACTAAACCAGCAAAAATCACAAAACCAATAAGCGAATTAGATTTGAAAAGCCTGAGGCATTGTGAACTGTCATCTATATCAATGACTTTAATTTGAATAAACATATGGATGCTTGCCACAAAAATCCCCAAAAAACTAAGAACAGGGACTCCAGCTAAATAAAATGCTAGACTAATGAACATCACAAAACCACCATACAAAAATACTAAAGCACGCTTGGTTGCTTTACCAAAAAGAAGAGCCGTAGAACGGACACCAACAGTAACGTCATCTTCTTTATCTTGATGTGCGTAGATTGTGTCGTATCCTATAGTCCACAAAATTGATCCCACATAAAGCAAGATTGGTGCCCAGCTTAAACTTCCAAAGACAACAGCCCACCCCATTAATGCCCCCCAATTAAATGCAACGCCTAAAAAAAACTGCGGCCAATATGTTACGCGTTTCATAAAAGGATAAAATGCAACAGCTATTAATGACGAAATACCTAGAAAAAAACTAAACCTATTAAATTGTGATAAAACAACTAAACCAACAAAACATTGCACAAGGATAAAAACTCTCGCTTGAAACCGACTCACATGACCTGTTGGCAATGGGCGAGAACGTGTCCTTTCTACCTGAGCATCAATTTTATGGTCAATAAGATCATTCCAAGTACATCCTGCCCCTCGCATAGCAATAGATCCCAGAAAAAAAAGAAAAAGATACCAAACCCAATGAAGAGACATTGATAAAAGAGTATCGTAATGCATGTTATAAGAGAAAAAAGCCATTGTTGTTGACCAAAAACAAGGCCACATCAACAATTGCCAACCGATAGGTCGATCCCAACGCGCCAATTGCGCATAAAACCATAAAGAACGGGGAAGGAAGCTGTAGACCCATTGTTTGGAAGATGCATCCATAACCCGTCCTTGGCTATCATAGGACTGAACATGCGCGATATTTTTATTTTTTTTCATCAAATGATTTACCTTTGGTCTTGCGATAGAGACATTTCATTCTTATGAGAAGGGGATGAGATTAATTATCTTTTATGAGAGGAGCAAGCAATGAATATTCTTCTTATTGGCTCAGGTGGACGAGAACATGCTTTAGCATGGAAAATAGCAGCATCACCACTGCTAACAAAGTTATATTGTGCTCCTGGAAATCCTGCAACAACAGAATTTGGTGAAAATATTAATTTAAACATTGATGACCATCCCCTTGTTATTGATTTTTGTAAGGCACATTCTATTGATCTTGTAATTGTAGGACCAGAAGCACCCTTGGTGGCGGGTATAACAGACTCTCTTAATAGCGCTAACATCTGTGTATTTGGTCCTACTCAAAAAGCTGCTCAACTAGAAGGTTCAAAAGCCTTTACAAAAGATTTATGTCGGAAGAATAACATTCCTACAGGAAGTTACCAATGCTTTAATGATGCCTCTAAAGCTAAAGCTTACATTCAGCAACAAGGTGTTCCCATTGTTATTAAAGCTGATGGCTTAGCAGCTGGCAAAGGTGTCGTGGTTGCAACAACTATGGAAGAAGCGTTTAACGCAGTTGATGCCTGCTTCAAAAGTACATTTGGAGATGCAGGAAACAAAATTGTTGTAGAATCTTTTCTTGAAGGTGAAGAAGCAAGCTTCTTCTGCCTTTGTGATGGTAAAGTTGCTCTTCCTTTTGGATCTGCTCAAGATCATAAACGTGTAGGTGATGGGGATACTGGAGCAAACACCGGTGGTATGGGTGCTTATTCACCAGCGCCCATCATGACCCAAGAAATAGTGAATCGTACTCTCAAAGAAATTGTTGAACCAGCTTTAAAAAGCATGAAAGAAATGGGCGCCCCCTTTAAAGGTATTCTCTTCGTCGGATTAATGATAACGCAAAAAGGACCCGAATTAATTGAATTTAACGTACGATTCGGTGATCCTGAATGTCAAGTTTTAATGATGCGCCTCAAAGATGATATTTTGCCAATTTTTCTTGCTGCTGCTCAAGGAAAACTTGAAAATAAGCCTCTTCGGTGGTCTGAAAAAGCTGCTCTCACCGTTGTTATGGCTGCTAATGGTTATCCAGACTCTCCCCAAAAAGGTACTGTTATCCGTAACGTTGATCAAGTAAACTCTCTTCCCGATGTGAAAGTTTTTCAAGCTGGTACAGTGTTGCGTGATGGAGAACTCATTGCAAATGGTGGACGTGTTCTCAATATAACTGCAACAGGAAAAACGATTACGCATGCACAAAAACGTGCTTATGAAGCTGTTGATTGTATTGATTGGCCAGAAGGTTTTGTTCGTCGAGATATCGGATGGAGAGCCGTTGCGCGAGAAAATTAAATCCTTTGAATATTCTTTTTTTACGATTTTATTATTTTATATAAGAGCATGATACAAAAATTTTCTCACTGTTTTACGTTGCCATAATTTTGAAAAAATAAGTGTGCTTTCCTTTGAACAATCAAATATTGTAAATAGGATATCTACTCATGATAAAATAGGAAAATTTTCTGAATCTGAAGATGTAATATAAAATAATCATTTTACTGTTGTCTTTACTTTAAACGCATTTTCTCATCATTTTTATAAACACTTTCTTTCTTATAAAATCCTGAGGAAAAACGTATATACTATCATTTCTTTTATTTATCGCGTTTTTAGTGAAACTCCGCTTTTACGAAAAATAAAATGCCCAAAAAAGATAGTTATGTTATTCACATACAAATTCTTAAACAATATCTCTCATGCTTATCATTCCCATTTTACGACACTACCTGCAAATAGTATAAATCCATTCTGCCAGCTTTCTGGAATAAAAATAAAAACCTATACCATCATTGTATTTTCCAATTCTCAATATTACGATAACCCTTTCTATCTAAATGATTTTGATTATAAAAGAGAGATGAAATAAGAATATTCTGCAATATTCAAAGCTTTCATTCAACATGGAGAAATGATTTATAAAAAAAATTCAAAAACACTTCCAGTAATCTTCTGGTGTTTTTAATAATGTGGCAAAAACCCAAAATTATACCGCAAAAAAACAGTTTCTATTGTTATGAAAACCGTTTTTACCTCTCTGAAAAAAGCGTTCTACATCATCGATTCCTGCTGCCAATGTATGGTGTCAAAAAACTCTCATTTACAATCATTGACTTTCTCTTTGTTTTCAAGAACCAAAAGTCACACCAAATCCCGTCTGTAAAGGTCTGAATTCTCATTAAGCGGGTTCCTCTTGCTTCCCACTCATATGCTGCACTTACACAAAGACCTACAAGCAAACTTAGAATATTCGCCATATCTTCTAAAAACACTTCATGTGTGAAGTTTACATGCCTTATGTTACCTCCCCAAACAACGATGTTTTACAGCACAACAAGATAAATGCTGACGGTCGTACAAAAATGAATGCATGTTAATTTACTGGAGTGCAATTCGATTCGCAATCACCAAACGCAAGCCTAACGGATTGCTATAACGAAGTAAAAAATGCTTTTGTTTAGAATGTGCTGTTGTACCAAAAAATCGATGTAAATCAGAACGATCTTTTACAACCAGAATGCGATTATCTTCATTGATCATAAGCATGGGAAGGCCATAAGTATCCGCCCATAACCGCCAATCCAGAAGAACATTATTCAAATCTCTGGAAACCAAAAGCGGTATACAAGCTTCCTCATCGGTATGAAGTAATTCTAATGCAACAGCTCTTTCTCCTGAACGCGTTTTTACGGTACGTGCTGCAATTCCTTGAAAATGATAAGGGGGTATTAAATGCGATAAGCTTGAAGGCATATCCGTTTTAAAAGAAACACCACGCTCATTTAACGAACAAATAACCTGATTACCCGTTTTGGATGAAAAATATGTCGTCGTTTGTGGCAAATGGCACGGATCTAACCGAAATTCAAGCACCGCTTTTGCCTGATTAAAGCATTGATTAGCCATATACATTATCCCAATTTATCTTAAATAACATACACCCTTTAGCAGCTTTTTCTCATTGGATTATTAAAAGTTTGAATAAAAAACAACTGGTTTCTTTTTTGGTTATTAAAATCTAAACAAAAATGCATGATCACCATTCTTGAATTATAATACTTTTCCAGGATTCATTATCCCTAAAGGATCGAGTGTTTTTTTAATCCCTTGCATAATATCCAATGCGACAGGCGATTTAAAAGAACGAAGTTCTTCGCGCTTAAGCTGACCAATTCCATGCTCAGCAGAAAATGCACCTCTATAGTCCACCACTAAACTATGAATGCGATGATTCATTGTTGACCATAACTGCAAAAACACTGTCGTATCAGCTCCTACAGGTTGTGTAATATTATAATGTAAATTTCCATCGCCCATGTGTCCAAAACAAATCACCCTTGCTCCTGGAGCAATATCTTCAACAATAAGCGCTGCCTCAGCAATAAAATCAGGAATAGAAGCAAGTGGGATTGCAATATCATGCTTAATGGACCCTCCTGCTAACTTTTGTGCTGATGATATACTTTCTCGTAATTGCCAAAAAAAATCTTGCTGTTTTAAAGATTGCGCAACAACTGCATCTTCTATCACCGCATTCTTTAAAGCTTCTTCTAAAATAGTACTCAATACCGATAACGCCTCATCATTGCCTTGCAACGATGAAATGTTCATTAATACATACCATTCATGTTTCCGCTGAAGAGGAGGCTTCTCACACATCTTATAATCTAAAGCCATTTGCAAACTGAGATTTCCCATGAGCTCAAAACCTGTCAACATCCCTCCTCCATATTCTTGAGCCAGAGATAAAAACTCTAAAGCCTTCGCCGGACTATATAATCCCACCAAAGCAACAGCTTTTCCTTTTATTTTTGGAAACATCTTCAAAACGGCTGCAGTTATAACTCCCAATGTGCCTTCTGCACCAATAAAAAGATCTTTTAAATCGTAACCGCTATTGTCTTTTTTAACAAAACGCAAATCATCTAAAATACGCCCATCCGGTAAAACAACTTCTAAACCAAGACAAAGATCACGCATATTGCCATAAGCTAAAACAGCTGTCCCTCCAGCATTCGACGAAAGATTGCCTCCTACTTGGCAAGAACCTTCAGATGCCAAAGAAAGAGGGAAAAAACGACCTGATTCATCCACTTTTTTCTGTAAATCCTGTAAAATAACACCAGCCTCTACAACAACAAAATTTCCCTCAAGATTTATAGCTCTAATCTTATTTAATCGCTCCATGGATAAAAGAACGCTCCCTCCTCCTTCATCTGGTTGTTGTCCCCCCACAAGCCCTGTATTTCCACCCTGTGGCACAATCGGTGTGCGCGTTTTGCTCGCGAACTGCATAATCGATGAGACCTCTGCGCAAGAAGATGGACGTAAAAGTAAAGGTGTTTTTCCATGAAAAAGCCCACGCTCTTCAAGCAAATACGGTGCAATCAAAGCTTGATCCGTTATAGCATGCTTAGCACCAACAATTTCCCTAAACCCTTCAATTAATTCCTGCTCCATGTTCATTTCTCCTTTGGAGCCGCAGCCCGTATAAGACGATCATTGATAGCCTCTCCTAATCCGTATGATGGAATAGGTTCTACTGCGATACATCTCACTTTAAATGAATCTAATTCCTTCATATATTGAAATAAATGAGAGGCTGCCTCTTCCAACTTTCCATCTTCGCTAAGGTTTAAAATAGAAACGGCATTTTCAGCCCCCATAACACGCTTTGAACCAAATGCTAAAAGCGCTTCACCATTTTCCACCTTTTCTACATTCAAACGAACCGTAGCATTGGGAGCATAATGCGATTTTAACATCCCAGGAGCTTCAATCGCCGCCCTTTGATCTATCCGTTTTAAAGGCTTCCCCACAACCTCTTCAATTTTATCAGCCGCAAGCCCCCCTGGACGCAAAAGATAAATATTTTCACCACAAATTTTAATAATCGTTGATTCCAGCCCTATTTTAGCAGGTCCTCCGTCCAATATCAAAGGAACAGATTCCCCCAAAGATGCAAAAACAGCCTCAGCTGAAGTAGGGCTAAGACGCCCCGATTGATTCGCACTAGGAGCAGCAAGTGGACGGCCAAAATGTTGTACCACTTCCGCAAAACGACTGTCTGGAAAACGAACAGCCAAGGTATTCAAACCAGAGGTTGTTAAAGGATGGATATTATGCTGTTCCTTTAAAGGCAAAACCAATGTCAAAGGCCCTGGCCAAAATTCCTTTATTAATTGGCGTGAAAGAAAGTCAATTTTAACATAACGTTCCGCCATTTCGATGCTGCTAACATGCGCAATAAGAGGATTAATTTGTGGACGACCCTTTGTAGAATAAATAGAAGAAATTGCCCTCCTATTGGTTGCATCGCCCGCTAATCCATAAACAGTTTCTGTTGGTAACGCTACTAACTTCCCTTGTTCAAGAAGCGCTATTGCCTCTCTTATCGAAGCACTATCGAGTGGTAAAATCGTCATGACACATCATTTCTATAACACTCTTTTAGTGGTGCAAAACTATAACGATGTAACCCTATAACTGGTCCATATTTATCAAGAGCTGTACGATGCGCTAGCGTTGCATAACCTACATGCTTCTCTAAACCATACCCTTTATAAACTTGTCCTGTACATTCCATCATCCGATCACGCGTTACTTTCGCAATAATAGATGCGGCTGCAATTGAAACTGAACGCTGATCGCCCTTAATCAATGCCATTGCAGGACAGGACAACTCAGAAGGAATATCACGCCCATCAACAAGGACATAGTGGGCTGGAATGGCTAATCCTATAATACAGCGACGCATTGCTTCTAAAGTTGCTTTTCTAATATTAGATTGATCAATTGTACGAGCACAAAGACTGGCGACTGAAACCGCTAATGCACTTTGCAAAATTTCATGATAAAGTCTATTTCGTTGGAAAAAAGAAAGTTTTTTTGAATCATTTAACCCATTAGGAATACGATCTTTATCCAAGATAACGGCTGCTGTTACCACAGGTCCAGCGAGAGGACCCCGTCCTACTTCATCAACACCTGCTATGTGAAAAAAACCCTGTTTTTGCAAATCCAATTCGCACGAAAAATTTGGTTGAAGCGGCAAATTAAACATCTTTGATACATCACAAATACAACAAACATACATCTATTTCTGTAGCCTGATCATTTTTTGCAAGCATTACAGTTTTAAATGGCTCTTCAAACATTCCACGAATTCTTGCACAAAAAATAAAAAAACACATTTCTTTGGTTACCCTCTTTTATTATGTATAATAAAATCATGATAAAATAAAAGCTTTTATATTTATTTATCAAATATTTCCTAAAGTCATGATAGGTTTTACAAACCAATTTGGGTGCATTGATTTGATAAAAAGAGCTGCTTGTTGCGCCGTTTGTTTATTTTTAAAAATGCCAAAGCAAGTTGCTCCCGTTCCAGACATACGGGAAAAAAGAGCCCCACATTCATCTAATATAGATAACACTTCAGCTAACTGAGGTGCTATTTTTAATGCAGGAGAAAAAAGATCATTACGCGTTTCTTGTAAAACTTCAACTAATGAATCAACACTCTTTAAAGCGTCTGTATTAATTTTTAAAGAAGGATTATGACGCTTCTCTAACGCTTTAAAAACAGCTTGTGTTGAAATCTCTTGTCCATGATTAACCAATACCATTGCTAATGAACAAGCTTCTTTTATTTGTATCATCTCTTGACCAATTCCTTTGACCAAAAGCGGCTGCTGATATTCTAATGCACAAAGGCACATGGGAACATCAGCACCAAGAACTAAGCTCTTTTTTGCTAATTCTTCGTAAGGGCAATCAAGATTCCACTGCCGACGCAACATGCTGATAACCCCAGCTGCATCACCTGAGCCACCACCAATGCCTGAAGCAACAGGTAATGTTTTTACAAGCCGAAAAAAAGCAGGTTGAGCACATTCCGGAAAAGTCTTATGCATAAAGTCCCTTGCGCGAATAACCAAATTGTCTAAATGAGAAACAAGCCCTTTTGCAAACGACCCCGTCAAAACAAACTGATTATTTTCACAAGGTGCATAGTGTAGACAATCACCGCTAAGACTAAAATAAACCAAACTTTCTATTAAATGATACCCATCAGCACGTTGCCCCACAACATGTAGAGCTAAATTCAATTTAATAGGTGTAAATAAATAGGAATGTCTTTGGAACGAAGTTTGTACATTTGATATCATATGACGTAATATTCACTTACATAGGGTTCTTTTAAAAATTTCCCCCTTTTACCCATACTTTTAGCACGAGCCCTATAAACAGCTTGGAATATTCTTAATCGTTTTCTAAAAAACAATAAATATAAAGAGTTCTCATACAAAATAAACGACATGTTCTCATTCGTATCATTGCAAGCCTTTTTTCTTCTAGTATCTGTTTTTAGATAAAAATCTCTCTGGCTTGAATGATCCTTTCCATCACAAACCATAACGCTGCCAAAGAGCTCGCTCTTCTGCTGCCATCAATGCACTATCAACGACTGTATAAACCGTATGTGCCGTCACTCCTGAAGGCGTTTTAGGTCCTAAAAAACTTTTTGGAGGCATAATAAGTCGAAGTTTTGCATCATTACCAAAGCGCTCCTTAATAACAGAACGTACATCATTCAATCCATCAACCAGACCAAGCCCAACGCTTTGTTTTCCACTCCAAAACATTCCTGTAAAGAGATTCGAATCATCTGATAATTTTTCAGCACGCCGTTCTTTAACCAAATCGATAAAAGTTTGATGCACTTCAAGTTGGAGAGATTTCAAATGCTCAATATCCGCCTTTTTTTCTGGCTGAAATGGATCTAATGTAACTTTGTTCTTTCCTGCTGTGTATACACGCCGTTCGATACCAATTTTCTTCAAAAGTTCCGGAAAACCAAAGGAAGCTGAAACCACTCCAATGGAACCAACAATTGAAGAAGGATCTGCAAAAATTTCATCCCCTGCACAAGCAATCATATAACCACCAGATGCTGCAATATCTTCAATAAACACAAGAACCTTTTTATTTTTTTCTTCTGCCAAGTCACGAATGCGCTTGAAGATAAAACGCGATTGTACAGGTGAACCACCAGGAGAATTAATAATAAGTGCAACAACCGGTGACTTTTTGTGTGCGAAAGCCTTCTCTAAAAGATTTGCACACCTACTGAGGGAAAGGGTACGAGATATAGATGCTGATGAATCCATAATTGCTCCTTGAAGGCGCACCACAGGAATTTCAAGTTTATCGGAAGAAAAACGGCGTGGAATAAAACTTTTAATAAAATCCATCAAAACAAAATCTCCTTATAAATTAAGAACAATTAAATAGGCAAGGACAACAAAAAGGAACAACGTGATACCATCCAAAAGCGCCAATCAACCCCCACATTACAATCAGAAATATAACTTCACCCAAAAGCTAAGCCTCCCTAATGACAAAGTGTAGACTTTAAATAATAAACTAAAAAACACAAGATACTATTAGAAAAGTTCCCACAAGCTTATATATCCATTATTAATTGCATCAACTCGAGGTGAAAAAGTATGGTCATTACCTTCATGTATAACCAATGCCGGTAAAATAGATAAAGCTGCTCTGCTTCCTCGTTTTGCGTAAAATAAAAGACGAATTGCTGCTGTTTTCGCACGGGCATGCACAGGAATTATACAAATACCACCAAAACGCCCTTCTAAAGCATGCAAGATATCTGTCAACGATTGTGGACGTGCAATGAGCCCTAAGTATCCACCTGGCTTAACAATAGCTGCTGCACTCCGCAACCAGTTATCAAACATTGCTTCAGACATAACATGTGCTTCAGATTTTTGTTTATCAGGTGTCTTACGATCGGTGGGATTATTAAAAGGTGGATTCATAATCGCAAAATCAAAGCTATTATCTATCAAACCTGCTTTTATACGGGCATTCCCTTTGAAGGTAACATCTGCTTCTAGCAAACAAATTCGGCTAGCAAATTGTTTATTTTGTTTTAGCATAAGCGTTTTTTGAGCGTAAGATACCATAAAAGCTGAACGTTCAACTAAGGTAACATGAACTTTCAGACAACGCGAAGCAACAGCCAAACCCGCAGCTCCAGCACCTGCACCTAAATCAACAACCTTGCCCTTTAAATCACTCGGAACCAAACTAGCTAATAACATCGCATCCATTCCAGAACGATGACCATATTTATGGGGTTGAACCAAATAAAATTTTCCGCGGTGAAAACTGTCAATTGTTTCACCACTCTGATTCGCTGCTTTATCCATTTAAAAGCCTAATGCTCACCTTTATAAATTGCATTTTTGCCATTCAGCTACTATTTTAAATTTTTTATTATTTCATAACAATAAGATTACACTCGCTAAAGAACATTTCTTGCCAATAACATTCCAAGCTAACACTTTTAAACGACATCAAAAGCTTGAGTCAAAACCAAACCCCCTTTATGCTAATGAATAAAGTAAATTTTATATATGTCCATTGCAATACTCTAGGAGTAAACACATTGAGTGCAGCTATCAAACCAAAACAAATAAGAAATAATCAAATTTCTCTTCAATCTCTTGTCAATCTTACTCAAAAAGATATGGATTGCGTAAATCAATTTATTCTCTCTATGGCAAAATCAGAGGTTGAGATGATCCCTGAAATTTCTAACCATCTTATTTCATCAGGTGGAAAGCGATTACGCCCAATGATTACGCTCGCTTCTGCTCATATGTTTGGTTATCAAAGTGACGGGCATATAAAACTCGCAACAGCTGTTGAATTTATGCATACAGCAACATTGCTACACGATGATGTGATTGACGAAAGTAATTTACGACGTGGAAAATCTACAGCACGGATGATTTGGGGGAATCAAGCAAGTGTACTTGTTGGTGATTTCCTATTGGGCCAGGCCTTTAAAATGATGGTCGATGTCGGTTCCATAGAAGCGCTCTCTGTCCTAGCCAACGCTGCTGCAATTATTGCTGAAGGAGAAGTTATGCAACTTTCTGCCGCAAAAAATATAAAAACCAGCCCTTCAGAATATCTCAAAATCATCGATGCAAAAACAGCAGCACTTTTTTCAGCAGCCGCTGAAGTAGGACCCATTATTGCTGGCTATGGAAATAAAGAGCGTTCTTCATTACGTGAATATGGAACATCCTTAGGTTTAGCTTTCCAATTAATTGATGATGCACTTGACTATAGCGGTAGTGCTCAAAACTTAGGAAAAAATATAGGGGATGATTTTAGAGAAGGAAAAATCACAATGCCTGTTATTCTCGCATATGAGCGTGGGAATATGGTAGAAAAAGATTTCTGGAAAAAAGCGCTTGAAGATGGCAATAATAATGATGAATCCTTCGCACACGCGCAACACTTAATGGAAAAGTATGATAGTATCACAGATACAATAGAACAAGCACGCATCTATGGAAAATATGCAATTGATGCTCTTGTTCCCATGAATGAAAATCTTGCTTATAATGCTCTCGTTGAGACTGTTGAATTTTGTATTGCGCGCGTAAACTGAATTCTTTGCAAGAATCGCAGTATTTCTCAACAAAGTAATGAGATATGATCTATAAACAACACCATCAATTGATTATCTTGAAAAGGATTAGCTCCATGTGCTCTGCAACGGTATCTCGACTTTTTGCCCTCTTTATCGTGGGTATCATGCTGATGCCATCCCTCACCTACAGTAAAATAAGTGCAGCAACTCATACAAGCTCATTTACAGGTGCTTATTTAGCTGGAAGGGTTGCAAATCATGAAAATAAAACAGAACTTGCTATCAATTATTTTAAACAAGCACTGGTTTATCAACCTGATAACATTGAAACACAAAAAGAGCTCCTTGAAGCTATGCTCTCGGTCGGAAACTTTAAAGAAGCTGTCCAACAAGCCCAAAAACTCAAAGAGAACGATGTTATAACTCCCTTTGTTTCCTTAACTTTGTCAGTAGAAAGTCTCATCAAAAAAGATTATAAGAATGCCAAGGCTCTTCTGAAATTAAAGGAACTTCCTACGTCCAATAATCCAATACCTGAACTCATCGGCGCTTGGATTACATTTGGATCTGGACAAAAATCTCAGGCAATCGATGATCTTAAGAAACTCAAAGGTCCTGTCTGGTATGATCTTTTTATATCTTATCATCTAGCACTTATGAGCGACCTTGCAGAACGGCCAAAGGATGCAAAAAAATATTTCATTAAAGCACTGAGTAACAAACAGGGAACTCTTATCGCTCCTAATACTTATGAGCGTATTATCATAGCCTATGCCTCATTCCAATTGCGCCATAATATGCGCAACCAAGCTCTTCAAACAATCCAGCATGGCGAACAAATGTTGTCAGGTCGAGAAGTCCTTAAAAACTTTCAAGAAAAAATTGAAAAAAATTCTTTCTTAGAGAGAGTTATTAAAACACCTCAACAAGGAGCAGCCGAGGTATTATATAATTTTGGAACAGCCCTCAACTACAAAAACTCAGGGCGAATTGCACGTATTTTTAAGCAATTATCTTTCGCATTATACCCTCAAAATGACGCAACACTGTTTCAGCTCGCACACATTTCTGCTAAATTGAACGATCCACATCAAGCAATTAAACTTTATCGCGCTTTATCCCCTAAATCTCCTTATTATAAAGATGGACAACTTCATCTTGCATTCCTTCTTGCCAATAACAACAATTACAAAGAAGCAATAAAATTACTCACATTGTTAAATAAAAAATTTCCCAATGATCGTAATATTTTGATAACGCTCGTTGCTTTTTATATGCAGGATAATAAATTTCTTGAAGCCATTAAAACTCTAGACTACGCTATTACAAAGATAAAAAACTTTCAGCAGGACGATTGGAAACTCTTTTATCAGCGTGGTATTGCTTTTGAACGTTTAAAGCAATGGCCAAAAGCAGAACTTGACTTGCGAAAATCTCTTGAATTTTTCCCAAATCAACCGCAGGTTCTTAATTATTTAGCCTATTCCCTTGTGGAACGTGGTGAGAAGCTTGAAGAATCGCTCCGTATGCTACAAAAAGCCTCTGCTTTACAAGCTCACAACAGTCATATTCTCGATTCTTTAGGGTGGGCTTATTATAAACTAAAAGAATATAATAAAGCAGTGCAAATATTAGAAAATGCTGTCAGATTACAACCTGAGGACCCAACACTAAATGATCATTTAGGGGATGCCTATTGGAAAGTTGGGCGTAAACGTGAAGCAATCTTTCAATGGAACCACGCAATTGACGGAAAACCAGAAAATTCTGAACAAATTCAAGAAAAGTTGAAATTTGGTTTGCAATAAACGATGCTTAACCATAAACCACATGAAATAATAAATAGAGAAACTAAAATTACTTTGTTTTTTGTTTAGTTCAATATAAAGAGTATAAAGCGTGAAACTGCCTGAACATCTTAACCCCAAACGTTCTTTTCAGGGACTAATATTAACTTTGCAAAATTATTGGGCACACTATGGGTGTGCAATTTTGCAACCTTACGATATGGAAGTCGGAGCTGGGACTTTTCATCCAGCAACAACATTACGCTCTCTAGGACCACGCCCTTGGAAAGTTGCTTATGTCCAACCCTCTCGACGTCCAACAGATGGCCGATATGGTAAGAATCCAAATCGTTTACAACACTATTATCAATTCCAAGTGCTTCTCAAACCCTCTCCGCTCAATCTACAAGAACTTTATATAAAGTCGCTACAAGCTATCGGGCTTGATACAAAACTGCATGATATTCGCTTTGTTGAAGATGATTGGGAAAGTCCCACTCTTGGTGCTTGGGGGCTTGGATGGGAATGTTGGTGCGATGGAATGGAAGTCTCTCAATTTACTTATTTTCAACAAGTGTGCGGCATTGAATGCACTCCTGTTTCAGGGGAACTCACATACGGTCTTGAGCGTCTAGCGATGTATATCCAAGGGGTTGATAACGTCTATGACCTTAACTTTAATGGTTTGGAGGGAGAAAACAAAATAAGTTATAGAGATATTTTTTTACAAGCAGAACAGGAATACTCATATTATAACTTCGAATTTGCTGATACAAAACTGCTCCATCAGCACTTTATCGATGCAGAACGTGAATGCAGCGCACTTCTTGATGCTGGAAAACCAAATAAAGAAAATGTATTCCATCGCTGTGTTTTTCCTGCCTATGATCAATGTATTAAAGCGAGCCATATCTTTAATCTTTTGCAAGCACGTGGCGTTATTTCTGTAACCGAACGACAAAATTACATTCTTCGCGTTCGTAATCTCGCGCGCCGTTGTGGGGAAGCCTTCTTACTCACAGAAGCTGGACAAATATATACTGGAGAAGCCTAATGTCTGATCTTCTTCTTGAACTTTTCAGTGAAGAAATCCCCGCACGTATGCAACGAAAAGCTGCTGCTGATCTTAAGAAATCTGTTACAGATCAACTTGTGAATGCTGGATTGATCTATGAAGCTGCTCGTGAATATTGGACACCTCGGCGGCTAACATTGGACATACGCGGACTTTCCACACGCTCCAAAGATGTCCATGAAGAACGCAAAGGTCCCAGTATAAAATCACCACAGCATGTAATTGATGGTTTTCTACGTGCAACAGGATTAAATGATGTTTCTGAAGCGCATATTGGACATGATGATAAAAAAGGTCATTTTTATATTGCTAAAATTGTTAAAAAAGGTCGAGCTGCAGAAGAAATTATTGCCGATATTTTACCGGATATTATCCGCAACTTTCCGTGGCCGAAATCTATGCGTTGGGGAAAAGATTCAGCACAAAGTGGTACTTTGAAGTGGATTAGACCTTTACAAAACATTCTTTGCATCTTCGGACCAGAAATTGGTGAAACACATGTTATTCCGTTTACAATTGGTTCTCTTAAAAGCAATAATTTAACTTATGGTCATCGTTTCTTAAGTGATGGAGAGCCATTTCAAGTGCGCCGCTTTGATGACTATGTTACTCAACTTGAAACCCATAAAGTCATTCTGGATGCCGAAAGACGAAAGAATATTATTTTAGCTGATGCCCAAAATCTCTGCTTTGCAAACGGTTTAGAACTGGTTCAAGATAATCCCCTCCTAGAAGAAGTTGCTGGTCTTGTTGAATGGCCTGTTATCCTGATGGGTGATTTTGACAAATCATTCCTTGATATTCCTCCAGAAATTATTCGCTTGACCATTCGAGCCAATCAAAAATGTTTTGTCACCCGCAAACAAGGAGAAAAAGTAAAACTTTCTCATCATTTTATTCTCGTTTCTAATATTCTTGCAAATGATGAAGGCAAAGAAATTTCGAAAGGAAATAGTAAGGTTGTCCGTGCCCGTCTTTCTGATGCACTTCATTTTTGGCAAACCGATCAGCATGATTTGCCTGATCTTCAACAATTGGAATCTTCTATAAAAAAATTTGAGCTTGATATAAAAAAACCTCTCGATCAAAGAATGGCGCGACTTGATCATTTGAATGTAACCTTTCATGCTAAATTAGGTACACAAGGTGAAAGAGTAGAACGCATTGCTACACTCGCACAAGAAATTGCCCCTTTGATACAAACAGATCCTCTTTTAGCAAAACGTGCAGCCATCCTTGCAAAAGCTGATTTGCAAACAGAAATTGTCGGAGAATTTCCTGAACTACAAGGTGTTATGGGGCAAAAATACGCCCTTCTTCAAGGGGAAGATCCTCGCGTAGCTGTAGCAATCGAAGACCATTATAAACCTCAAGGACCAACAGATCGTCTTCCACAAGAACCACTTGCTATAACCGTTATGCTCGCCGACAAAATTGACATGCTCGTTGGCTTTTGGCTCATTAATGAAAAACCAACGGGCTCAAAAGATCCCTATGCGTTAAGACGAGCAGCATTGGGAATTATTAGGCTTGTACTTTCGCGAGATTGGAAAATCAATCTTATGCCGCTGTTCCAGTTAGCAACGAATCTTTTCTTACAACAAAAAAATAAATATGAAATCTCTCAAAGAGAAAATTCACAATTGCAGAATCTGCTTCCAGAAAAAACAGAATATATTTTATCAGATCTGTTATTCTTTTTTCATGACCGTTTGAAAATCTATCTAAAAGAGGAAGGCGCTCGTTACGATGCCCTTGAAGCCGTTTTAAATAAAGATTCTGATGATTTTTTATTGGTTGCACGTCGTGTCGAATCGCTTATCGCTTTTATCAATACCCACGATGGAATGAACTTTGTAGCCTCTGTAAAACGTACTGCCAATATTCTTGAAAATGAATTTCAAAAAAGCACAACAATAGCGAATGAAATTAATCCTGAGCTCTTTGTCGAGAAAGAAGAAAAGCAGCTCTATCATGCAATCTGTGAAGTAGAAAGAAAGGTTCTTGCTCCCATCAATGCAACAAATTTATCATTTGCACTCAGTGTGCTAGCGCCACTTGGAAAATTGATTGATATATTTTTTGAAAAAGTATTGGTGAATGATAAAAAAACTGATGTTCGTGCTAACCGTCTTGCTCTTCTCAAACGCACTCACATTGTTACACAATCGGTTGCAGACTTCTCAAAACTTGTCATTTAAAATCAAAATACCCTATTAACTGATAAAAACAATGAAGATAATTTTTTCTTTTTTATGACTTTTATTAATTAATATTGAGAAAATTATGCAACCAAAGAGACTGTTCTTTATCTCTCAAATATCATTAATTAAGATATGTTTTCATTTTGATAAATGATTCTTTCTCAAGAGACTCTTTGATAAGTTCATCTGCCTTGTTAGAATCTATTTCCCTTGCAATAAGGGTACGTGCTGTAGAAATTGCCAAATCAATCGCCGATGAAGAAACCATGCGTATTGCATCCGCTTCTGCTTGGGCAATTTTTTGTTCTGCCAATTTATTGCGGTTTTTTACATATTCTTCTGCTTTTGCACGGGCCTCAGCAATAACAGATTCAACTTCATGCTTTGCTGCTGCAATAATTTCTTGCGCATCTTTTTCTGCTTCTGCATGTTTGCGTTGATATTCAGCCAATATTTCCTGTGCCTCTTCACGAAGACGCAGAGCCTCATCCAGTTCATCTTTGATACGTTTCGCGCGCGCATCAAGATGGTGTATAACCCTCTGTGGAATTTGGAAATAGACTAAAAGAGCCAAAAAAAGAACTAACCCAACAAATGCCCAAAAAGTATCAGTCATCTTTGTCTTCCTCAATAATCCGCAGTTTTAACAACTGAACGAACAGCCTCTTTGCTGATATCAACGTCAATCAATTTTTTCACAATTTCAAGAGCTACTTCTTCAGCGATAGAACCAACATTTTGCATCGCTTTATCCCGAATTTTTGCTATCTGTTTTTCAGCATCTGCGAGTTTTTTCTCTAGACTCTCTTCAATTTCTTTCCGTTCAAGCTCTGCCTTTTCTTTTAATTCTTCACTAGCTACCTGCGCTATAGCCTGCGCGTTCAAACGCGCTTCTGCTAATTTCCGCTCATAAGTTTCAACAACAATGTCTGCTTCTTGCTTCATGCGCATTGCCTGATCTAAATCAGATGCGATTCGATCTCGCCGTGTTTCAATAACACCGCCAATACGTGGTACAATTACACGGGAGATAAAAAGATAAAACAGTCCGAAAGAAATTGCCAACCAGAAAAAATGCGAACCAAAATGCACAAAATCAAAAGGCGGAAACACACGATTTGCATGCTCTGCTACCTTTTTAATATGTTCTATCGACGTTTCAGTGTTCTGTGCATAAGCGCTTGAAACAAACATCTTCTTTCATCCTTTAAATAGCTTATTAAAGCCCTCTATAACCGATGATAACTGACAAACATCTCTCTGGCATCTCTCTAGTTAAGAGCCTAAAAGGGTAAATCTTTCCTCATGCAAGAACAGATATACCCTTTTGATAATGATTAAACCCCAAAAAGAAGTAATAAAGCAATGAGCAATGAAAAAATTCCCAAAGCTTCTGTTACAGCAAAACCAAAGACGAGACGTCCAAACTGACTATCTGCTGCTGATGGATTTCGTAATGCACCAGAAAGATAGCTACCAAAAATATTACCAAGTCCTAAAGCTGTTCCAGCCATACCAAAGCAAGCAAGACCAGCGCCAATATATTTTGCTGCAAGCACCATTTCCATGTTATTCTCCTTTAAAGCGAAATTGCATTATTCGACGGAAAACCGCCAGTTCTATTAATGTCCTGGATGAATTGCATCATTAAGATACATACAAGTTAAAACCGTAAAGACGTAAGCCTGAAGAAATGCGACCAAAAACTCAAGAGCAGTAATTGCTACAGTCATAATAAGCGGTAAAATCGAACCACCCACACCTACGATTCCTACCCCAATCATTGAAACAACAAACCCAGAAAACACTTTAAGCGTAATATGACCAGCAAGCATATTCGCAAAAAGACGAAGAGAAAGACTAATTGGACGGGAGAGAAAAGAAATAACCTCAATCATTGTCACCAGAGGTAAAACCACAACAGGAACTCCACTGGGAACGAACAGTTTCAAAAAACTGACCCCATGCTTATAAAAGCCATAACCAATCACCGTCAAAATTACCACCATTGCTAACGAAAACGTGATCATGATTTGAGACGTAACCGTATAAAAATAAGGAAAGAGACCAATAAAGTTAGCAACCAAAATAAAAGTAAACAGAGAAAAAACTAAAGGAAAAAACTGCATTCCCTGCACACCAGATGATTCCCGCAGAGTCGATGCTACAAATTCATATGCCATTTCCGAAAGAGACTGCATCCGCGTTGGAACCAATCCACGACTCGATGATGAAATAAAGAGAAAAATAGAAGTTACAACAACCGTGAGAACTGTAAACAATGATACATTTGTAAACGATAAATCCATATTTCCTATGGAAATCTTAATCAGCCTTAAAACCTCAAACTGATGAATAGGATCTGGAGCGTGCGCTGTCACTTCAACCTCATTTATCGGACCTCTCATTGGCCCCTTTATTTTGTTTATCTTGGCGCAATACGCCTTTTTTTCCTAATTGACTGGAGGAAACATACCCCACAGACCGAAGAATACTCAATACACCAGCAGCAAATCCAAAGAAGAGAAAAAATACCAATCCCCAAGGCCATGAACCTGCTAACTTATCAAACCCCAACCCCAAAACAATACCAACTATAATACTTGCCAGAAACTCACTGGAAAGCTTAATTGCACCTGCCATCCTTCCTTGTGATTTTTCCCGCTTATTCCTATGCTCCCGCTTCTTTAATGCTTGCTTGCGCACTAAAGCTACGCTTAAGTTCCTACTACGACATTCCAAATCCTCTGAATGAAGACACTCTCCTTGCTTTTCCTCTTCAGCCTCCTTACGGCTCATAACGGGTTTCTCGCCCATCGCCATCATTGGCTCCTTAATTAAAAAGCAACGTAAGAATACATTTCATAAAACCGTGTGCATCATATTGTTCCCGAATTTATTCGTCAAGATACTAAAAGAAATCTATCACAAATTATCGTATAAATTTTATTGCAGAAATAACGTATTTTTCAATTTACATGCTTTCTTAAAAAGATATTCCAAGCACCTAAACCGATTTCACGACAGCACCCGTGAATGTATAACGAAAAGTTCACGTGAATAATATAAAACTCATAGAACAACCATTTTTACACTTAACAAAAGGTGTAAACCAATACCATCTTATTTTCCGACTCCCAATGTTATATCAGTCCTAGTTTTGAAAGAGAACATAGAAAGCTAAAAACAGTATGAGAGCGTTTTTTGTTCCTTTTATTCAAATAAACTTGCACTTTTTATTTTATGAAAATGATAATAATCAATGGTTTTTATATGATCCTATTCGCAAAGTATTTTACATATGCCATCACAGAACCCATCACTCAATGAGCTTGAGGGTATTAAGAGAGGTTTCTTTAAATACGAGATATTAATAAATCTAAAATTTCAAATAGGTCAAGCCAATAGAACACAATAAATTTTAAATAAGATCACCATACTACTTTATACAATTTTAATCCACTTTTTTGAATTTCGCTCTTTACAATTGAATATCCGTAGATTCAGCAAATATTTTTGCTTTTTATTCAGACAAACTATCGTAAGCAAAAGCGCTTATTCATAAGCTTTATTTTTATGAAACGATAATCTAATGCTGCTTTTCAAACAAGCATCATAATTACATTCCCCTACCCTCATATTGCATCTATTCTTGCACTTTAATAACCCATTAAGAGGATTATGTACTCTTTCTTAAATACTCCCTATTAAACTCTTCTCATGACATGCAAATAAATGATCTTTATCAAGATGAGAGAACTCTATTCAATAGCGCTCATGATAAATGATTATCAATAAAATTAAAACTTTAGCAAATAAAACTTTTTCTTTTATGAAAAGAACGATCATTTAAAAAACTTATTTTTAAGATTCTTAAGTATAGATTTCATTCACTTAAAAAATTAAAGAGTTATCATTTCTTCTTGGAACGTGTCGCAAAAGGATTATCAGAGGCTCGTAATGATATGCGAACGGGTATACCAGACATATCAAATGTTTCACGTAACCCATTGACAAGATAACGCAAATACGACTGAGGCATACTTTTGGGGCGCGAGCAGGAAATCATAAATCCAGGAGGACGTGTCTTAACCTGTGTGATGTATTTAACCTTAAGTCGACGTCCAGAAACCGCAGGAGGTGGATGATGTGCCACAACAGTTCCAAGCCATTGGTTCAATTTAGCCGTCGAAATGCGACGATTCCATACACGGTGCATCATCATGATATTTTCCATCAGTTTATCAAACCCTTGACCATATTGTCCTGATAAAGGAACAGCTCTCAAACCACGAACTTGAGGAAGAAATCGCGCACATTTTTCATGCAAATCAATCAATGTGGTCTGACTGTTTTCAATAAGATCCCACTTATTGAAAGCAATAACTGGAACACGCCCTTCACGAATCACAAGATCAGCAATTTGTAAATCCTGCTTTTCAAAAGGTATCGTTGCATCAAAAACAATGACCACCACTTCTGCAAAACGAATAGCACGCAAAGTATCTGCAACAGATAGTTTTTCTAATTTTTCTTGAATTCTCGACTTTCGACGTAAACCTGCAGTATCAAAAAGTTTAATATGACGACCACGCCATTCCCAATCTACAGAAATAGAATCACGCGTGAGTCCTGCTTCTGGTCCTGTTAACAATCGCTCTTGTTTCAACATACTATTGATAAGAGTGGATTTTCCTGTATTGGGACGCCCCGCAATTGCAATCCTAATGGGCTTACTTTCATCGTAAATAAGCTCCTCTTCTTCCAAATCCTTTACATCATCACCAACAGATGCAGGTTGTATCATTCTATCTTCTTCTTTGTTGTTGCCAAAAACATGCTCTGACCCAACAGCATCTATAATTGCATCACGCAGATCACTAAGTCCCAAACCATGTTCAGCCGATATTGGGCATGGCTCTCCCAAACCTAATGACCACGCCTCATACTCTCCTCCTGTTGCCGCTCTTGACTCAGACTTATTGGCAACAAGCACAATTGGCTTTCCTGATTTGCGAACCAATGAAGAAAAATTTAAATCACTTGGTGTTATTCCGCTCTTTGCATCAAATACAAATAAAATAAGATCCGCTTCATCAATTGCAACTTTTGTATGAGAACGCATACGCCCCTCAAGTGTATGATCACCTGCTTCTTCCAGCCCAGCCGTATCAATCACATCAAAACGTAGATCTTGAAGTTTTGCCGCATGAATACGCCGATCACGTGTTACACCAGGCTTATCATCAACCAAAGCCAATTTTTGCCCAACCAAACGATTAAATAGTGTTGACTTCCCAACATTGGGACGACCAACGATAGCAATGGTAAGGCTCATCGATTTATTCCTTATTTGCCTTGCCCTCAGCTTGTATAAGCTCAAGCATCATTCGAGCCCGATCTGTTATTTTTAAACCCAAAGAACCTTCTTCAGAAATTTTCTTAAAATAATAAACCGCCTCATCCATTTTATCCGCCTTATAAGCAGCTAAGCCTAAAGCTTCTCTTGCAGACATACGCATAGGATCGGTATCACTTGCCATATCTTTGATGCGCTTTTCAACATCAGCTAATGTCCCTGTATCAACCAGAATATAAGCCGCCCGAATTTTTGCAACTTTCTGCAAAATCTGCGGTGCTTTCTCATCCGCTGCAACAGAATCAAAGATCTCCACTGACTTAATAATATCACCTTTCTCCATGAGTAAAGAAGCCTCACGTAAACGAGCAAGAAAAGGATACCCCCCAAAATGAGAGGTTTTAACAGTTTCTAATTGCTTTATCGCTTTATCAAAATCACGTGTATCCGCAAGATCAAGACTCTTTACAAATGCATCACCAATATAACCAGCTTTCTTTATTTGTGTATGATGATAAACTTGATAAGCAACTATCATGAATATAAAAAGAACAGCCGCTCCAATAATTGAAAAACCATACCGTCTCCAAAAAGCAAGCGCCTTTTCCTGACGAAATTCTGCATTCACTTCAGCAATAAAACTATCATACGACATATATCATACCTTGAAAAAAGTTACTTCACCTGTGCTTTTACGCATAAATGGATAAAGATGGTAGCCCTAATTAACTAAAAATCTTTAAATTGCTCGTTTATTTATTTTAAATCAACATGTAGCCAATTCAATCAGATTTTTGCAACAGTCTTAATCGAAAATGATGTAAGCACCCTGTTTGTTCACATTACAGCTTTTACATATTATGAAAAATTCACTGCCTTAATATTTATCATGATTGCCTATCATCTCAAGCGAACTTTCTCTCCATTATATAGAGGAATAATCTTTTAAAGTCTTCAACCGCAATCGTTGGTTGTATTGGATTATACAATTATAATAGAAAAACCAATTCTTGAAAAAACTTGAATAAACAGTAAATTTCCATGAATATCTACTAAAACCAAATAGATAAATTTTTATCTGTATCAAAAATACCGAAGCGCCATGATTACAGTGTGGTATAATTCCAAATCTTCAGTTAAAGCTCTTTATATAAAGTATATCCCTTCAACTTATCTTCATACGATTAACAACCTTTTATAATTGATTCTTAAAGTTTCTAAAAATATCCTATTGTAAAGGCCAAACCCACATAAGCATTGGAACAGCAATAATAACGATCAACACCGCCAATGGAGCACCTAAACGTGGATAATCACTAAAACGATATCCTCCTGGCGCCATCACGAGCATATTACTTTGATGTCCAATAGGTGTAAGAAACTCACAGCCCGCACCAATTGCAACAGCCATCAAAAAAGCTTCAGGCTTATAATGAAGGGAATGAGCAAAACTTGACGCAATTGGTGCTACCATCATCACTGTTGCTGCATTATTCAAAAATGGCGTAACCAACATAGCTGTCACCAACATAAGCGCTAAAGCACCGGATGGCGGGAAAAATATTGCCAATTGGCTCAGCCATTGACCAATGAGATCCGTACATCCTGTTTTCTCTAACGCTTCACTCACTGGAATAAGAGCCGCTAATAGCACTAATATTGAGCCTTCTAATGCCTGATACAGATCACGCGCGGGCAAAACACGAAAGATCACCATTGCAGCAGCAGCAGAAAAGAAAGAAAAAGCAACTGGAACAATATGAAAAGCTGTAAAAATAATTGCTATAAATAAAACAGCTAAAGAGATGAAACCATGTCGTAAATTTCCAAACACAATATTTCGTTTTGCTAGGGGCAAGCATTTCAATTCTCTTAATAAATTTGGAATAACTGCATCCTGTCCTTGCAAAACAATCACATCTCCAAGATGGAAAATAATATCATCAAGTCTTCCCCGCACCCTTTCATGTTGACGACTTAACGCAAGCAAATTTACATTATAGCGATCAAATAAGGAAAACTCTTTCGCACTAATACCGATAAGAGGTGAATTATGGGTAATGACTGCTTCAATAATATCAATATCACTGTCCTTATCACCTGCAACAATAGTTCGCCCCTTAGAAAACTCTAAACGAGCAGAATTCATCACGCTATCTAACCCTGTATGTGATCCTTCCAGCAAAATAATATCATTTTCAGACAAAACAAAATCTGGTAATGGTGAAATAGATACTTTGTTTCTGATGATTTGAATCACCATAACATCACCACTTGATGGCTTAACCAAATCAACAATATTTTTTCCCACAATCGGTGAATTTATTGGAATATGTACTTCTGCAACATAATTACGAATATCAATGGCATCATCAAATGATACACCTGAACGCACACGCACAGGCAAAAGCCAATAAAAAAGAACCAAATATACAACACCAGCCGTCGCAACAACCGCACCAACTGGTGTAAAATCAAACATAGTAAAAGGTGTTCCTGCTAAACGTTCTTGCATCGCTGAAATAACAACATTGGGAGATGTTCCTATCTGTGTCATAAGCCCCCCCAACAAAGAACCAAAGGCCATGGGCATCAAAAAGACAGAAGGAGAAACCTGAGAACGACGTGCAAACTGAAAAGCTATCGGAAGCATAATCGCCAAAGCACCAATGTTTTTAACAAACATTGATAATACGACAACAGAAAGAACCAAAAACGCTAATTGAAGACGCACCGATTTCACGTCTGGCCATATCCGTTGAATAATAAATTCCATTATACCAGAGCGAGATACAGCCGTACTGACAACAAACACACTCCCCACGATAATAACGATATCATTACTAAAACCGCTAAAAGCTTCCTTCGGACTGACAAGACCAAGGGCACAAGCTATTAATAAAGTACAAATAGCAACAAGATCATAACGAAATCGATCCCAAATAAAAACAACCATCATGAGACCAATGATCGAAAAAGCCATTATTTGATTTTCTGTCATAACACTTACCTCTCCCCATTAAATTATAATGAACAAGAACATATTTTTTATGTTTTAAATATTCCTATAAACAGCAGCAAGATAAAAGCAGACATCGAAATATTTTAGGATAATTTTAAAGTGATAAAAAATTATGATGCGCATAAACTTGCCTCTCCTTATTATGCGTGCTTTTCTATAAAGTGCTGAACCCAAAGAAAATTGATAAAAGTTGATAAAGCTATATTGCAAAAAAGATGAGAATAACTCTAATATAGAGAGTAGATAATTGTTGAAACTGGTACACGCTATATTTAAACCTTTGTCGTTGCTTAAAAGAATTTATCTTCACTCTCAATTCAAAGAGTGATAAAAATGAAAGAAGAAAGAATGGTCAATCTTAATAGTGGGTATCAAAGTAACCTCAGATATTGGCTCACTTGCATTATTGGATTTGTTGCTATCTTGGCAATTATAATTGTTGGTGGATTTTATATTGCAAAACCCTATCTTGACGGTTTTGTAAGAAAAGAAATAGCCCGTCATTCCATAAAAGCCGAAACATCTGAAGTAAGCATTCTAGGTAAAATCAATTTGAAGAATGTGACAATACCTGTTCCAGCTGGTACATCACTTAAAATTGGTGCCATTTCTGCCCGTCCTCCTCTTTCCTTTATTCCCGGAACTTTTACATTTTATAATGTTGATTTAAAGTATAATAATATTCATGTGCAAATTCCCCAAATTTCCCTTCGGAATGTATCCTTAAAAGAAAAAGATAGAACGATAACATCACGTCTTTTACAATCAATGATGCGTATTGAGCTTTCCTCAATTATTGCTCCCAATATACAACTTTCTATAGAAAATAAAAATAACCGAACAGAAACGGTTGAAATCAAGAATTTCCAGCTTTCTGATTTTAGAAATAACCATATCCATTCAGTTAGTATCAAAAATATGGATCTTAAAACGATCGTAGCAAATGGTGCCAAACAGATGCAACTTATGGCTAAAAGTAATACAATAAAAGCCCATGATATCGACATCAACTATGCCTACTCTATCATTTTTGGAAAAAACAATGCTCTCAATCAAGGTAAAACCGTTACTGGCCCCATTTCTTTGAATAATATAAGTGTCGATATTTTTGAAGAAGCAGAAAAAAACAGCTCTTTCTTCCTTGGGCAGTTTAAAACATCTGGTTTAAAGATGAAACCGCTTGAGCAAACTCCTGAAAAATTAATCAAAGCTTATCTTAATGCAAGAAAAGAGAATAATAAAATCGCTGAAAAAGTAGCACAAAATGGTCTTCTTCTAAACATACTGCTCGCCATTACCTCAGCGGATGCCAAAGTTGATAATATCACCGTTGATATACCGCAGTTGAAAGCAACGCTCGAATCATTCCAATTCAAACCAAGTTTGTGGAAACAACCTATCCCTAAAAAGCTTTTTCTTTCTCTCAATAACCTTTCCGTTTTACCTAAAAAAATGAATGAAAAAGACTTAGAGTTCTTCAAAAATCTGAACTTTGAGCGCTTTAATGTTTCAGGAAAAATTGATATTTCTTACGATGAAAAAAAACGTATGCTCTTTCTTGATACAATGTCTTTCAATATGAAAAACGTTGGATCTGGGAACATCTCGGCTAAGGTTATTGATGTTGATGAAAAGCTTTTTTCTGGTCAGAAAAATATAATGATTGCTGCGTCTCAAGACCTTGGCATCAATGAAATTGATATACAATATACGGATGCAGGTTTCATTGATAAGCTTTTTTCTTATCTTGCGCAAAATCTTAATGACAGCCAACATGATCTAAAAAAGGAACTTTATGACGATTTCTATCTAATGATGACGCAGACCCCAAAAATTCTGCTAAAAAATCATGACGAAGCAGAAAAAATTTCAAAATCCTTAGGAGAATTTGCTAAAAATCCACAAACATTGATCGTTAAAATTAAAGCAAAAGATAATAAAGGTCTCGCAATAGTTGATCTCGAATCTGCTCTACAAAATGATCTATCTAAGGCTTTAAGCAAAGTACATCTCACTATTAAAAATGAAGCGTCGCGTTAAACATTTTGTGCTTTAAACATGATGATCTTGTCTATAAATTAAGAACTTTATTCCTCTTTTTTCTTTTGTATGATACAGAAGGTATCATACAAAGTCATTTATACAGAGAGTATAGAATCTAAAATTGACGATGCTTGGAGTTGTTCATGTCTGATTTATCTTCAAATCGCCTGCCTAATCGCGCTTCTCGTGTCACTAATCAAGCGCTTTCTGCTATCGAGCGTTTTCTCCATATTGAAGCTCTTAGTGGTGTTGTTCTTTTATTAGCTGCTGCTTCTGCACTTATTTTTGCCAATTCTAAATATGCTGCTTTCTATGAATCTTTTTGGCATACACCTCTTGGCTTTAATTTGGGTCATTTCACTCTTTCATGGGATTTACATTTCTGGGTTAATGATGCCCTTATGACCATTTTCTTTCTCGTCGCAGGAATGGAAATTCGACGCGAAATTCATGAAGGGGCTCTTGCCGATTTTAAACAAGCAATCTTACCAATTGTTGCTGCAATAGGGGGCGTTTGTGTTCCTGCAATTATTTACTTTATCTTCAATTTTAACGAGGGACATATCCGCGGTTGGGCTGTGCCAACAGCAACAGATATTGCCTTTGCTCTAGGTATTCTTGCTCTTCTAGGGAAAAAAATTCCTTCTAATCTTCATATTATTCTTCTATCATTAGCAATTATTGACGATATTATCGCTGTTCTTATTATTGCTTTTTTCTACTCAACAAACATTGATCCTAGCGGTTTAATGATTGCAGGAGCGGGTATTGCTTTGGTACTATTTTTTCAGTGGATCGGGCTTGCATCAGCATGGCTTTACATTTTACCTGGTGCAATCATTTGGTGGGGTTTAATGGTAACAGGCGTTCACCCATCGCTTGCTGGCGTAATCTTAGGGATGATGACTCCCGTTCTTCCTACCCGTACTCTTGTAGCGCCACTCACCATGCTCAGTAACGCTATGCAAATTCTTCAAGAAAAAAATACAAAAACAGATCTGCATCATATTTCAACAGCATTGAAAAAGATGCGCAAAGGACAACGGGCCATGATCGCCCCAGTAACACGTGTTCAAAAAGCATTGCATCCATGGGTTGCATACGGTATCATGCCAGTTTTTGCCTTCGCAAATGCAGGAGTAAGTTTTGCAAACTTTGATCTTTCTTCTGACAAATCATTCTTGATTGTTTTGGGTGTTGTCATTGGTCTTTTCATCGGTAAGCCTCTTGGTATTATCACTGCCAGTTATATAGCTGTAAAATCAGGGCTATGCCGCCTCCCCCCTCATATGACCTGGACAGGCGTTTTACTCATTGGTTTTTTAGCAGGAATTGGCTTTACAATGTCTATTTTTGTTTCAATGCTCGCTTTTAAAGATATTATTCTGCTTGATGCGGCAAAAATTGGGGTCCTTTGTGGCTCAGGTTTATCTGCCCTTATCGGTCTGGGATATGGATTTATTTATATTAAGCGCAATAAAGGAATTTCTCATAGTTCCTAACAAACTAACTGAAAATACATTTTTATGCAGAACTTTTAAAAAGCGATTTCGCTCATTTGTTGGGTTCGGACGATATTTAATGTAAAAGCTGTTGTCTCGCCTCATCTTTACACTTATGAAGGAGAAAACTAACATCATCATACTATTTACGAGCCTCTAATGTTACAACACCTTTGACTCTTAAGAAGACTTATAAGAGATATTTTTATTCCTTTCTTCAATATTCTTTTACTCATGCACCAGCTCCACTCATGGTGTGCACAAAAATGATTTTAATTGTTTCAATATGAAAGGCTTCGTGGTTTCAGAAAAGCTGCCTTTCGTCGGGACTATTATTCACTATAAAGAAAAAATTAATTATTATAAATCAATATCTTATGTTTAATCATACGAAACAGATAAGAATAAGCAAAATTCAATAATCAGTTAAGTAATTCCATGGTTTATTTTTTTCCAATAAACCACCCTCCTCGTTACTGATTTTATTGCGGTATTCTAAATAACTTTAATTTTTATCTTCTTAAAAGCACATTATTTTTGGATAAAAAATATTTGATTTATCATTATAAATCTTGAATGGAGTCTAAATATCGTATGATTTCCTCATTTCAAATCTGTACATGATGAATCAATCAAGACTATTCTCTTACACGTCACAAGCCGAGGAGAAGTATGGATTATTTGAAGAAAGAAATAAGAATGCTTCATCATATCCATATAAGCGCTGTTCAACAGGAAAACTAAAAATTAAATGATGACGACCAGCTGACACCTTTGATCTAAGTAAAGGAGATGGTGGTCCCCCATAAACTTTACGTTACGCCATCCACAGGCGCCATAATGTGGGGGCTTGGGGAGAGAGATATTTTTTCAAAACAAGCGCGTAAATTGGCTCTATAATAGCGTTTTGTTTTACGTGAAAGGCATATAGATTTAAATAACGCAAATAAACAAAAACGTGAACCAATGTGTAATATCCATTATTTAAAAGATATTGCTGTCAATACCTTTGAAAATTGTAAAGCAGAATTAAAAGGAAGTTGTAAAATGGAAGTTGGTTTTCACTTTTATGGCTTCATCTCACCCAATTAGGTTTTATCTCCATTTCAGAAATTACCCCACCAGGTATACGCAACATCCTTATTCCTATCTGGTATACAAAAACAGGAGTTGCTCGTAGGCCCCTTATCCGTCTCAATATACCATCAAATATGCATCTGCACTGACATTAGATATTGATACAGGTAACAAAAAACAAAAGATTTATTTGGAATAACAACGTCATAACATCACTACTAGATTGACAATGGAGTGGAAAAATATTCCCGTTTTTTATCATCGACACATCGCTTGTCTCACTCCATGAAAGAATTAAACTTGAAGCATGCTTCCATAGGGAGCACTCTAGTTTACGTAATTAACTCGCGGAAAAAAAGAAAACCCTAGTCATTTAGACTATTCTAAAACATATGATTGGTGGAAAAATAGAGCATGTATATCGTTGTTCTCCCCTTTTCCCGCTCTTATTTGATATTTATTTTCTTTTTGTTTAAAGAGCTCACTCTATATTTCTTGATACCATAAAATACTCTTCATAGATAATTTAAAAAGCAATATTTCCGAGACTTTCGAATTTATACAACGCCACATAAAATACAAGAAGAGTAAAATAATATGGCTATATTTCTCACAAGAAGAGCTTTACTTACAAAGACCACCATTTGCAAAATATGTAAACATGATAAGAAACTAGCACAATATACTGCAAAAACGAAAGAATGTATTTCATGTGTGATTGGCAGTATGACACAGAAAATACTTATAATAGAGTAGTTAAGGGAAGAAAGTTAACCTAAAAAACATATGGAGGTATCAAAAACTTTGAAAATCTTAATCATAATTCAAAAAAAAGAAATAGACATGAAAAAAATTTAAGTAATAAAATCATAAAAGCAACACACTATAACATTATCATTAATTTTGATCTATATTTACATGATTTTATGAAAAGTACTTCTGAAAAAGCTATAAACGCATAAGACATGGTAATTTTATAACTTATAGTGCAACATAAATATTATCTATAGAGATATATTTTTTTATTGCCTCGTAATATGGAAAAAATTAAATTTTCAAGATATACATAAAGTCATAAACAATCATTTGATAACAAACTAAACATCTCTAGAAAATACATCATCAATTCTATTTTGGTAATTCCGTCACTAATCTAATGAGCTCTAATTTCTCTAAGATTTATAATATTAAATCTGTATTCACGAGGCTGTCCCTCATGTAACATGCATCTTTTGAATAAACGCAGTGCATTGTTCCTTAGTTCTATTAAGGCTTATCGTAAAGACTTCTCCATCCCTCTCTATAGGCTCTAAAACGTTTATAGACGGCATATTTTATATCCCTTCTTAAACCGTTTTTTACCCAAACATCTTTCTCTTGTAATGTATAAGTGACCATTTTAAATTCATCATGAACAAGTTTAAAATGAGAGAGTCCTGCTGTATTAAATATTCCATTTAAATTAAAAATATAAATATCCTTAACAAAAATTATTAATATATATTAAAGCTTTACGTTATTGAAACTCTGTTGAAACTAAAAAATACTTATCCCTTATCAAGTGCATAAACAGCATGTAATGTTCTAACCGCAAGTTCAGTGTAAGCACTATCAATCAAAATAGAAATTTTAATTTCTGAGGTCGTAATTGCTTGAATGTTAATACCCTTTTCAGCCAAAGCCTTAAATGCTGTAGCGGCAACACCTGCATGGCTACGCATTCCAATACCAATCACAGATACCTTGGCGAGATCGCTTTCAAACTGGAGAACATCAAATCCAATTTCTTTGCGATTCTTTTCAAGAAGTGTAACGGCTTTTTCTACATCTGATGATGGTACAGTAAAAGTCATATCAGTTTTTGAGCCATCTTCAGAAATATTTTGCACAATCATATCAACATTAATGCTTTCTTCAGCCAAGGGACCAAAAATTGCTGCCGAAATCCCTGGACGATCGGCAAGTCGACGAAGGGAAATTTGTGCTTCATCCTTAGCAAAAGCAATACCAGTAACATTTTGTTGTTCCACAATTTCATCCTCATCGCAAATAAGTGTTCCAGAAGAACTCATTGGATCCTCCATGCCTAACGCATCAGGATCCTCAAAACTTGAACGCACAAAGGTACGAACCTTATGAACCATTGCCAATTCAACAGAACGAACCTGTAAAACCTTTGCACCAAGAGAAGCCATTTCTAGCATTTCTTCAAAAGCTACTTTTGGTAAACGACGCGCTTTCGGCTCTATACGTGGATCCGTTGTATAAACACCATCCACATCCGTATAAATATCACAGCGATCAGCTTGTACAGCAGCGGCTATAGCAACAGCACTTGTATCTGATCCCCCACGCCCTAAGGTAGAAATCCGGTTATCCGGAGATAACCCCTGAAAACCAGCAATAACGGCAACCTGACCTTCCTGAAAACACTCGATTAAAAAAGATCCATCAATATTAGTAATACGTGCACGGCCATGCGCATTGTCTGTATGAATAGGAATTTGCCAACCAAGCCATGAACGTGCATTCACCCCCATTTCTCGAAGTGTCAAAGCCAACAAACCTGACGTAACCTGTTCACCAGAAGCAACCACAACATCATATTCACGAGCATCTCTATGCATAGAGGAAGCATCACTTGTCCACTGAACAAGTTCATTTGTTTTACCAGCCATCGCAGATACGACAACGGCTACCTCATTGCCTGCATCAACCTCTCTTTTGACATGCCTTGCAACATTATGAATACATTCCATGTTTGCTACAGATGTTCCACCAAATTTCATGACAATGCGCGCCATTAATAACACTCTTACCTTTACATCTCTTATCTCAAACAGTAATGAGAATTAGATGCTGTATCAACTAACCATTTTCTCGACATAGCGAATATCTATCATTTGTGCAAGTTTCATTATGATTATATTAATTTCTCTTGACTTTGTATAAAATCTACTTGACCTGATCATTAAAAATAAAAGGAAAGCAAAATGATAGATAAAACGCCGACAACTATTGATCAAAGTGAAATTGATCACTTTTCACGTATTGCTACAGAATGGTGGAATCCACAAGGAAAATTTCGACCTCTTCACCAATTTAACCCAACACGCCTTGCTTACATCAGAGAAAAAATCTGTTTAGAGTTTAATCGTGACCCTTCTTCACTTACGCCCTTTCACAATTTGAAAATTCTTGATATTGGCTGTGGAGGAGGCTTGTTATCTGAACCAATGGCACGTCTTGGTGCTATGGTTGTAGGCGTTGATGCTGCACAAACAAATATTGAAGTCGCAAAAATTCATGCAGCCCAAAATGACCTTTCCATTGATTACCGCACGACGACAGCAGAAGTACTTGCCAACGAAGGAGAGAAATTTGATATCATCCTTAATATGGAAGTTGTTGAACATGTCGCTGACGTTAATCTCTTCATAGAAGCTACAGCAAAAATGCTGAAACCACAAGGGTTGATGTTTGTCTCAACACTCAACCGCACATGGAAAGCATGGGGGCTTGCTATTGTAGGCGCTGAATATATTCTACGTTGGCTTCCTAAAGGAACCCATGATTATAAAAAATTCCTAAAACCTCTAGAACTTAAAAACTTCTTATCAAAAAACGCTCTGACTGTCATTGATGAGATAGGTATTACTTATAACCCATTAAACGACAGCTGGAATCGCTCAAAAGACATGGGCGTTAACTATCTCCTTCTTGCAAAACGGTCTTAAGAATATGTAATTTACAAATATTATATGCCTTGTAATAAAGAATTGAGCTTTCCCTCAGCTTCTAAAGCATAAAGATCATCACAACCGCCAACGTGATAATCATCTATGAAAATTTGTGGAAATGTATTACGTCCATTTGCACGCTGTACCATTTCTTGGCGAAGGGATGTGGAAGCATCAATATCTGTATACTTTACGCCTTTTTTATTAAGCAAATCACGTGCTTTTGTACAATAAGGACAGTTAGGGCGTGTATAAATTATTACCTCTTTCATAGTATTATCCTCCAATATTTTTTAATAATATTCATTTTAAATTCCTCTTAAGAAGAGGGAAAAATAGAATCTTCTTTGAGAACACGCGAAAATGTTAGCACATCAACCTGTCGTGCACCTGCATCTTTTAATGCAGCAGCTGCTGCTGTAACTGTTGCACCCGTTGTAAATACATCATCAATCAGCAAAACAGAACATCCTTTGAGATATTTTTTAACTTTATGCGAAACCTTAAAAGCATTTTTTACGTTAAGTTTTCTCTCTCTCGAAGAAAGACTAACCTGCGGACGGGTATGCCGACAACGAACAAGCCAACTCGGTTTTAAAAGCTTTTTTTGTGATGCTGCAATATAACGTGCAAGCTCAGCAGATTGATTATAACGCCTCTCCCAAAAACGACGAAAATGCAATGGAATGGGAATAATAACATCACAATCATCAATAACCTCGCGTCCAGCAAACATCATCCAATTGGCCATAAATGATGCCAATTCTATATGATCACCATATTTTAAGCGCGTTACTAAAGTTCGTGCAAGCCCTTTATGAACAATGACTGAGCGAACACGTGAAAAAGGATGGGAGTTACGGAGTGCTTCACCACTAAGAAAACCATCCCCCATATCACAAACAAAAGGAGTCCCCATAACAGGACAATAAGGTTTCGTGATAAATTGAAGATCTTTCCAACATTCGGAGCAAATCGTACCATAAGTAGAAACATTTTGCTTACATCCAGGACAAATTGGTGGATAAAGCATCGTTTTCAAGCGTTCAACGAACTTACTTAGTATATCCCCACTATTTAACGCCGCTTCTCGAAAATACAACATTATAAATTTAGGCTTTTACAAGTTTCCCTCAGAACAAAAGTTCCTTTGTATTTCCTCAATTTATAATTTTAATTCCTTTAAAAACTCTTACCTTCTATAAATTTATTTCTTTCATATTATAAACTTGACAGAGCTTGCACAAATAATGAACCTTTTCAAAATATATTCTTTCATAGATCGAAAGTGTTCTACAATATGTCGCATCCTTTAATTTTTGATCATAACCGCATTGAACAATTCCGAAAACGTGCCTTTCAAAAAGCAAAAAAAGGATGTGACTTTTTACTCTCTCACATGGCAGAAGATCTCTATAAACGCCTTAGCACTGTTGATCGCCTCTTTACATTAGCTCTCGATTTACACAGCCATACAGACCTTGCTGCGCAAGCTTTAATGAAATCTGGAAAAGTTTGTTCCATAGAACGCATTGAGACCGATACGCTTTATCAAAGCCATGATAAAAAATTTCATTTACGTCATCGAGAATTTCTTGATTTACCTCAAAGTTACTGTGACCTTATTGTTTCACTTCTTTCATTACAATTGACCAATGATACCCCTGGTGTTCTAAGCCAGATAAAAAATACCCTTAAACCAGATGGCTTATTTCTTGCTGTTATGGCAGGAGCTGGTACATTAAGAGAATTGCGCGAAAGCCTGCTGCAAGCTGAAAGTGAAATTTATGATGGAGCAAGCCCTAGAATCTACCCTTTTGCCGACATTCGTGATGCAGGCGCTCTTTTACAGCGTGTTGGCTTTGCCCTGCCTGTAGCAGACGTTGAAGATATCACAATACGTTATAATACAATGTTTGACCTTATGCACGATCTTAAAGCTATGGGAATGCAAAATGCACTCATCAATCGTTCACGACGCCCTGTATCCAAACGTTTTTTTCTCCGCGCAGCTGAAATCTATGCACAACGATTTAGTGATCCTGATGGACGTATTCGTGCACATTTTTCTTTCATCTGGCTCTCTGGTTGGGCTCCTCATCCCAATCAACAAAAACCGCTACAACCTGGTTCAGCGCAAATATCTCTTACAGATGTTTTACAGCCCCAAAAAATATAATCTAAAATTATTTTTTAAAAATACTTTTATCTGTTGTCCGTAATATTTGACTGGTGACCGTTCCAGCTATCATTGAATCGCTCACGTTTAGAGCAGTCCGTCCCATATCAATTAGCGGTTCAATAGAGATAAGTACAGCAACCAAAGTAACAGGAAGCCCCATAATTGGTAACACAATCAATGCAGCGAAAATAGCACCTCCCCCCACACCAGCAACACCAATAGAACTCAACGTTACAACACCAATAAGCGTAGCAATCCAAGTAGGATCAAGAGGATTAATACCCATAGAGGGTGCAATCATGGTCGCAAGCATCGCTGGATAAAGACCAGCACAACCATTTTGTCCAATTGTTGCCCCAAAAGAAGCTGCAAAACTCGCAATGGATTGTGGTACACCTATCCACTGTGTTTGCGCTTCAATATTCAAAGGAATACTTGCAGCACTTGAACGACTGCTAAAAGCAAATGTTAAAACTGGTAAAACCTTTTTGAAAAAACGAAAGGGATTAATCCCAGAAATACCAAGCAATACACCATGAATTCCAAAAATTAAAATAATACCGACATAAGAAGCAATAATAAAAACCAGTAAATTTAAAATATCTGCAATACGCGATATTGCTCCTACTTTCGTCATAAGTGCAAAAATACCATAAGGCGTCAAAGCAATCACAATACGGACTAACCGCATAATCCAAGCTTGTGCCACTTGAATAAATAAAAGCGCTTTTTCTCCTTTTTCTGGCTCATCTTTCTTTAAAAGAAGAACCGATGCACCTAAAAATGACGCAAAAATCACAACACTAATAATTGACGTACGTTTAGCTCCACTCAACTCAGCAAATGGATTTTTAGGAATCATAGACAAAATCATCTTTGGTATATTCATATCTCCAAGTTTAGAAATATGACCTTCAAGAAGAGCAGAAACATTTTGCCCTTCATGCACCAAACCATCGGTTGTTAATCCAAAAAAATTAACCACAAGCACACCAACCAATGCTGAAAGAGCCGTTGTAAAAAGCAATATTGAAATTGTTATTATACTCATCTTTCCGACAGCATAAACAGAATGTAAATGAGCAACTGCTGAAACGATAGAGATAAAAACCAGTGGCATAACAATCATTTGCAACAATAAAATATAGCCCTCACCGACAATGTTAAACCATTCAACGGATTTCAATAAAGTGCTTTCACCCTCTCCATAAATAAACTGCAAAACACTTCCAAAAATCAAGCCAAGGATAAGCCATAGCATAACACGTAGTGAAAGACTCCATTGCATTTTCTTACTTTGAAAAACCAACAATAAAAAAATAACAAATAGAAATAAATTGACGAAAAAATTAAATGTCATTGTCTATGCTCACTATTATTATGGTTGACATAAATAATCTGCATAATTCAAAATCAATGCATGATATTTAAAATTAACCTATAAAGCTTACAAGGCTTTTACAAAATCATTATTTTTTTAATTTATAGATTAAAAGAGAATTTTTTATCTACTAATAACTGTTTAAAGAAAATAAATAAAATTATTTTCTTATTATTTAAATTTTCACTCTCATAAAATAGTTAAAAAAGAGAAATATAAGCAGCATTCATTGCATCTTAATACTGAATAATTCCAGCATATCTTATCCTATAAATCTCCTTACCTCTCTCTTTTTCTATTTGAACTGAAGCGAGCTTTCCAAGCAAGGATGAATTAACAATCGAACATTCATGATTTTTCTAGAAAATACACCAACAAGCTACTTCTGCTCATTTTATGGACTGCACTCTCAATAGCTTTGATCAGCACTTCAAATATAATTATTTTATTGAAAATACTTTTTATACATTCTTTCTTTGCTCTCAATGAAAGCTTTTTTATTTTTCAAAACTCTTTTTATAATCATAAAAAGGCTTTGAAATACAACATGTTGATTTATAATCATAATTTACTGTTTTGCATATTAAATGAGAGTCCCGAATAACGTAAGATTCTCTCATTTCAAACCTGTTTATCTTGAATCAATCAAAATCATTTGCTTGCACGTCACAAGCAGGGCTGGCGTATGAGTAAAAATGTATAAGAAAGGAGTAGAAAGACCTCTTATGAAACATCTTAATGCAAGAGTTGCCGTAACATTGGAGGGCGGAGCTTGAGCAGAAAATATAAATAATATGATTGCTTTTTATAATAGCGCAGTAAAACGTTTTAACGATACCTATTCATATGCTGATCGAACAACACGTGCACGTGCTATAGATAATTTTGTCACTTTAGATATAAAAAAGATAAGTTGGAGTTATAATGTTACGCAAGAACTAATAAGAGGAAAGGTTTTTGAATTTGAAGAGGCATGCCTCACTCAGAGTTCATATCATCCTTTTACGCAACAGTGGTTTTATTATAATCGGAATCTCAACGATGGAATTTACCAAATGCCTCGTATAGTCCTGATAGGACAAAAAGTTGAAAATAGGATGATACAAATTACAGGCATAGGAGCACGAAGCGTTTTTTCTGTATTGATAGCTAAGAATTTGCCTAATCTAGATGCAATAGATACAGGTCAATGCTTTCCACGGTATCTTTATAAAAACGTTGAATCTCTGTAACTGTTCATGATGAAAAACAATCCCATTTGTTTGCAAATTCAATAAAGGAAAGAAAAACATCTGGTTTACAGAGGCGTGATGCCATTACGGATGAAGGACGAGCACATTTTAAAGCTGCTTATCCTAGTGAGAGCATAACAAAGACGATTACAAATTTCTAGATAATGAAAACAATGGAAAAGACTGAGGATATATGATTAAAATGAGAGGCTTTAAGCCTACAAATATTATAAATTTTATGAATAGTACAGTTTAAAGCATTAAAAGCAGTCTTACAGCAGATTTACAATGTATGGGGATAATTAATTGCCTATAATAAGTTGCGCTCATACTGATAAAGATTATTCTGCTATAGAAATGTTGTGCTTTTTTGAATTTTTGTGCGTATTCAAACACTCATTCGTTACAAGCTCAATCTCTTTATCTCGTGCCTCTTTATCAAGAATAATAGTATTTTAATATAATACCCCTTTGCATACAAATAGTTATTTCTTATCTATGAATAGCTTATAATTTCATATAACTCTATGAAGATAATATTTTTTATTTATCAATATTTAATGATGTAATTAACACATTCATTATATATAATAATCTTTATTTCTATCTATTTACATAATATATTTCTTTTTTTATAAAAATAAAATTGAGTTATACATACATAGATCTATCGGTATTTTTTCTACTGTCTTTTTAGCGCACTGAAAGATTGATATCGTAATTTTTGTATAATAAAATACTCTTTCATATAAGCATCGTATATTGAATTATAATAATTGACTATTAGCCGCAAATTATATTTTTTATCCCTTTTAAAAGTAAAAAATATAATTTTCAGACCTATTCATAAGTAGGCTTAGCCAAGTGAATAAAAAATGTTTGATAATAAGCTTTATCTCTTATGAACTATCTTTAGTACAAAGGGACAACATTACGATTACGGAAATATCGTGATATTATTGGGTATAAAAATCACACTGCCCAAGAGATTTTTGTATTGTATCCTTTCCGTTATGAGAAATGTTAAAAGCAAGGTAGGATATGCTCTCTAGAGAAAATGAGTGAATGAACCACCACGGTGATATGCATTTTTAAAAAAGTAGGAAGTATCTTTGCTTCAAATTTAATAGGCACATTCTAAAAATAAAGGTTCTACCGACTCATTCCAAATAGAATAGTAATGGGACAAAAATTTTTCAGCATCTGTTTGCCCCATTGCAACAACCTCTTCTAGAGGATTAAGAAAATTTGTTTCATCAAAACCATTCGTATCATACTGTTTGCGATTTTTTAAGCCTTTGCGAGCAATAGCGAGAGCTTGACGTGCTAACTCTAAAAGAATAGTTTGACGAAAAGGAGTTCTTAACCCTTCTTTAGGAACGCGTTGGCGCAACTCTAAAACTTCTTCAAAACACCAATCTTTTGTCAAAGCCTCTGCCTCATTAAGTGCTTCCCTATCATAAAGAAGCCCAACCCAAAAAGCCGACAACGCACAAATGCGCTTCCAAGAACCACAATCAGCTCCCCTCATTTCTAAAAATCTTTTTAAGCGGACTTCAGGAAATAACGTTGATAAGTGATTAATCCAATCTCCCATGTTTGGAATTGAATTTGCAACTTGTCCTTTTAATGCTCCATTCATAAACTGACGAAACGTTATGTGTGTACAATCATAATAACGACCATCACGCACAACAAAATACATTGGAACATCAAGGGCCCATTCAACATAATCAGCAAAACCAAAACGCTCAGAAAATACAAAGGGCAGAACGCCTGTCCTCTGATTATCCGTATTACGCCAAATTTCAGAACGCCACGATAAAAAGCCATTTGGGCGCCCTTCTGTAAAGGGCGAACTTGCAAATAATGCCGTTGCAATGGACTGTAACTTCATGGATACTTGCATTTTTCGCCGCATATCACTTTCAGATGAAAAATCAAGATTAACCTGAACTGTTGATGTGCGATACATCATATTAAGACCATTATACCCCACTTTAGGCATATAATCAGTCATAATCTGATAACGTGATTTAGGCATTCGCGGCGTTTCAGCTAAAGTCCACTTTGGACTAGCTCCAAGACCTAAAAAACCTATACCTAATGGTTCTGCAATTTTTTTGAGAAGAGTTAAATGCTCCATCAACTCGTAATATGTATGGCTTACTGATTTTAATGGTGCACCAGATAATTCAAATTGTCCCCCAGGTTCCAAAGAAATGGCTCCCTGATCAACTGATCCTACGAGCCCAATAATATTCTCTTCATCTAAAATAGGTTTCCATCCTAAGGCGCTTTGCATCCTCTCTAAAAGCGCTCGGATTCCCCTCTCTCCTTCATAAGGAACAGGGTGAAAACCATCTCTATAAAACGGAAATTTTTCATGTTCTGTACCAATGCGCCAATCATCTTCTGCTTTATACCCCCCTTGGAAATAGCTAACCAAAGAATCTAAGTTATAAATTTCACTTTCATCAGTTATATCAAGCGCCATAACTTACCGTATCCTATAATTGGTATCATCATCTTAAATAAATTGTTTAGAATGATTTTACAGATTTCTCAATCCATTGCCCAATCCCCCACGGTAGCATTAAGAAGAGCCAAAGCAGCAACAGCGGCAGTATCAGCGCGTAAAATACGCGGACCTAGTGATATTGGAACCACAAAAGGATGTTTTTTTAAAAAGCTCCGCTCTTCTTCACTAAAGCCACCTTCCGGTCCAATAAGAATACCAGGTGTTGTAACGTCACGCTTTTTAAAAGAAGGTAATGGATTATGCGATTTATGCTCTTCATCACAAAAGAATAAAGGCTGTGTCTCATCCCACTGTGCTAAAAGTTCTGCTAATGATAGAGCCGATACGCATTCAGGAAGAGATAAAATTCCACACTGTTCAGAAGCTTCAATAACATTGGCTTCCATACGCGCCATATTGATACGCGTAACCTGCGTATGATGCGTTATAACAGGCTGCAAAATCGATACCCCCATTTCAACAGCTTTCTGCACCATATAATCCAACCGCGCATTTTTGAGTGGAGCAAAGCAATAAATAAGATTGGAATGCGTCGTTTGTAATCTTTCTTGATGGATAAGCTGAACCACAACAAATTTTTTCTTAACAGTGATAAGTTTAGCAAGCCACTCACCATCCTGTCCATTAAAAAGTAAAATTTCTGCTCCTTCTTTCATACGCAAAACATGCATAAGATAAGAAGCTTGTGCCCCCTCTATCTTTATTTCTTCATTCAAAGCCAATGTCTGTCGGATAAATAATCTTTTAAGTTTATAATTTATGCGCATAAAAATTTTGCCAATGCTCACTATCGTCATCGAGAAAATGAAGAAAAATATATAGCAAAAAGAAAAAATTATATCTATAGAACTATAATATATTAAAGAATTATAGAGTTTTTTTAGCTTTATGAGATAATAATAGGAACTTATAGATCCTTAAGTGATTCTGCTTTCATAAAAGTTTAAATAATGCACCATTCATCTTTGCATTCAGTCATTGATGCATCCGTGGAGGAAAAATATGTCTGCTAAAAAAGCTACAATTATTACGATTACAACCCTCTTAGCCTTTATTTTGATTACAGTGGGAATTGGTTCTGTTGGAGCCGACGGGAAGCATACAATTACCAAAGATGGCTATGGTATTTCTTCTGCGATTCAATAAGCACTGGCCAACATCCTCCTTAAAATTTTAATGTTTTTTAGCAATTTTTATAAGATTAGCACCGATATTATGAATCTCTTGTATTTGAAAGATTCCATAAGAAGGTTTTTTATTCCTCTCTTCAGTCATTTATCTATACCAACCTCACTTATTATGACGGTGAGGATGGTTTTTACTGCTTCACGACGAACGGATTTAAAATGAGAGAATCTTCCGATAATGGGAGCTCTGATTTAAATTTAAAAGACAATTTTAAGTTGCAAAAAGACGAATTACCATTATAGGATAGAATATTATACAGATGAAAAACGATACTCAATCTGCGTTAATATCTTTTGTAACCCAAAAATCACCATGATTTTGTCCTTTAGAGCTTAGAGAAAATGTAAAAGGCCATGCAAGGCTATTAGCAAGACATTGGACATCTTTACATAAAGTTTCTGATCTATAGTTTTTGCGTAGTTGTGCCTGTAATATCAGTTCATTTTCCTTCCCTTGCGCAATAGCAGTTGCAATGGTTCCTTGAATGGATAAGCTCAAGTCTGCTGTACGCATTAATGACTCTGTTACCTTCATCATACCTTCTGAAAAGCTTGTCTGAATATCCCAGTGATCAAATGTTGTTGAAAAAGTATCATTATTCATTAAAAGAAATTGTTGTTTATTTGAAAGTCTTGTTTGTAATTCATTCAGATCATACCCTAATAGCCGACCAGAAGACATCTTCAGTGTTAACTCACCCTGCATTTTCGTAAAAATTTCTGGCCAAGAATCAGCAAGTGTTCGTACCGTTGCAGTAAAATTCGTTTTGCTTTGTATAAATGGAATAAATCCCAAGATTTCTAAAGTCTCCTGCATATCAATAGAAGCACCTGAAATATTTCCTCCAATACGCACTTTCTGTCCAGCTGAGGTAACTTCAATATTACTTTGCACAGATCCACCAAAAATATTCGCATGTCCAAGATCAAAAATACCATGACCATCTCTTATTTGTATTGCAGCAGCTAAATTTGTGAGTGAAATATTTCCTATTTTAGCTTGTGGCGCAGAAAGTCGTATATCCACGCCAATACAATCAAAAGTTCTCATGTCAAAGCAGGCATTTTTCTTTTTACCTGAAAAAAACATTGAACCCAAGAGGCTAAGGTCTAGATTATCAAAGGCTAAAGAGCCCATGACATTTGGTACATAATCTTGAAAATCGAGTTTTAAAGCTCCTCGCGCATTGGCTTTCCCCATCGTAAATGTAACATTGTTCATTTGGATATGCATTGGCTGCGCTAAAAAATGAGATTCCCATACAATGGGTATTTTTAATTTATGTCCCCAAAACTGATTTCCACCAACCCAAGACAATGTCTGATTCCATCCAGGAGAACGCATTGACACTTTTCCGTCAAAAATATAATATTCAGATAATCGAGCCTTTCCTGTAAAAGTTATTCCCCCACGTACAGAATTGAGACTTGCCCTAATATGACTTTTGCCTCCAGCAAGAAGCAGTAATGCTTGAGAAGCATCAAGTGATAATTTTGTAAACTCTCCGCGCCAACGCGCATCTGCACGTAACCGTACTTCCTGAGTTGATTCCGGCCAATCTAAAGTTGCATTTAATCCTGTTATTTTTTCTGCTACTCCTGAAAAACTATCGTGATACACAAGAACACCATTTTTAATGACAATCCGTCCAAAAGGTTGTTTTAAAAGGTGCTCTATCTCTGGATGCTCAGGATTATGTTTTAATATTTCACGCGTATTACGTATTGCCACCCCTAATGCACCTTGTGAGCGAGAAAACCGATCAAAAAAATCTGCTATTGTTTTAACAGGCTTTTCCATAACAAATTGAGGACGCATAATCCGCGTCTCTGAAAAAGAAATATGTCCCCAAAGAAGATCGACGACAGAAAGATCAACTTCTATTGATTCAGCTTCCATTAATGGCGCAACATCATCCATTTTTGATGTTAAAGTAACGCCAGAAAGAAATGCTTTAGGATAAGGAAAAAGATGTAACCGCGGTGGATCACGCAATTGCACATTGTAACCCGTCCATGCACTTAAATCCTGCGCTAAACGAATACGAATCGCATCTGTAGAAATAAGATAAGGTAAAACGAGAATCCCCACTCCAAATAAAAAGATAATTGTAATAAAAACTCCGCTCAAAAATTTTATTATTCTGATGCGCACATTATCCCTCTATACTTATCCCCCTATAACAGATTAAAAACAAACTTAAATGATCATAAAAAGTTTTTATAACCCTATAATTCACTATATCCACTTTGTATCTTCATTATTTTTGTTCTTTATCCAAAATTTATTCAAACAGCAATGTTGCTGCTTCTTTATAAAGCAATTATTTAAAAGTCTTCAAAACTATAAATCCACAACATTATAAAACCATTCTTACTGTTCTCATATGAATATTGCTATAAAACTCTATCGTATTATTAGAAAATGCTTTACAAAAAAAAACAAACAGCCTTACCGAAAGGATCTCTGAATGAATAATATTATCGACGGAAAAAAACTTGCTGAAGAGATTATTGTGAAAGTTAAGGCCGAAACAGCAAAGCTCCGCCATCACTATAATATACAACCTAGTATCGCTGTTATTATCGTTGGAGATGATCCTGCAAGTCAAGTATATGTCACCTCAAAAAATAAAAAAGCCGAAGAATGTGGGTTTCTTTCAATCAAACATGTCGTTTCCAAAGAAACGCAAGAAAAAGAACTCCTTCAACTTATTGCAACATTAAATTCTGATCCCAAAATTCATGGTATTTTGGTACAGCTGCCTCTCCCTGCTCATATGAATACAAATCGCATAACACAAGCCGTTGCTTTCCAAAAAGATGTTGATGGTTTTCATTATATTAATGTAGGAAAACTCGCGGCAAATGCACTTGAAGATGCAATTATTCCCTGCACTCCAGCTGGTGCCATGATGATGATTGAACAACACTGTGGACGAGACTTATCTGGACTTGATGCTGTCGTTGTTGGACGCTCTAATATTGTTGGAAAACCTATGGCTGCCCTTTTAACAGCAGCCAATGCCACTGTGACAATTGCCCATAGTCGTACCCGTGACCTTGATGATGTGTGTCGAAGCGCTGATATTCTAGTAGCAGCTGTAGGCCGCCCACAAATGATTAAAAAAGACTGGATAAAAGATGGTGCAATTGTTATTGATGTCGGTATTAACCGCGTTGCTGCACCAGAAAAAGGTATAGGGAAAACACGTCTTGTTGGTGATGTCGATTTTGAAAACGTAAAAGAAAAAGCTGCTGCGATCACCCCTGTTCCAGGAGGCGTTGGACCAATGACAATTGCCATGCTTATGGTTAATACACTCAAAGCCGCCGCGCGATCACACAATCTGCCGATACCAAAATTCTAAAAATTGTAACAATTCCTTGTATATGGTTTCATTGTATATGATTCAGCTTATTTATTTTTGCATTTTTCATGTCATAAAAACAGATGCCCCTTGATCTGCACGATTAACGGATTGACGAAAAACATGAAAAAGTTCGCGTCCAACACCATGTTCGTTTTTTGAAAGATCCGGAGGTATGATTTTTCGCGCGTTAAATTTTGCTAAATCCTCCAAAAGAGTTAATTTACCCTCATGAGCATCAAGAAAAACAATATCACCATCCTGCAAACGTGCAATGGGGCCATTATCCACTGCTTCTGGTGTCACATGGAGAGCAGCAGGAATTTTTCCTGACGCTCCTGACATACGCCCATCGGTTATCAATGCTACCTTTTGACCGCGATCTTGTAAAACGCCTAAAATGGTCGTTAATTTATGAAGCTCTGGCATACCATTGGCTTTTGGTCCTTGATAGCGAATGACAGCGATAAAGTCTTTATTATGCAACACTCCAGATTTAAAAGATTTTTGTAGTTCCTCTTGATCATTAAAAACAAAGACTGGTGCTTTAATCTGCCAATACTCTGGTTTAACAGAGGAAACTTTTATAATAGCTGTTCCCAAATCTCCTGATAAAACACGAAGACCACCATCAAGCTGAAATGGCTTTCTCCACCCCGCTAACACCTTATGATCACCACTTTCCTTAAGAGCCGCTTCACGCACCACATGACCATCAGCAGAAAGCTTTGCTTCAATTGCATAAGCATTGAGATCTTTACCAAAAACCGTAGAAACATCTTCATGTACCAAACCTGCCTCGATAAGCTCGCGAATAATAAATCCCATTCCCCCCGCAGCGTAAAAATGATTAATATCTGCTAAACCGTTAGGATAAATGCGCGCTAAAAGAGGCACAACGGATGAAATTTCTGCAATATCATGCCATGTCAATTTAATACCGCAAACAGCAGCCATAGCAATCAAATGAATCGCATGATTGGTAGAACCTCCTGTTGCATTTAATCCTACAATGGCATTCACAAAAGAACGCTCATCAATGATCATACCAAGTGGACTATAATGATCACCAAGATCTGTCATTTCAAGTACACGTTTCGTGGCTTCTTTTGTTAAAGCATCACGCAACGGTGTATTCGCATTAATAAAAGAAGCTCCCGGCATATGAAGCCCCATCATCTCCAGTATCACCTGATTAGAGTTAGCTGTTCCATAAAATGTACATGTTCCTGGTCCATGATAAGAACGTGCTTCTGATGCTAGAAGTGTTTGACGATCTATTTTATTTTCCGCGTAAAGTTGACGTATCTTCGCTTTTTCATCATTACCTTGACCACTTGTCATAGGACCAGCAGCTATAAAAATTCCTGGTAAATGACCAAATGTTAGGGCACCAATCAATAAACCTGGCACAATTTTATCACACACCCCAAGATACAATGCTGCATCAAAGACATCGTGTGATAAGCTTATAGCTGTTGCCATTGCAATTACTTCACGCGAAAAAAGGGAAAGCTCCATCCCCGCATTTCCCTGCGTAACACCATCGCACATCGCGGGAACACCACCTGCAACCTGTGCAACACCACCAACCATACGGGCCGACTCTTTAATTAAGTGAGGAAATTTTTCAAAAGGTTGATGTGCTGAAAGTATATCGTTATATGCCGTGATAATGCCAATATTCCCAACGATATTTCCCTTCAAACGCTCTTTATCTATTGCACCACAAGCAGCAAACCCATGAGCCTGATTGGCACATCCTAAAAAACTCCGTTTGGGGCGATGAACTTGTGCTTTCGCAATACGATCTAAGTAAATTTCTCGTGTTGATCGAGAACGTTCATAAATTCTTCGTGTAACTGTGGCAATTGTCTTGGAAAGTGCCATATTTCTCTCCCCCTTTCATTGTTTCTTCCCCTCATTCATTGAGAGAGATTACGTTTTATTCACTTTGTGTCACATATTTTGATTCACTTATTTCATTTTCTGCAGGCGACCAATAAACCTGAACGAGATGAGGGGAATTACGCAGAATTGCCCGAATAGGCATTTCTATTTCAGACCCGTCTTGACAAGCTTCTTCAAAACAATCGCGTTTCTGAAAACCTTCGAAATGGAGAATAACGCAACGAGATTGCATAATAACTGGCAAAGTTAGTGAGAGTCTTGGCTCAACAGCGCTCTTGGCATGAAGGGGTAAAACAAGTGCTTGCGTTCGAAGATCAAGCGCTTGCTTTAAACGATCAGCATCAGGAAAAAAGGAAGCTGTATGTCCATCCTCCCCCATTCCTAAAACAACAACATCAAAGGGTTTAGGCAAAGTATTAACACGACTCGCCGCTGAAAAAGCAGCAAGTTCAGCAGTAATTGCTTTATGATAAAGCCCTACAAAACGTGCTTTTTCGGCAAAATTTTGTAACAAATGACACCGTACCATATGTTCATTTGAACGTTCATCGTGTGTAGGGACAAAACGTTCATCGACCAAAGTGATAATAATATTTTGCCAATCAATATCCGCTTTTGACAAATAATGAAAAAACAATTCTGGTGTTTTACCACCAGACACCGCTAAAACTGCTCTCTTGCGCTCAAGAACAGATACACTAAGCTCTGCGGCTACTCGATCTGCTAATGCCAAGGCTAAAGTCTGAGGGGTTTCAAAATCTAAACGGTCAATATTCATTCTATACATACTTATTGCTCTAAACTAAATTGTTCCATATACGCCCATCACGTTCCATGAGGCTCATCGAAGCAGACGGCCCCCACGAACCAGCGTTATAACTGTGAACAGGCTGTTTTATTGCTTCCCATCCCTCAATGATTGGATCAATCCAACGCCAAGCAGCCTCAACTTCATCACGACGCATAAACAGTGTTTGATCTCCACGAATAACATCCATTAATAAACGTTCATAAGCATCAGGATTACGTTCAGAAAATGCGGAAGCAAAACTCATGTCTAATGGAATGTGACGAAATCGCATACCGCCATAACTTGGATCCTTAATCATCAACCATTGTTTTACACCTTCATCAGGTTGGAGACGAATTACAAGCCGATTAGAAAAAATTTCATCTAAATCCACATTAAAAATATTATGAGGAATAGGTTTAAAAACCACAACAATTTCAGACATTCGCGTGAACATGCGCTTACCTGTTCGTAAATAAAAAGGCGTATTAGCCCAACGCCAGTTATCAATCTTAACCTTAAGTGCTACAAATGTTTCACTCTTACTCACTCTTCCCAGATCATCAAAATAAGACTCTACCGATATACCATTTGATAGACCAGAAAGATACTGCCCACGTACAGTATGCTGCCCTACATTATGGACATCAAGCGGTGTTAAAGAATGTAAAACTTTAAGTTTTTCATCGCGCACAGCATTAGCACTGTTGGTAAATGGTATTTCCATCGCAACCAAACAAAGTAATTGTAGCATATGGTTTTGAACCATATCGCGTAGAGCACCAGTGCTTTCATAATATTCTGTACGGCCCTCTAACCCTAAAGATTCAGCAACGGTTATTTGAACATGATCAATATAATTGGAGTTCCATAGCGGTTCATAAAGTGTATTAACAAACCGCAATGCCATTAAATTTTGAACAGTTTCCTTCCCAAGATAATGATCAATACGAAAGATCTGTTCTTCATTAAAGGCGCTTGCAAATACATCATTAAGTGAAACCGCTGTTTTTACATCGCAACCAATTGGTTTTTCAATGATAATCCGTGTTTGTGGTGTCACCAAATCATTTTTTTCCAACTTCATCGCAATATCAGCAAAAAGTGACGAACCAACAGCCAAATAAAAAGCTCGAACATCCGCTGAATCTTGTGACAGAAGAAGGGCTAAATCCTCCCACCCTCGATTTGAGGTAACATCAACAGAAACGTAAGTTAAACGTGCAAGAAAACGATTGAGTTCTGTTGAATTTAGATCTTTTGGATGGATATGTTTTTCTAAAGAAATGCGGACAAAATTTTGATATTCTTCACAACTTAAGGAAGTGCGCGAAACCCCAATAATACGTGTTGGCTCACTGAATTGCCCAGCACACTGACAATGATACAAAGCCGGCAAAAGCTTGCGCAACGCCAGATCACCATTGCCACCAAAAACAATACAATCAAAGGAAGAAACTGGAATAATTTTACGCACCATGAACTTGTTTATTTTTCTATTCGATTATGAAATCCCATATCACTTATAAAAGCTTTCATCATTAAAGCAGACAGATACTAAATAAGCCATTAATTTTCTTCATTTCAAGCAATGTTTACATTAAAGGCGATCCAATAAAGAAAACCAACGCATTGCTAAAAATATAAGCGGATAACGCAAAACTCTTCCCCCCGGAAAAGATGAAATCTTTAAGTCTTGGAAATAGGAAAAACGTTCATATTTTCCAGTTAACCATTCTGCGTATAATTTTCCCACGAAAGGAGCCAGCATAACGCCATGCCCTGAATAACCACCACAATAAGTCATCCTTGAAAAAATTTGGCGAACATAGGGCATGCGTTCAACTGTGATGGCAACCGTTGCTCCCCACCGATGGCTTAAATTGATAGAATGTAATTGAGGATAAATTTCAACAATTTGCCGTTTTATACGTTCATCTAAATTTAGAGGATGCTTATTATCATAACTTTCTACACCACCAAATAAGAGACGATTATCAATGCTTTTGCGAAAATAGCGAACCATAAAACGGGAATCATCAACCGATTCCCCCCCTATAAGAATTGAACTATGCTTTGGTAATGGGTCCGTTGCTCCAATATAAGAGCGAATAGAAACAATATTTTTTTCAATAAAACGCTCCAGACCAAGTTTATACCCATTTGTTGCAAGTAAAACATGCTCTGCTGTTACACTACCTTTTTCTGTTATTACTTTCCAATGTGCTCCCTTGCGCCTTACGGTCGTTACTTGTGACTTCTCATAAAGCTTAGCACCAGCATCTTGTGCTCTTTTTGCCAACCCAATAATCAATTTTAAGGGATTTATATGACCGGTATCCGCATCATAAATACCACCACAATAAAAAGTTGATCCAAGTCGCTCAAATGTTTCAGCCTTATCCATAAAAGTAAGCGCGTGATAGCCATAACGCTGCATCGCCTCAATATGCCGTTGATAAGAGAGAAGCTCACGCCTTTTATGAGTTACAGAAAGCTGTCCTCCTATCAAATCACACGGACAATTAGGCATTGCGCATAAAGCTAAAATATCTCTTTTAGCTTCTTCTGCCAAATCAAACAGAGCCTTACTCCGCTCAAAACCATACTTTTTTTCTAATGTTTCTACCCATTGCCGTTGCCCTGTTCCCAGCTGTCCACCATTGCGCCCTGAAGCACCATCACCAAAACGTGATGCTTCAAATAAAACAACATCTACTCCAGCTTTGGCTAAATGATAAGCAGCCGAAAGACCCGTAAATCCGCCTCCAATAATGACCACATCACACTGTCTGTTTTCACAAAAAGAAGGATACGATGGACGTTCTCTTAAAGCATCCTCATACCAAGAAATTCCTGGAGAAATTGAATTATAATCAATCATCGTCATAAAATTTAAACATTCAGCAGGAGATATTCACGCTCCCACGGACTGATTACTTCCATAAAAGTTTCAAACTCTTGGCGTTTGATTGCAGCATAAGTACTGACAAACACATCCCCTAAAATAGCACGTATCACTGTATCTTGTTCAAACAAATTGACTGCCTCAATGAGTCCACGCGGCAACTCAATATTATCAGCGTTTACATTATTTGTCGCTGGCTCATCCGGCTCAATTTTTTGTTGCAAACCAATAAGACCACACGCTAAAGAAGCTGCAAGGGCTAAATAAGGATTCGCATCTGATGAAGGAAGTCTATTCTCAACACGCCGCGCTTGAGGAGCAGAACGGGGAACTCGAAAAGCTGTAGTACGATTATCATATCCCCATCGCAAATTAACAGGAGCCGAATTATCAGGGACAAGACGTCGATAAGAATTCACATAAGGTGCAAGCATCACAAGTACCCCTGGCATATGTTTTTGCAATCCACCAATAAAATGGCGAAAACAGATACTTTCTTCACCATTTTCCTGTGTAAAAATATTCATACCGGTTTTCTTATCAACAACCGATTGGTGAATATGCATAGCAGAACCCGGCTGCCCTTGAATGGGTTTTGCCATAAAAGTTGCATACATATTATGTTTTAGTGCTGCTTCACGAATTGTTCGTTTAAACATAAAAACTTGATCCGCTAACTCAATAGGATCACCATGACGTAAATTAATTTCAAACTGACCTGCTCCTTCTTCATGAATGAGGGTATCAATTTCCAATCCTTGTGCCTCTGAAAATTGATAAATATCATCAATCAAATCATCAAATTCATTAACACCAGCAATGGAGTACCCCTGTCCACCACCAATTGAACGCCCAGAACGACCAACCGGTGGAACTAACGGATAATCAGGATCGGGATTTTTTTGTACCAAATAAAACTCAATTTCTGGTGAAACAACAGGGCTTAAACCCATTTTTGTGTAAAAGTGAACCACCGTTCGTAAAACATTGCGTGGTGTGTAATCTACAACCTGACCATTTTGATACACAAGATCACAAATCACCTGTGCCGTAGGAGCATCTTCCCATGGAACAATGCTTAACGTAGAAAGATCAGGCTCAAGGCGTAAATCACCATCTGCTTTAGGATATTCAAAACCATGACCATCTTCCGGATAATCCCCTGAAATTGTTGCCATAAAAACTGCTGAAGGCAATGCCAATGATGTTTCCGATGTAAATTTTTTAGAAAGCATCATCTTGCCCCGTGGTACCCCTGCTTGATCAGGCGTAATACATTCAATATCCTCTACCTTACGGAAAGCAAGCCATTGTGAAACTTGTTCCCAATTGTGCACACCACGTAAACTTTTGAGAAAACGAGAAACAGGTTTAAAATTCTTACTTTTCGTTTGTTTACCATTTTTTACATCCATAACATACCAACTTTAAAAACAATCAAGTCCTATTCTTATTGTATCAGCCCATGCATAAACGACACGAAAAAAATTTATCAACTGATATTTTGAATAATACTATAAGATCCATCAAGGTAAAAGAACTTTACGCTCAACAAGCTATCCTATCACCATAGTGAAAAAATTGATATTGCACGCGATACATCGGTGCGAACCTTCTCCTTATATAAAACAGCGAGAAATACCATATTGTACGTAACCTAATTCCGATTCAAATAATCATATATAAACAAACATTGGCGAGAATAATAAAGGCGAGATATTTAATTTCCTTTTGGTTGTAGCAATGCTTAATTAAAAGAAAGGCAACTTTTCTTTTAATATTATGAAGCAAGTTTTGTAACTCTATTATTATCCACATAGAAGTAAACACCCTAGGATGGTGAGTAGCCTTTACAGCTAGTGCTTACAAACACTCACCCCGCCATAATATGCGTAAATGTATTTTCAGGATAAGACATACGCTCAGCATTTCCAATATGAAACTTAACCATCGCCTGCATAACAGAGCTATCAACCTTGTTCTGAGCGGATGGTACAAACTCTGCACTTATATCAATTCCCACCGCTTGACATTGCACTTCACACACAATATTTAGAGTTGAGAATCCAGTAGAGCATACCAAATCCAATAGATAGGATTTTTTGCTAATTGCGCCATGCGTGATCCAACATCTGATAGTCTCCAGCCCACTAGGAGGTGTGTTGTTTATATCTAAAAAGCCAAAAAATCAGGATATGAGAACACAATAATATCAATTTCCTTTGAACTAACGTCCTTTATCGTCGGTCTTCCACCATCGTAAAATCTATTTTGTATCAGTTTCTTTCACATACTTTGACTTATGATCTCGTGATACTGTGCAGATTGAGTACACATCCCCAGAGCCCAGATTATAATTAAGTTCGTACCATTCTGCTCTTTTATAGAGCTAATATTTGAAAATAAATAACCATAATCTTCAGATATAATACGCCTAGATTCAATAATTACCGTAAGCTTATGTAAATCACAACCCAATTGTGACAATGCCTCATAAATTTTACGAGGGTATTCGTCATTGACCGTCATGGCATCGCAGAACGCTGTGGAAGTCGAATATCCCCCGCCTAGACTGATAAAACTTTTTTGATCCTTCAATGCGTAAATATCCTTTCCAGCCTTAGTTAAGGTGGATACTATTAACTCAGTCGAATTCAAATTAGAGCCCACATGCAAAGGCACCCCATTAAGCCTAATCCTATTGGATTCTAGCAAAGATAATGCGGCACGTAACTTCGCCGCAGTCATACCAAAACACGATCTATCCCTGTTTGCCAGTACATGGCACAATCTCAATGAGATTTTAGGTAGTATATCAAAATGGCGTGCAAGAGTGATGATGTCATGTAATTCGATAATATTATCACACTGGATATTTATATGTTTTCTAATAGGATAACTCTATCTCTTCTCGAAGTTTTACAGGGATATTAAAAAATGTATCTCTACCTTTAAAACCATCTTTTTGCGCTAATGATATCTCATAACCAGACGCAAATTCCAAGTCCCAGCAACATAACAATGATGCCCCGCACGTCCATTAAAATACCCTGCTTTTTCTCGCCCTAGGCATCCATAGCCCGACCACGTAAAACAGGATACCAATTACAATATCAGACCATAAGACTGCAAGAGAAAGTTTTTTTATAAATAGACATTTTTTTATCTTTCCATTGCCTCTTAAACAAGCTCATCTGTTCATATAATGAGTTATATGTATAATACATATAACTTCTACAAAAGGAGGATTCATTATGTTCCGTGAAAATCTTTGGTAATACACTCGGATAATTGGATCACCAGTCGCCCGTCAATAATATAGTGCGCGTTAAGAAATTGGGGGAGATAAGCTATGCAACTCGTGGATCATCCTTTTGTGAAATTCGATCAACTCAAGCTGATTTACAACTTCACATATCCGTTATTTCGCACTATTTCAAATGAATTTTACGATTACCTAGACTTTAATAAACTAGCGCACAGTAAGCAGATTCCACAAGCGCATACTATTTCTCTTTATTTGCATATTCCCTTTTGTGAAACCATCTGTTCCTTTTGTCCCTTTCAGAAAGGGGACTACAAGCACGTTAAACAAATCGAATCTTATATGTCAGCGCTTACCACAGAGATCAGAACCAAAGGAAATTTCATTCGCTCGCTTAGAGGGCCCATCCGCAGCATCTATATAGGGGGCAGCACACCATCGCTTTTGTCGGCAGATAATATCCGACACATCGGAAAAGTATTGCATGCCGAATTTGAGCTCTCTTCCTTAACCGAATTTACACTGGAAAGCGAACCGAAGAGCGTCACACGTGATAAACTTTATGCTGCCCGTGAGATCGGCGTTAACCGGATGAACTTCGGTGTACAGAGTTTCATTGAGCGTTTCCGATCATTGTTTAACCTCACCTCAACACGTGAACAAATCAACAATACCGTGGCTTTGTCACAAGAGATAATTGGACATGTCGGTTTCGACCTACTATATGGCATGCACAGCTAGCAAGCCGAAGAACTATTATACGATTTGAAGCAAGCCAGCGAGCTTCACCCTGAAACCATCAACCTTCATGCAATCAACAATCTGGCTATCACGTCGCAACTGCATAAGTCTTACGCACAAAAAGGGCTAAAACCGTCCAGCCTACAGCATCGACAAATGCTTCGATTATTTAGCGATATCGTTATGCGCAGCTGCGGCTATGCGCCGTGTAATGGGCATTCCTATATCAATATTGCCAATAACACTCCTCTAACGCTCGCTAAAACGAGTTCAGCTAATTATTTCCGCTATCACAAATATTTGCATGGTTATCATGACGATTATGTCGTTGGCTTTGGGGCGTCAGCACTGTCGATTCCCAGCTCACTCGTCACACGAGCCAATCCCAGTCGAAGCGGATACATTACCGACATACAACTTAAAGGAAAATCCAAAGTATACTACAATTGGGTATCAGCAGAGCAACAAGCCTCCAAGGCTTTGTGTATGAGGCTACCTTATAACGGTTATGCCAAAAAAGAAAGAATTGACTGGACCGCACTCCCCTCTTTCGTTTACAATAACCTACAACAGCTCATAGGTGCAGGTCTCATCGCAGAAAGTGATAACGATCTCCAGCTGACTCAGCGTGGTTGGCAATGGTATTCCAACCTTATGTATTTTCTTCTACCTCAGGCAGATAGGAATATCTTGGACGGCTATGTCGCAAACATGCTGAATACAACCGCCGTACTTGATGGACCAGCGGAAACCTGTGTGGCATCTTAAGGAGAACAGAATGTTCACGCTTTTTGCCAACAAGAACATACGCTATTTTTGCCTAACCGTTAGTCTGCTCGCCTTACTCAGCGGTGCTTTGCGCACTGCCATCCCGCTATTAGCAAGACAATCTGGATATGGCGTAGTCGGAGTAAGTTGGGCGCAAGGTCTCTTCTCATTAGCGTGGCCAATTTTCGGCATCCTTGCAGGCGTTTTACTTGATCGCTGCGACAAAATAAAACTTGCCACCACAGCTCTCTTCATCTTCATGCTACTGCATATTGTCCTGTTCATACTACTTATGATACAGATTACTCCAGCCGAACAAATTTTCTTCTATGCAACCATTGCTGGATTCATCGTCGTTTCTGCCGAAGCTTATATAATGACGATTCCACCACTTATCATGGAGGGAGAGCGATTGATGACCTTCTACTCTATTGTCTTGTTCTTAGATTTCGGGGTCTCCTATTTTCTTGCCCCTGTCATAACAAGCAGCATTTTAGCGCATAGCACCCTGCTATTTCTCGGCCTGTTAATCGTGCTTTTTATCGCATTGATTTTTACCGCTCGCCGTGCTGTTCCGACATCGCCAGCACTTGATAAAGAAAACATCACTTTCCGTTATATCATTGCCGGCTTTCATTTTATTTTTTCAAATCGGCATCTTACCTCCCTTACATTACTCACATTCTTTCTATCGGTGGTATTTGGAGCATTCCTAACCTCATTCATCTTCTTCGTTACCGACAGTCGGTATCTGGGCCTACATAGCAGCCAATATGGCGTGATGTTTGCAGCCTACGCGCTTGGAACAATGGCAGGTGCCCTATTTGCACCGCGTATACGTTATGCACCGGTGCGCCTAGCTGTTCTCACTGACGGTTTAGGAACTGTTGTCTTGTTGCTGATTCCAGCCTTTTCAAAAAGTGCTGTCGTCGTATGGGGCGTCACCTTTATTGCTGGCGTTGGAGCAAGCTTATGGTTTATTGGTGTTACCGCCTTCAGGCAGCGCCTCACACCAAAGCAACTTCTCGGGCGAGCTAATTCTGCTTTTCGAGTGATAGGCTATGCTGGAACGCCGGTCGGAAGCTTTTTGGTCGGCGTCCTTGGTTCTTTTATATCATTGCAGTTTGCTGCCACCTTTATCGCTGGACTCCTATTGGTGGCTATCGCAATAACGCTTCCTTTTCTTTGGCAGGCTGATCATATAGACACACCCAATCCTTCCACGAGGTAACAGCTGCTTTAAAAAAAAGACACGGTCAAAAAGGCACACATACCCTATTACGCAATCAATTGATCTATTCTTTGGACGAGAAAATTATCACCATAATGGCTGATAGAGCCAGCGGCACTATAGAAGCAGCCAAACAAACGCTAAAGACAAAACAGCCCCTTTACGTTGATTGGGCGATGATCCAACGCCTATATGAAGGATGCAGAGAGCTTATAGCGTACGAAGTGCAATTCTTAACCAAAAACTCCGCCCTAGCAATACCCACTTATACTCCAGTTAATCCGTTACCCGCTGGACATCAAATGCCTCACCCCTCTGCTCCTCAAAATACATTTTGCTGCACTTACGCGCCGTATTCTTCCTTTGTAATTAGCCGTATTCTTCCTTTGTAATCAAAAGAGCAGCCCTCCTTTCCTAGTTTAGGATCTTTGCCTACACAACGCAGCAACAGATGCGACCATATATGCAATCACGCCTTAGGGCCTGCATAGTAGAAAGCTTAGTTCGAGAGATTCATAAAGCCTATATTCCAATAAATTTTCCACCCAATCCACCTTTTAAAAGGGCGGCTTTATATAAACCGTTAGAGCAAGCTATGAAATCCTTAGGTGTATTAGAAATAATTGACGGTTTTTACCTCAGACCAATGTTGATTGACTTTTACTCGTACATATACGCAAGCGGTGCTACTCTTTTCTTAGATAGAAAGGACATAATCGTTACCATCTGACCTATTATTGTTTGAAAATAAAGAAAAAGTATCAGTGTAACTGATGATATTGAAGAGCTATCTCATTATGTAGCTGTACCTAATTACGGCATTGGGAAGCTAGACACGCAATCACCCATTTCTGCGTGCCTTCTGCATGATATTCATAAGATTTTATTACGCGGTAAACGCGGTACGTCCAAAAGCCTTAGCGAATTTCGCAAAGCACAAAATTAGCTTGGGGCGGTACGCAACTAAAGACAGCGTCATTCGTGCCGCCCACTCTTACCACAGCCACCACTCTCTCTACCACCATCCCCGCTTAGAATCGCGCCAACTCATCACCGGTGCCTCGTTAAACACCACACCAGTTTCAAGAGCGGTAAAATGCGCCTTGCCGCATTTAATCTTCAGCATTTCTTTAAGGCGCAAATCAAAATCGCTATTCGTTCCTTTTGTTTCCAGCACAAAGTAAAGCTTTTGTTCGCCATCCCTCTCTAAAAAACCGCCCAATCAGGCGTATAAGAACCAATGGGAGTGGCTATTTTTAAATTTCTTGGCAGTTTAAAAAACAATCTTACATCAGAGTCATTATCGAGATTTTGCGCAAACTCTTTCTCAATACGGCTCTCACAAATCTCATGATCATAAATACTTTTCTCATTGACCACCGTCGGCCCTATGATCGCCTTTTCCGACCTAATTTTACAGATGTAGAATCAATCTTATTGTGATGCGCACATCCAGAGATTATTTTATCCTCTGCATTAGAACCAAAAACATGAACAATACGCAGAGGCTTCGGTAAGAAGGCCAACCGCTCAATCTCAACCTACACGAAAATACATGTGCAGGCGAATGCCCCCCATAATATGCAATATTTCAAGCCCGTCCATAGGGGTACCCCTTTTAAAAATTGTGCCTATGGCTTATAATAATCTCCAAAGTATATATTTAGCCCTTGTCTGAAATAACTCAATTTTGGATTGATGAAAACGAAAACGCGCTGCGATAATCACGTTGCTCAGCCCTAATAACCGGCGAAGGGAGCCAATATTCCTGTACCACCAACGACTAACTAACGGTATTTCCTATCATTTTTGATCATATCCTCCACCCTTATTGTACATTTTATCAGCAAGATGTGCGCAGCAAGCCCGTACATTTACGCTGCTAAGTCTCCGTGTACGGTTTTCATTCTCAAACGCAAAATCATCTTTAGCCGAAGCAACTTGATATTGCAGCGCCTGTCCATAAAGCGTATGCACAATTGGTACCAAATATACACAGGGCAGTGCGCATTTTGGGTTATATTGTCATGAGAGAGATGACCAAAAACTTTATCCCAAAAGCATTATACTCTAAATTATCAAGAGCATTCTTCAATCACCCTGAATAAGACCCGTGATAAACAGGGCTTGCAAGAATAACATCGTGAGCGTCTGCGATTGTTTTGACAAATGCATGCGTTTTAGCATCACAATGGTAATGACTTATAAAAACAACAACTTTTTTAAATGCCTCCTCAACGGCGTATGAATATAAGCACGTTTTTTCTCGTCATTTTTTAAGGTATTAAACTCTTCCAATCTACCGAACTTACTCTTAAATTGTAGCCGAATGATTTTAATAAACCCATATTATTTTAAAAACTCAACAAATAATATTGAGGCTACAATCAAAGACACTTCTTTTCAATATTAAGCAAGTTTTGTAACCTATATTGTTATCTCCATAGAAGTAAAACAGCCTCTATGGACGATGAGTAGCTAAGCCTTCACAGCTAGTGCTTTACAAGCGCTTTTATAACACTCACTCTGCCCCAAATATAGGATTGCATTTTATTAAATAACCCACGCGCATATAATTAAAGAGAGAAACGATTAAGCTTGCACCAATCATGCCAAGCCAATAGCCAATAAAGTCATATTCAAAAAAATGCGCCATTAGTGCTCCCCCAAATAGGCCTAACCCCCAATAACTTATTGCTACAACAATTGTTGACCAAAACGTATCAAGCAAACCCACAAGTATGCCATTGAGCATAGCTCCTAAAGTGCCAAAAGCAAAAGACAATAAAATGAACGGAAGCAACTTCCAAGAGAAAACAACAACGCGTTCTGAAGAAATATTAAAGATGGTTGTAAGGATGAATCCATAAGAGAGATAAACAATCCCTGATAAAAACAAGACATAAGCTACAGCAAAAACAGTGACACTCATACGCAGCTGTTTTAGAGCCATATTATTCCTATCTGCTCTATACCACGCTGCTATTGTCGCGGCTGCGCTGGAAATCCCCAAAGCCACCACAGAAATAAGCATATCGAGACGCATCCCTATCGTATGCGCGGCCAAAGATTCGACCCCATAAGCCGTAATCATAAATGCAATGACCGAAGGAAAGCCCTCCGCAATAAGAATACGTATACCAATGGGTAGCCCTACTCGCAGCAATTTTATTATTCGTGAAATCTCTAACTTTGGTCTCAAATAATTAAAGCGAAAAGAATGAAAAGCAGAATTGCGGGACAAAATTATTGCTGCTGCAATAACAATTAAAATACGGATCAAACTGCTCGCAATTCCTGCACCAAAGACACCTAATCCGCTTGCAGAACCTATACCAAAAATAAGCGGCCAAGAGATAAGAAAATTCACAAGGATAGCCGCAAGCATAACCCAAGTTAAGGGCTTTGGATTACCAATTGCTGACAGCAATCCTCGGCTATTCACATAAAGATAAAAAAACACCACTCCTATAGCAGCGCCACTATTATATTCCTGTGCTATATTGGCAATTGTCTCATCTTGGCCGAGAAGACACAAAATATTCCTCGTATTGAGTAAAATGATTGCACTCATCATTCCAATCACAAGGGAAAGCCATATTCCTTGATCAAACCATGCCTTTAATGCATATCTATCTTGTCTGCGAAAACTTTCCGCAAGTTTTGGTGCAACCGCGGTAATAATACCTAGCCCAAACAACATAACAAAACTAAATATACTCAGAGCTAACATTGTACCACTCAAGGCTTGCACGCCTAAATGCGCTACAAGCGCTGCATCTGTGAAGGAAATCATCATCTGAGAGATCAACCCAACAGCCAGTGGCATGCCAAGAGAGAGCAATTGCTTCATCACAACAAACATTGTGAAATACCCTTCCATATTGAAGGGCATATTAAGCTCAGATCTTTTAAACAAAACACATTGATTTTTTCCGTAAAGTCTTTCCATCGCAAGTCTTGTGTAAAGGCTGCATAATGAGAACGCATTAAGGTAAGAGGAGATGCCCAGTTCTTAAAAAAGAAGCGCAATGCACCTTTATTGGTTTTTTGTACAATATTATGCCCCCAAGCAACTACAGTCATTGATAAAAGATCCTCAGCGAGCCGTTTGTTCGTCTTGTATATCCATTTTTAGTATTTTTAATCAAACTTTTTGGTACTGCAAGTAATACACCTGTGCTAACCTTTGCTTACTCGCTGCTTACATACGTAAAAAAAACAAAGCCGACCAAGTTGTCAAAAAACACAGGTATTAGCATTTTTACAATCCATTGTGCCTATACACCAATTAAAAAAGAGCGTTTATGATACATAAGGCACCTCGATGCCCCACCGCTCTACGATCTAAAATTATGAAACTTTAGTTCAACAACCAACGCACAATATTTTACGAACGCAAAAGCACCATCTAGCACTCACTAGGAGAGCATTCTATAACTATACGCACCATGTCCACATCACAAAACCTATAGAGGCTTCATATGAATGATTGCCCTCCCCAAAAATAATAATTTTGGCCTCCTCCGAATCCAATCTGAAGTATTCATTTAACAACACATCAATATCATATCCTCTTGATATACTCGTTCGCGATATTTCTGGAGAATAACAGCACAATCATTTGGCGCATTCAAATCGGTAAGCATCTCTGCTAAAAACGATGGACAGCTATTAATTTCGACTCAATCCATATAAGATGACCCACACACTATTTTTTCCTGTGTCTTTATGTAAGTCATAGGCAAGTCCCTATTCAACTGTATCTTCACTCTCAGACCTCTTCGTTTTTTATTAACTTTTTATCAGTATAAAGCTAGGCCAAATTAAGCGGGATAATTGAACATATACAAACCAAGGCAAAACAAAAAGCTGCTTCTATACAAACATTATTTGCCAACCAACAATCAGCACAAGCGCTAAAATACCCAAAATACGCGCAAAAAAACTAACAATGGATAAAACCGTATTTGCATTCTTTTGTTGAATATGTTTAAAAAATTCTGCTTCAAACTGCGTCATAGGAACAGAAAAAAACTGTGAAATACGGTGAATAAAATAATAGGAGCCCAACTGTTTGCAACGAGAAGCAGAGCAAGCATAACAACAGCACTTAGGACGAGTGAGCACAAAGTTATCGCCATAGGAGCATATTTTTGCATAAGATATTTAATCACAAAGCGATTAAATAAGTATTTTACGAGAGTATAAGACACAAAGCACAGGCCAAGAATAAGAATTTTAGTCTTTCCTGTCGCATTGTCTAATACTCCTGTCTGTCCCAAAATAAAAGGTTGCCAAAAATGAAATATTGGCTGCAATGCAGCAACAATAAAACCACATATCAATATGTAATATAACCCGATTTTTGAGGTAACTAAATAAGTAAAAGCTTCTGTTGCATGCAACAAAGAACCCGAGTCTATTTACTGACTATCCGAAGCGGATGCAATACCTATCCCCGTCACCCGACTAAACAAGAATACAAGCACGAAAAACCCGAAAGAACAAAAATAATATGCCGACTGATAATTATCCATACACAAAACAATAAGAACACCTAGCGCACCAGCAACCATATTCATGAATGCCATCAGTTCCCGCTTATAGACGTTTACTTGGTGGTAGATCAAACTACCCTTGTATCCACCGCCGTCGATTAAGCCTTTAATCCATGTACTATCAGCGCCAAAGCATAAAGCAAAGCCTAAAGCATATATAATTTCTGCCGGAATTAAGACAGAAAGATTAGGCGCGTAAATACATAAAAAGAAGAAGAGCGAAAAAAAGAAACATGATAAGATAACATTTTTTTTAACGCCAATTTTATCTCCTAAAATCCCACAAGGCACTTCAAAAATACAAATAGCCGCGCTAAATACAATTTGTAATAAGGATAACTGTGCTATACTAACACCCATAGACAAGAAAAAAAAGCATGGAAGGAACCTGTAATCAACCGAACCCCGCTCATTGCCCCACAGCCATAGAGCAACTTTTTAACTTCATAATCTATCGTCATTAATATATCCAAAAGCTATAAAGCTGGCAGCTTTTTTTGCCGCCAGCTTTGTATATTTTAAAACTTCAATTCATAGAAGCGCCTCAAGCAGCCATTTTCTGCTCACTTGCTCGGGCTTTGAGCGCAGCAACATCAACCTGTTTAATTTTTTTTCAGTGGTTTATACATATCTTTAGTTTTCATAACTTTACCTCCTGTATTAAATGAAAACAATTAAATTCAACATGAAGTGTACATTATAACTACCTTTTATCAATTTATTATTTTGATATAAAAAGCTTTTCTCCCTTCCCCCTTAAGTATTTCATGCTCCAATCATTCTGTAACAACCACCGCAGCACTTGGAAACTCATGCGCCCCTTCGGGCAAAGTACGCTTATATTCACGCCAATTTATCACCGGCTGGTCGTTAAACGCAACGCTCGTTTGCAGTGCAGCAAAATGCGCTTTGCCGCATTTAATCTTCAGTATTTCTTTAAGTCGCAAATCAAACTCGCTGTTTGCCCCTTTTGTCTCCAGCACAAAGTAAAGCTTTTGTTCGCCATCTCGCTCTAAAAAAACTGCCCAATCAGGCGTATAAGAACCAATGGGAGTGGCTATTTTAAAACTTCTTGGTAGTTTAAAAAACAATCTGACTTCAGGATCATTTTCAAGACTTTGTGCAAACTCTTTCTCCACACTGCTTTCATAAACCACATGATCATACACACTCTTCTCACTCACAACAGCTGTACGCTCTAAATTTGCCACAAGCTCTTCACTGGTAAAAAGCTCTTGCACACTATATTCTTGCCCGACCAGCTTTAAATATTTAATGCCATCAATTGTAAGATTAACATGGGTTTTATTGAGTATTTCTTCTATGCGCTCTAAAAAAGCTTGTGGATTTTTTACAAACTCATGCTCACGGCCACTCTTGGTCAAAATACCAATAATTGTCTTTGTGGTTAATTTCAGCTTTAAGGTCAAATAATGTACAATGTTCGGCAGTGCACAAAAACTATAATCAAGCGCACTCTGCTTTAATAACTGCTCTTCATAGGTCACACCAGCACTATCCAGTTCTATCTCTGCTGTCTGATAAACCAAATGCGCGGGCGCAACTGGCGCCATTTTCTCCACTGCATCCACTGCTTTGGCAACAAACTCTGTGCGATCAAGCTTTGCACGATAAGTGGTCTTTTTATTGATCTTCTCCCACAAGGCCAAAAACTCTGGTGAAGCCACTGTTTGCTTTTTAAGCTTAACCCGCACCTCGCGCGTAGCATTACGAATAATCGGCATGGCTTGGCTCGCTTCTAGCGCCTGCAGCACAGCCTGCTTCTGCCCTTTACTAAAACGTTCACTTAAATCTAACGTCCCAGTCGCCCATTGCGCTTTTAATGTATCTGTGATTTTTCCTGCTGATGTAAGCAAGGCTTTTTCACGCAACTCAACCAATATATCAGCAGCCTCTTGCGAAGACAGAATTTTTGTTTCCGTCACAGCTGTCATATAAATCAGATCTTGCAGCGTCTCAACATTAATAAGCGCGCCCGCATCAGTTTTTTTCACAATTTCTTGACGCAATTCGCGTGGCATTTCCTCCGCCCCTATAGCCTCAAATTCGCTCGCCACTAAATCTTGATCTACTTTAACGACACCCGCCTCATCAATAAAATCTTTTGCAACAAGTATTTTAACAATTTTTTGTGCTTGCGATACTTCCACTTTAGCGGCCACATATTTTACATCTTCATAAATACGGCCAACCAAATGCTCCATCTGCAATGTACCAAGTTTATAACCAATATCCGCCTCTAATTCTTTTTGCAATGTACTCACAAACTCAGCAAAGCTTTCATTCACCATAACATGCAGCACATTTATATCTTTATCTTCTACCTGTTCACCGTGCTGGTTTACGCACAAGCGCAAACCGCGACCAATCTTTTGCCGTGCGGTAAAATTCGATTTTTGCTCAATCAACATACACACTTGAAACACATTCGGATTATCCCAGCCTTCTCTCAAGGCCGAATGCGAAAAGATAAAACGCAAGGGGCATGCAAAAGATAATAACCACTCCTTATCACGCATAATCGTGTTATAAGTGTCATCATCAGCTTGGCTGTCGCCCTTTGTATCCTTATAGACGCCTTTTTTGTCTTGCGAGAAATAACCGCCGTGCACGTTTCGAACATTTTGCGCAAACTTAGTTCGCAAGGAGGCATATTTCTTTTTCGCCAACAGCTCTTCGTAACATTCTTCAAACATACGCTCATAAAGTGCTGGCTCTTCATCAGAGCTACGATATTTAGCCACCTCATCAATAAAAAAAAGTGATAAAACTTTAATCCCTAAAGGCGCAAGCCGCAATTCTTTATCTAAATGTGTTTCTATAGTGCGATAAATTTGCGCGCGTTTAAGCTCTATTGTACTCACATCACCAAGGGCGTGGCCAAATTTGACAATTTCAGTATCAGAAAACTCAACGGCTTCATCCCCCGCCATGCAATTGATACCCGAAACAATATAACCCCTATAAAGCTCACGCCCGCCCGTAACGCGATACAGATCATCGCCTTGTCTCACTGTAACTGTTTTGCGGCTCACAATGCCATTCTTTCCCGCAATATCCAACTCTAAGCGCGCCTTAAAGCCATGTTTGTGTGATACGGATTTCAAGGCAATATAGGGACGGTTAAAATTTTGCTCTATCTGATTAGAAGAGACACAAATTTGCTTTACCAGTCCTTTTTTATAAGCATCAACAGGTGTTAAACGATATAAAAGATTAATCTCATCTTTATGCGTGGCACTATAGCGGAAAACACAAAGTGGATTAAGGCTCGCAATAGCCTCCTTCGCTTTTGCTGTATTATCCACCGATTGCGGTTCATCTATGATCACAATCGGATTTGTATCTTGGATATAGCGCATAGCACTTTCGCCATTCAGTCTATCTTGCGGAAGGTTGATAATATTTTCTGCTTTTTTAAATGCATCAATATTGATAATCATAATTTCAATATTGGTAGAGCTTGCAAATTGGCGAATTTGCGAAAGATCTTTTGAATTATAAATAAAATAACGATAGGGCAGATTATCAAACTCTGCTTGAAAATGCTCCCTTGTTACTTGAAGTGATTTATATACCCCTTCGCGAATAGCAACACTTGGTACGACGATAATAAATTTGATAAAGCCATAGCGTTGATTTAACTCAAAAATCGTCTTGCTATAAACATAAGTTTTGCCTGTTCCCGTTTCCATCTCAATAGAAAACTGCTTTTGCTCTAGCGCCTTACTCGCCACGAGTTTATTGTTCTGTTGCACCTCTTGTAAATTTGCTAATATAGTTTCATCACTAATCAATAATTGATTACCATAACCAAATTCATTTAACGCTAATTGTCCTTGTTCTGAACACAAGAAAATAGAAGAATCTCGTCGTGGTTGGCCTTTAAATAAATCAATGACGCTTTTAACGGCATCATTTTGAAATTCTTGTTGTTTAAATTTAAGTTTCATATCGCCGCCCCAATCGTCTCTCTATAGTTTAAATTTTATCAAAACTTACTTCATTGTCTTTAAAGATAAAGTCGCAATTAATAAGCGCCTCATCACTTTTAAAGGCCGCATCAAGCGCTACGATTTTTACGGGCAAATACTTTATCATCTCTTCCGCATCTTCGGGGTCAAAGGGCGGGTCTATGGCTATAATCACTAAGACATCGCCTTCGCTCTCACCTATATAATAGAATTTTTTGCCATTGATTGGTAAAGGATAAATTTTTAAATCCAATGGCCAACCATATTTAAGTATGATCTCGAAGATAATATCTTGATGAGAGCGCTCGGAATTCACCCCCCGTAAAATATGATCCAAACGCATTTGCAATTGTTCTTTAACATCAAGTGCATTCGGATCAATCGGGCTATCGTCCCATATGGAAAAGTTGGAACTATCGAGCTCTAGCACGCGAAATCCGATGTCTAAAGGCTGCTTGCTTGTGAATTCTGCTTCATGCTTTTGCTTGATTTGTGCACCAGCGCGGCGAATACGTTCGCTACCTATATCGCAGATAGTTTTATAACCAGCCTTATAAGCTTCGCTCTTCTCATCACACAATTCAGGCAATTGCACCATGATGAATTTGCGATTGCCACCATCTTCGGAATTCAAAGCCATCACTGCATGCGCTGTTGTACTAGAGCCAGCAAAAAAATCGAGAATGATGTCGTCTTTGTTCATGCCGATTTGCATGAGCAATTTTATGAGTTTGGTAGGTTTAATATATTCAAACAATCCTTGAACATGCATTAATTGATCAATTTCACGTTTGGAAAAAGCGGTATCACCTGAAAACTCTCGTTTAAAAATTCCTGCAAATTCTTCATCAAAATTGGCATCGATCTCCTTGCCGAAAAAAGTCGTAGGAACCAACCCATCTTGAGTCTCATTTAAAAATCTTTTAATCATAGGATAGGATTCGCCTTCGCCCCATATGATCTCATCATTAGCAATTTTTTCTTTCAAAACTTTTTCGCTAAAAGCCCAGTAACGGCCTTGCGGCCTTTTCAGAACCACTCCATTCGGCTTGGTAATTGTATAATCTGCAGCATAAGGCTTATGCGCAGTAATAGGGTCTGCTTTCCAAGGACCCTTGGGGTGATTATCTGGATTCTTATACGCAGAGCTATCCTGCCGTGGTAGTAAATTCCTCTTAAAATTTTCCTTATACTTTGCGTAGCATATAATATATTCATGGCTGACAGAAAAATATTTCGCTGAATTCTTGCGCGTGTGAACCTTCTCCCACACTAATTGAGCAACAAAATTCTCTTCGCCAAAAACCTCGTCGCACACTTTGCGCAAATTATGCGCCTCGTGATCATCTATTGAGATAAATATCACCCCATCGTCACGCAATAAGGTCTGAGCCAAACGCAAGCGCGGATAAATCATATTGAGCCACGCCGTATGAAACCGCCCCATTGTTTCAGGGTTTGACTTCGTTGTCTGCTTGGTCACTTCCTTATATCGCGCCAATGGGTCTTTAAAATCATCATCATAGATAAAATCATTCCCCGTATTATAGGGCGGGTCGATATAGATCATCTTCACTTGGCCAAAATAAGCCCGCTGGATAAGTTTTAACACTTCAAGATTATCGCCCTTAATATAAAGATTATGTGTATTATCAAAGTTTACGCTCTCCTCGCGCTTCGGGCGCAATGTCGCAAGTGAAGGCTTTTGCGCAAGCTTTAAACTTGCTCCTTTGCCCTTCCATTCAAATTTGAACTTCTCAAAATCATTATCAATATATTCGCCGCATAGATTAAGAAGCTGATCTATATCCAGCTTTCCCTCAGCAAAACATTGCGGAAAGGCTGCTTTTAACTTTTCTATGTTTGGATTAATAGGGCTTTGACTCATGCCCTCTATTTTATCTTCACCCGCTATTATACTCATCTTTGCGCTTCTCCGTTACGCTTAGTATAAAATATGTCTATGAATATTTCTTTTGTACGTCGCAATTCCTTTTATCCTATTTATTTCTATATCCTCTGCAAATTTACTTTCATGAAAAATGTCGTATAAGCTGTTCTCTTTATTTTTTAAAGTTTCTTGTGCTTGTTTTATTTCTTTTTGCTTACGCAAGTCAGCTAGATCAATTCGCATTACCACATTTTGATCATTTTGCTTTTCTTTGATTTACTTTGCAAAAGCAATAATTTCGCGCTCTAAATTGGCGTACTGTTTGGCATAATAAAGGCGGTTATTTTATATTTTTTCTTGTGTGCTATTATGGCACTTACAAATATTATCAATAAGCTTATCAATTGGCACAAGCACATCCAAAATATGTCTATCTTTTAGCCTTGTCATATTTCTTACAAATCGAAGAGCTGTATCGTCAATTTGACGACATGCCACCATGGGTAATTTTAAAATTGCGTCACATGTGGCTTGGTCAAGCACATACAAGTACTATCACTGCCAACGAAAACATAAATTTCTTCATCATTTATTTTGACGCAATAAAAACCATTTCACAAGGGATTATGTCAGCATCCACTTCTAGTTCTCCCTTGTCCGCACAAGCAAGATTTGCTAAAATACCTTTCACGGTGTGTAAAAACACCCTCAAACGCCCACCAGCAAGCTGAAAATCCTTCCCATGCCATAAAACGCTTTGCCTTTATAGGTTTTATACTGTGTGTCAGATTCATAATAAAATATAGCTCTTATCATTTTGTCCCTGAGTGATTTGTATTGCCTTATCAATCATATAATTAGGCTCATGTACAAACCATGCTTTTACAATCTGCCATAGGAATGTATTAATCTCTTGCACTCGCTCCTTAAATATATTGCGGCATGATTTTTACATTATCAGCAACGTTGGTATTAATTGCCAACCTTCATGACGGTAAGCTTTAACAAAGCTTTCGTCTGCTTCTTTTTGTCGTCCCGTTAGTTAAACTCTTGCTTTAAACCTTCTTCGGTTTTACGTCTATATATAGCGCCGCGTATTGGTTTTATCGCTTGTTTAAGCACCTTTCTTGTCCCCAGTCATCCTCTCATCCCCGCCTTACAAGGCCAAAAAACAAATGGCCATTCCAATTGATGCCGGTAATATGCTTAGCAATAGCTTTCAAGCTTTTGTAAATCTTGCCCTCATTGATAGCCTTTTGACACCACAAGCACATGATGCGTTTGTCCTAAATAATCGTCACTGAAATAAGTGTGCCATAAGGCTTTGGGCTCCTACATTAACGTATACTTTACAGTGGCTATTTCTTGCTCTAATTGTTTACAACTCATTGTCTAATCCTCTCAACACAGGAATGTTCTATTTCCTCGATTAGTCCAGAAAATAGTGTGTGTTCACAAAGTTAGACAAAAATGCAATTTATTCTTTTTCATTGGATAGCTCAACTCCCTCCACGCTTAGAACCAATAAACCTAAGCTTATTGCTGCTATAAGTTTACCGCGCACCCAAAACGAGAAATTTATATCCTATTGAAAAAATAAATTTAGAAGATCCCTTCTTAAACAAAGTCTCGACTAAATAAGATGGTTTGAGCATTTTTAGCAAAAAGAGATAAAAATTCACTATCTCAAGGATCTTAACTACGTTATCGATCATACGCAAAAAAAGCTGAGAAGTGCAGATTTCTAAAAAAAATGAGAATAGTTTTATAAAGAGAAATGGTACTGCAAGCGATACATCGGTTCGAACGTTCTCTTTAAAAACACACCGTAATTACAAGCGGCTTCAAAAAACAGCCTTACTAATATAATATTAGCTAGAGGGTTACATGTATATCGCAATAATAATGCACTCATTCCCGCAAGAGTGCTCCACATATTATGGCGTAGACTGTATAAACTCTGCCGCTCTTGCATACTCAGACGTAAGGCCACTTAGTCGTATAGCAGCCGCAGTTTCAACGTAAAACAGCGGACGCTTCTGTATCATAATACTTGACAGAAGCATCAACAGCTAAGGATATAGGAACTAATTTATATTTTTTCGAAATGTTATATATAAATTTAATGTGCCGCCCCAAAACACACCACCAGTGAACCCACTTAAAAGACCAAAAAGAAGGTTAAAATCAAATGCATATTTCAAATCAGGTACAACCTTGAGAAAAACAATCAATGTGAATTTGATGACAAAAGCGATAAGAATAAATGTCAGCGTCAACGGCGTACCAGGCAGAATAATGAAATCCGTTCCTTCTTTGATTTTTAAACGCGCAGTAGCACGCCAGAGCAACCAGCCAACGCCAACGCCGATCATCAGCCCTGCCAACATTGAGACTGCTCCCCAGCGCAGGAACGCCAGCTCTTTAATCACATCGCTTGCGCCCAAAAAAAGAAAGACTAACGGCAATAGAAAAAGGCGGTTAACCTTCATTTCCCTATCTTTCAATGCGATTATTCCCCTCGCAATGAGAAAAATAAGCAAAATCCAGGCCCATAAAGGAGTTCCAGTCAGAATGTTAAACAATGACATATTATGCTCCATGATGTTTGATGCGATAAAAATATCGCATCATGTTAGGAAAATATTTAGAAAAAAAGATACCAACACAAACTAAACCCATATTGATCCACCAAAGCTGGGGAGTCCCTTCAAAAAAACATTGGGCAGCCCATTAGCAAAAAATATGATAACCCAAATCCATGTAATATATTTATTGATGAGATACAACATAATATGTCTACGTTTTTCCTCACAGACACCAGCACTGGCATAAAAAATAGTAAAGGGTTTCTTTAGTAAAAGGCTAATCAATTTTATCTTCACCCGCTATTATACTCATCACTGCATTTCCCCTTATGCTCAGTATAGAAGAATAGAATATTTATTTTCATGCATATTGCAAGCTTACTGTAAAAAAACAAAACCTTATAGGGGAATTATAGCGATTCTACTTAAACAGAGGCCTTAGGTTCGTATCACGCGCGCCACCCACAAGATGCATACCGACCATAAAATGAGCAATTTTATAACATATTGAAAAATAAATACAAATTGAGCGGAGACCTTTTTAAAAAAGTCTCCGCTCAATGAGACGTTTTGGCCATTTTGGGCGAAAAAGAGGAAAATACACCCGCGCAAGGCCTCGGCTCTGTTATCAGTCAAAGGCAAAAAACGCCGAAAACTGCGTCTTTTAACCGCTTTACAAAACACTGGAAAGGAGAATGAGAAAAGTTGTAAGGAAATCAATGGTACGGTTGGTGGGATTTGAACCTACGACCTCTGGTGCCACAAACCAGCGCTCTAACCAACTGAGCTACAACCGCATAAAATCAAATGTATCATAACTATTCACGATTTCGTAAACATTTATTCTTTGCTTATGTGACATAAGGAAGATCAACAAAGTTTGCAAGCCCCTTTAAAAAAATCTCGCAATTTTTTGTGAAGAAAAAAGCGTTTTTTACAAAGGAAATTTTGCCCAATGCTCAAGACTATGATCACGATAGTCTTTTATGTTATCAACACCGTCTTGTTGCATCATCTGCAAAATCTCTTGCAGAATAGTTATGACAAGATTTGGACCTTCATAAACCATCCCACTATATAATTGAATTAAATCTGCACCAGCTTTTACTTTTTCCAAAGCGGTTTGTGCGTCCTTTACACCGCCAACACCAATAATGGCAATCTCCTTCCCTAATTTTTGACGCATTTTTGCAAGCACAATAGTAGAACGCTCAAAAAGTGGACGTCCAGAAAGCCCACCCTGTTCATTACTGAAGTGACTATTGCTAAGCCCCTGGCGTGAAAGAGTTGTGTTAGAAACAATCAATCCATTAAAATCAGAAAGTTTTATTTCTTCAGCAATATCATCTAATTCTTTCTCTGATAAATCGGGAGCAATTTTTAAAAAAATAGGAATGGAGAATCCATGCTTGTTCTCTTGCTCATTTCGCGCTTTCGAAACTGCACTCAACAAAAGATGCAAACTGTCACGGGCCTGTAAATCACGTAAACCTGGTGTATTGGGAGAAGAAATATTAACCGTAAAATAATCAGCAACATCATAAAAATGAGCAATACCAACAGTATAATCATCAATCTTATCGACCGTATCCTTATTGGCTCCAATGTTGACTCCTACAACACCAGTTTTTTTACGCGCACGCAATCTGTTGTAAACAACTTGATGTCCATCATTATTAAAGCCCATTCTATTAATAATCGCTTCATCTTCTTTTAAACGAAAAAGCCGTGGTTTAGGATTTCCAATCTGAGGCTTTGGTGTCACTGTCCCAATCTCAGTAAAACCAAATCCTAAACGAAAAATACCATCCACAACCTCTGCATTTTTATCAAATCCCGCTGCGAGACCAATAAAATTTTCAAACGCAAGCCCAGCAACAGTTACACACAAACGTTTATCGATAACCTTTTGACAGCCATTTAATCCACTTTTCAGCCCGAGAATCGCTAAACTGTGTGCTTGCTCTGGATCCAACATAAATAAGGCAGAACGGCCAATACAACGAAACAAACTCATCAATCCTTCTCCACAACATAAAAATAATCCATCGCACCTCACCTATATCTTTTAACACAAAAGATTTCCAATCAAAGAGAGCATATTATCCAAATAATATTCCCCTTCTAGAAGAAAATTCATTACACAATAGCCATACATGTTTATTTGATGTATACTGTGTAAAAAATTTTTATTCTTAAAAAACGTTTCTCTTTTTCGACATTTTTTAAAGATTAAAATGTGAATTCTAATCTTATAGAATGCAGCATGAATTGAAACATCAATGGCTCTTCACCATAACCATGGTTTTGTGACATCTCATGCAGGCACGCTCATAATTTTCTTAAAAATGCAGGCAAATTATCTCTATTCCCAAAGTTCCTTTGTGTAATATTGTTTTCAATAGAAACAAAGCTTGTTCTATAAAGCTATTTTTTCCTAGCATTTATAGGATACATAGTTCATAAAATCATCTAAATTCATACTATTGTTGCACTATTTATGAGCAACAGAATGTTCAATCAATTTGTACTCTATTGATAATCTGCGTTGTTTTCTTTGCCATTTCTGATGTATTAAATACAATTTTGCATCTATTAAGTGCTCTGCCTAACATATATTTTAAGTAATGACAGTTGATTATTGAACTCAAACATCATACCAACGACTTCCAAACCAAAATGATCTTGCAAACCCTAGAGCTCTGCTATTTATAAACTGATACAATCTTCCAGCAGATGAAATGTGTTTCTTCCATCCGAATTATCGCCATTTTAGCTCATGTAACCCAATACAAATAGCTTTTAGATAAGCCATAATGCCCTCCTAATTGCTATTATCGCTTACTAAATTAAGAGGAATTAAATTATAAGTTTTACTCCTGTCTCATCTATCTATTTCTTCTATCAGTGCTGAAATATATTTTTTATTCCTAAATTCTCTTTTTATGACAAAATGTTATGCTAATATATGTACTTCATTTGAAAAGCTTTCTGATAGCTCAACTTTCTACACTACTTATTTTGTGGTATTGTGTAAAAACCTCTCTTTTTAATGTTAACATAAAAATCTTGAGGCAATTATATAAATTAAGCTACAGTTTTCTACTTTCTGTTGAAAAAGCAGATATAGTTTTTATCAAAAAAGCTTTTTTCTAGGAAATATTCTATGTACATTCAAATAGAGCCCTAAAGCTCTTTATTAAACCTTATAAAGTTCTTTGAAAATAATATTAATATCGTAATATAATCCTAAAAATAAAATCTGCCCTTTCCTTTTTCATCAAAAGCGGTAAGTAAATTACCGTATATCGCTTATATAAAGGGGAAAATGCAATGCTTAAAGAATTCAAAGAATTTGCCCTAAAAGGTAATATGATTGATCTTGCTATCGGTGTGATTATAGGGGGTGCTTTTGGTAGCTTGGTCAACTCAATTGTCAATGATATTTTTATGCCAATCATTGGGCTGATTACAGGTGGGATTGATTTTTCTAATATGTTTATTCAACTTGCTGGCGAAAAACAAGCAACATTGAGTGCCGCCAAAGCAGCTGGAGCAACCATTAGCTATGGACACTTTATTACTTTACTTATCAATTTTCTCATTATTGCTTGGGTTCTTTTTTTATTCGTTAAGGCTATGAATAAAATTCGTAGAAAAGAAGAAGAAAGCCCCAAAAAAACGTCTTCAGAAGAACAACTTTTAACAGAAATTAGAGATCTTTTGGCTAAGAAAAAATAATTTTATGCAAGATTTACATCATGGAACACGAGGAAAAAACATTTCCACAGTTGTTCCATGATTGGGTTTTGAGAACAGTAAAAATTGTCCCCCTCTTTCTTCCACCATTGCTTTACACATTGGGAGGCCTAAACCTGTTCCCATAAAAGCGCTATCACCAGATCGTCCATCTTTGCGCTCTACTTGACCATAAGGTTGCAGTGCCTGTATAATCTCTTCTTCGTTCATCCCTATACCATTATCACTCACTGAAATTTTTACACGTTCTTTTCTATAAGAAACGTGAACAATAATCTGTCCACCCAAAGGTGTAAAACGAATAGCATTGGAAAGAAGATTCCATATAATCTGGCGAAACACTTGTTGTGATACAGGAATAAATGGAACGTGAGGTGGAGCAACAATACGCATGATAATGCCGTTCTGATTGGCTTGAGTTTCAAGAAAAGCTATCGTCGCACGTAAACAAGATATTACATCAAATGTTTCAGAAATAAGGGAAGAATCAATCTGGTTATCGGAACCAGAATAATTTATCTTCGAGCACTCTAGTAATTGATTAATCAGCAATAATATATGTTTTCCAGAGGAAATAATATCGCGTAAATATCCATGATAGCGCTCATTTTCTATCGAACCAAAACGGCCTTCTCTCATAATTTCTGCAAAACCAATAAGAGCATTCAAAGGTGTTCGTATTTCATGAACAACTCCAACGATTTTATCCTCTTCTGCTTTTTTTTCTCCTGATGGAACTGTTTGTGTCCTATCACGCAACATAACAGCATAATTGCCTTGCTTTGCCAAAAATACAATCGTTATCAAAACGGTTATATTTTTATGATTTTTTGTCATTAAATCAGCGGTTTCACTGCGATTTAAAACCTGATTTTTTTCCTCCATACGGATTGATTTAAAATACTTTTCAACCAAAAGTCGGCTTTGCAAAGTAAATAATGAAGAGAATGGTTGTCCTCGTAGTTCATTTATTTCATAACCCATTAATGCTAAGGCTGCCCTACTCGCTGATTGAACAAAGCCCTCTTCATCCAACCATAAAACACCATCTGTTGCTGTATCCAACAATGATAAAACTGCAGCGGGCTCTTTTACGAGAGCTTGTTCTATAGCATTTACCGGCAATGTTTGTGCATATGGTAACTGAATAGCTGTTTCTTCAACTAAATTTTCTTCTTTTACCGATGAATTCAATTCATCACGCAATTGCTCTGCAATTTCACGAAAAGCTGAGCGTTCTATCTCCGTAAGACATAGCATTTCTGTTTCTAGCTTTTCATTTCTTTTTTCTTGGACTTTTTTTTGTATTTTTAAAACACCAAAGCCACGAAACCCCTTAAGCTGCTTTTTAACATCAAAAATTGGCAAAGCCGACAATTCAACATCAAGCCATTGTAAGCAACCATCAACAGGCCATTGAACAATCTCTTTACTCCAAGGCATAGCCGCTTCAATAAAACGACTGAGAACCAGATATCGATCATCATTAAATTGATGAGCAAGCTCATGAAAACTACACCCTAAAATAGAAGAAGAGAGAGGACCAACAACTTCAGCTAGCTCTTTTGAGACTTCACAAAACAAACCATTGTGATCGATTTCCCACGTAAAAGGCCGTGGCAAAAGCTCTGGTGTAAAACGAAAAGCTTCTTGCTGACATTTTAATTCATTTGTATTTAACTTTAACTCATCTGCTTTTAATGGCATAACTAAAACTAAAAAGTGTTGAATTTACTCTCAAATGAATAATGCTAATTTGTTTACAATTATCTATTCTGGTTAAAATAACTTGATATCTCATATCAATTGTCTGTAGCAAAATTTTGACTGTTTCATCAACAAAACAAGAATAAAAAGAAGCTTCCAGCTCTTGTTGCTTATTCACCCATTATGTAATAAATCTTGTTACAATAATGGTAACATCTCCCTCGCATAAATAGTACTCAAAAAGAATACACTTATTTTACACATTCATGCGCCTTTTTTGAAAAGATATCTCCCAAGATCCCCAAGCTTATTTTACGACGTCATCTGTAAATGGTGTAATGTAAAAGTCCCTATAGAGGATATCAAGGCATTGTGCATTACCATTTTTATACTTATAAAAGAGCTGATTAGCACCATCATTATACTAATTTCAGCCCCTAATGTTACCAATAGTTCTCGGCATTTGAAGGCGTTCATAAGCAGCCTTTTTATTTTTTAACTTTTTTACTCCTACATTATTATGATACGCAAGAAAATGGTTTTAATTGTTTCAACAGAAACAGATTTGAAATGAGAAAATCTTACAATGTTTGAGACTTTTATTCACTGTGAATAATGATAAATTACTATAAATCAATATACTGCATTATCAAAATCTCTTTTTCAAATAAAGCTTCTCGTAAGAACATCTTTCTTGAGCCAATAATATCAAATGATAATAAATTCAGCGTGACGCTTTAAAGTATCCTATGCAACAGAACTTGCATATTGGGCATTTTTCTTATGATGCTTCTCAATAATCTCCCAAAGATCTTTCTTTCATTAGAATCGCTACAAAAGAAAAAACAAAAAATACGCCACCGCACTATTTTATTAAAAATTTTCTCTGTAAAAAAGAGAACACAAATTATCTGTCTTCATATAAAGATTTGTTTAATTTCTTTATATTCCAGATCATTTAGAAATGTTAAAATATCTCATAACCTCCTTTGATATCAGCTTGTTTACCTCATCAGAAGTCTTAATACAAAAGATCGCTTTTGCTTTATTACTCTCCATTTAAATTTTTAATATTATATAAAAAAATAAAACAAGCACATTTAAATAATAACTGTCAGATATTTAAAAAATTGCATATTTTTAAATGCGTTTGTTTATTTTCCTTCATTGAGTAAAATTTCACGTTTTCCAACATGATTAGCGGCTCCAACAATGCCTTTTTCTTCCATTCGCTCGACGAGAGAAGCTGCTTTATTATAGCCGATTGAAAGTCGGCGCTGAATATAAGATGTTGAACATTTTTTATCACGCATAACAATTTTTACAGCTTGGTTATAAAGTTCCTCACCCTCTTCATCAAAATTTTCTTCCTCAGAAATTTCAGCAGCTGAATCAGCAGAAGTATCCTCTTTGTTATCGTCTTCATTATCTGTTACCGTTGCTAAATAATCAGGTTTTCCTTGCATTTTAAGATGTGCAACGATGGATTCAACTTCTTCATCTGAGACAAAAGGTCCATGAACGCGCACAATGCGTCCACCACCTGCCATATGAAGCATATCCCCCTGACCTAAAAGCGTTTCAGCACCTTGTTCACCCAAGATCGTACGACTATCAATTTTTGACGTTACTTGAAAAGAAATGCGGGTAGGAAAGTTTGCTTTAATTGTACCGGTGATAACATCAACAGAAGGACGTTGCGTTGCCATAATAAGATGAATACCTGCCGCACGCGCCATTTGCGCTAAGCGCTGAATGGCATTCTCTATTTCTTTTCCTGCCACCATCATAAGATCAGCCATCTCATCAACAATCACAACAATATAAGGAAGCTGCGTGAGATCCATGGCTTCTTCATGATAAAGCATTTCCCCTGTTTCCTTATCAAAACCCGACTGAACAGTACACATGATCGTTTCGCCTTTTTGAGCCGCAAGTGCAACGCGTGCATTAAAACCATCAATATTACGCACACCCAACTTAGCCATTTTGCGATAACGTTCTTCCATTTCACGAACAGCCCATTTTAAAGCTGTTACCGCTTTTTTGGGATCTGTTACAACAGGTGTTAAAAGATGTGGTATGCCATCATAAACAGAGAGCTCTAACATTTTAGGATCAACCATGATCAAACGACATTGCTTTGGTGTCATACGATAAAGAATCGACAAAATCATTGTATTAATTGCAACAGACTTGCCTGATCCTGTTGTTCCTGCAACCAATAAATGAGGCATTTTTGCTAATTCTGCAATGACCGGTTCACCATTAATCCCCTTCCCCAAAGCAAGAGCAAGTTTAAATTCACTTTCACGAAAAGAACGTGTTTGGATTAATTCCCGTAAATAAACGGTTTCACGAACCGCATTGGGTAACTCAATCCCGATAACATTACGTCCAGGAATTACAGCAACGCGTGTAGAAATAGCAGACATAGAACGCGCAATATCATCAGAAAGATTAATAACGCGCGATGACTTTACGCCCGCGGCGGGTTCAAATTCATACATTGTTACCACAGGCCCTGGATGAACATGGATAACTTCACCCTTAATGCCAAAATCTTCCAAAACACTTTCCAAAAGTCCAGCACCACGTTCTAATGTTTCTTGAGGAATCATCGTACCTTCATGAAAAACAGGTTCCTGTAATAAGTTGATCGGAGGAAATTCATAAACATCACAGTCAATAGATTGAATATTTTGCATAAAAGCAGAATCATAATTACCTAATGGCATACGAGTAGATTGCAATGTTTTAGTTTTACTGTTTGCTTGCATCACAGAAAAATCTTTTGAATTCTTTTTGACGGTTTTGTTTATACAATCAACAGTATTATTGGCGACAATATTATTGGTATTTTCAGTCTCTATACTAGCTCCTGCATCACTTAACGCCCCTGTATTACTTAACGTATGAGCAGAATCTTCAACAGAAAGCTTAGAATGACACTCTTTAGTAGTATCATTATTTGTATGCATTAAATCAGAAATTTTCTCAACACCTCGCATCCTTTCCGCTGGAGATTCTGATGTAATTGAATCATAGAGTTGTGGAAAGCGGTATTCAAGAACACGGTAAAGAGCAGTTATTGACTCATCAAAGGCTGTGGGAATATCCGGTGTGAGTTCATTTGTCGTGTCAAGTGATGTTCCATCCTCTTTTGAAGTTTGAGTCTCCACATGTTCAAATATCAAAGATTCACACTCAAAAAATGCATCATCGGAAAGATGCAAAGCAGGTTTTATTTTTTGTAGCACATTTTCCACTTGTAATTTACGTTCTTGTTTATCCTCCTCAAGTGGAATATTTGCTGACGGCATACGAGTAGTTTGACGTGACAACTGCTTCAAAACCGTTGAATGACAAACTGATGTTTTATTCTCTATTGATTGAGGATTAATGACTTTTTTTGTCGAAAGAATATTTGTTGTTTTCTTGTTACAACGTACAATATCTGTATCTGTAATTTTTTTTTGATCTTGCTTCGTAAAAATTTTAAACTGTTTTGCAAAAACTGGATCTGTTTCTATACGACGACGCAAAATCTCAACTTCTGGGGTTCTCGTGAAACGGACGTTTTTTCCGAGGGCAAATGCCTTTTTCCACACTTCCGGATAAGGAAATATCTCAGTAATCTTAACAGATAAATCTTCTCTTGATGCACCTTTTGTACCATCATCAGAAAAAGAAGACGTAGAAATAGATTTTGTTTTCGAATTATGCATGGCACCCAACAAATTTATAGCAATGAGAAAAATAACCTTTTCAAAAAGAATTCGTAGAAACTATCATACGAAGGTTAATAACCTTTTGCTGATGGTTACTTTTTAATGAAAAAAATAATGCCATAATGCATATTCATAATCTGCCTTTTGCATATTTACGATATAAATTGCTCAGTTTATGGTGTCATAGAGCTCGTATTTCATTTGTTTTGAAGAAAACTTCATGATAAAAAAGCTTCAAGAAAATTGTCTATGCCTCTCTTTCTCTCCCTTTGCATAAGAGAAACTAGTCTCAATAATACAATGAGCATTGCTCTATTGAATTCTCCATGCTCAATTATCACGATATAATCTAATTTCTCGCGTTTTTATAAGATTACCCTTGTTATCCTCGTTTAAAAAGGCTTAGACTAAGACAATCATAATTACATAAATACAAATAGAAAAAAGGGAGTGAATTATGTTTAATAAACGGAAATTTTATATCAATGGTCTATGGGATGAGCCAAGCATTCCTCACGATTTTGACGTCATTAATCCATCAACAGAGGAGGCTTGTGCTGTCATTAGCCTTGGAAGTACAAAAGATGCCGATAAAGCAATTAATGCGGCTAAAGAAGCGTTTCAAAAATGGAAAACAACGTCACCAAATGAGCGTCTTGGATTTGTTGAAAAAATTCTAGAGATCTACGAAAAACGTTCCAAAGACATGGCAAAAACCATTTCAATGGAAATGGGAGCACCAATTGATATGGCGCTTAATGCGCAAACTGCAACCGGAAGTTCCCATATCCGCAATTTTATCGAAGCTTATAAAGAGTTTTCGTTCCAAGAAACTTTAATAAAAGGAAATGAGCAAGCAATCCTTCACTACGATCCTATCGGCGTCGTAGGATTAATTACGCCATGGAATTGGCCCATGAATCAAGTAACTCTTAAAGTTATTCCTGCTCTCTTGGCTGGCTGTACCATGGTGTTAAAGCCCTCTGAAATTGCGCCTCTTTCTGCTATGCTTTTTGCTGAATTTTTAGATGAAGCCGCACTTCCAGCCGGTGTTTTTAATTTAATCAATGGTGATGGTGCGACTGTCGGCTCTTACCTCTCTGCACATCCAGATTTAGAAATGATCAGCTTTACTGGTTCAACTAGAGCAGGAAAAGATATTTCTAAAAATGCCAGCGCTACTTTAAAAAGAGTCTGTCTGGAACTTGGTGGAAAAGGAGCGAATATTATCTTTGCTGATGCCGACTCAGATGCTATTCAACGTGGTGCACGACATTGCTTTTATAATAGTGGACAAAGTTGTAATGCACCGACTCGTATGCTTGTGGAACAGAGCATCTATGACAAAGCCGTGAAAATAGCCAAGGATATTGCAGAAACAACAAAAGTAGGACCAAACTGCCAAGAAGGAAATCATATTGGGCCCGTTGTTTCAAAAAAACAATATGATAAAATTCAAGATCTTATCCAATCGGGAATTGATGAAGGTGCAACTCTTGTTGCAGGCGGGACTGGTTTACCAAAAGGAATGGAACGCGGTTATTATGTCCGTCCAACAGTCTTTGCTGATGTAAAACCTCATATGCGTATTTTTAAAGAAGAAATCTTTGGTCCAGTTCTCTCGATTCTTTCTTTTAGTACAGAAGAAGAAGCCGTCGCTTTAGCGAATGAGACTGAGTATGGTCTTACAAACTATATTCAATCACAAGATCGCAACAAATATCGTCGTATTGCGGCACAAGTACGCTCTGGTATGGTAGAAGTTAATGGACATGGATTACCCAGTGGAAGCTACTTTGGAGGTGTAAAATTTTCTGGGCGCGCTCGTGAAGGAGGACATTGGGGAATTAAAGAATTTCTCGATAGTAAAGCAATTTCGTACTGGTAAAATCTTATTAAAAACTTAATAGGAATCGTATGGTAATACAGAAAATAACGGATGAAGGTGCTCTTGGGCAACGTCTTGATCAGTGGCTCGCAAAACAATATCATGATGTGCTCTCACGTTCGCGTTTGCAAACCCTCATCCGTGAAGGCTGTCTTAAAATTGATGGTCAATTCATAAAGGAACCAAAAACAAAATTAAAACCTAACCAAATAATTGAATTGGAAATGCCGGACCTTCGTGATGCAGAACCTAGCGCTGAAGCCATTGCATTGGACATTCTTTTTGAAGATGATCATATCATTGTTATTAACAAACCAGCTGGTCTTGTTGTTCATCCTGGGAATGGAAATTGGACCGGTACATTGGTTAATGCCCTTATTTACCACTGTGGGAATAGTTTATCTGGTATAGGTGGTGTTAAACGCCCTGGTATTGTCCATCGTCTTGATAAAAATACAAGCGGTGTTATGGTTGTTGCAAAAAATGATCTAGCTCATAAAAGTCTCAGTGCTCAATTTTCTGATCATGGACGTACCTGCGCATTAGATCGACGCTACCATGCCTTGATTTGGGGAACACCTCAGCGCAATGTCTGGACAATTGATGCATCACTTGGCCGTTCGCCCTATAACCGGACAAAGCAAGCTGTCATCCATAACCAAAACCCTTATGCTCGTCATGCTGTTACACATGTTTCTCTGCTTGAAAAATATGGCTCTCATGCAGACTCAACATCTTTTGCTAGCCTTCTGGAATGTCGCTTGGAAACTGGACGCACCCATCAAATCCGTGTTCATATGACTCATATAGGGCATCCACTCATAGGCGATACAGTTTATGGAAACGCTTTTAAAACAAAATCAAACATATTCAACCCCACTATTAGAAATGCAATCGATCAATTCAACCGACATGCACTCCATGCTGCAAGTCTTACTTTTGAACATCCTTCTACCGGTAAAGTTATGTCGTTTTCCGCACCACTGCCTCAAGATATGGCTAAACTTATTGAGCTTTTTAAAAAAATGAATTGAAACTTTTCCCCTTCTCAAGATTTCACAATAAAATATCTTTTTTTGAACAAAATTGAAAAATATGCTAGAGTGAGGTTATGAGGATAGTTAGCTATCTAAAACATAGAATTTGCCTTATCAGGGAATTCAGACAAAAGGAGGGTGCTATATGGCCCATATGAATTTATTATCAGTAATGACAGGTGATGGTGGTTTAAACCGTTACTTGGAAGAAGTGCGTCGTTTTCCAATGCTTGAGCCAAAGGAAGAGTATATGTTAGCTCAGCGTTACCGTGAGCATAATGATCTAAAAGCTGCGCATAGGCTAGTAACCAGCCATTTGCGTCTCGTAGCTAAAATCGCGATGGGATATCGGGGCTACGGACTTCCCATTGGGGAAGTCATTTCAGAAGGCAATGTTGGACTCATGCAAGCTGTTAAACGTTTCGAACCAGAGCGGGGTTTTCGTCTTGCAACCTATGCAATATGGTGGATTAAAGCGTCAATCCAAGAATATGTATTGCGCTCTTGGAGTTTGGTGAAAATGGGGACAACAGCTAATCAAAAGCGTTTGTTTTTCAACCTTCGTAAGTTAAAAAGTAAACTTCAAGCACTTGATAGTGGTGATCTCAATGCAGAACAAGTGAAAGAAATTGCAACCCAGTTGAATGTCACAGAAGATGAAGTTGTATCAATGAATCGTAGGCTTGGTGGTGACACTTCACTCAACGCACCAATTCGAACAAAAGAAGGGGAAAACAGTGAGTTGCAAGATTGGTTGGTGGATGAATCTAACGATCAAGAACAAATTTTGATTGAAAAAAGTGAATTAGAAAATCGCCGTTCCATGCTCATAAATGCCATGGACAATCTCAATGAACGCGAAAAGCGTATATTTAAAGCGCGTCGTTTAAACGATGTACCACTAACCCTAGAAGAACTCTCTGGTGAATTTAATATTAGTCGAGAACGAGTAAGACAAATTGAAATGCGTGCATTTGAAAAAGTGCAAAACTCTATCAAAGATTCTACTTTATCTCAAAGTCAAGTATAAAACCTAGAGTTAAGTATAAAGCCAATGGTTTGCACATTCTTTAAATGTGAAAATGAAAAAAAGCATGCCTTGGCTTTATACTTGTAAATTAGCCTATAGAATTCTTTAAGTTATTGATATGTAAAGCTTTATTGAATATATTTGGTATATAATTGATAAAGACGGTCGTAGAAAATTCTTCACAGCCGTTTATTTTTTTGCATCTATGTTTTATTTTGTTGACCAAGAACTGTTAACTTATCTTGTTGTGCAAGCCATTGTCCAATAACTTCATTAAAAATAGACTTACCTGTTGGTCCTTTTGCAAAGGTTAATTCACTTATACGCCCGTTTTTATCCGTTAACACCAAACGCATCCAATCTAATTCTCGCATCAATTGTAAATTTCGATCAAGAAATGGATGATTTCCACTCAATGCGACAAGAAAAAAGTCATCGTTAATCTTTGCAGCAATGGTTCTTGTTAAAGCCTGTCCAATGGATTGTTCACTTGCTTTAAAGGTTAATGCTTGAACATTGCTTATAGCTTTACCTGAAAATTTATCCGAAAGAATAAAAATAAGGTCCATAATATATGAAGCAGGAAATGACTGATCGGTATTACGACGTAAAATTAACCGTAATGATATCCCTTCATCAGGAATTGTTATATCACCTTGTATAGTTGTTTCTTCTGGAGACCCCTTCACTTGAGACTCTTTTATAAGTGTCCAGCGAGCACTTCCCGTTGCTATCTTTTCTGCATCATAATTTGTACGTGCTTGATAGAAAACAGCTTCACCTGATGTTTCAAGCGATTGCAAATTGCTATCAACAACTGTTGAGAATACTTCTTCATCCGAAGAATCTATCGCTTGTTTTAAACCAACATCAATTTCACTTCCATCCTCTAATAAGCGTTGTGTTAACTTTCTCTTAATTGGAAATGCCTTTGGTACTCTGTGAGAAGCTTGAAGATTTTCTTCTAAAAACTGATGATCATTTGATACAAATACACGCTCACCAACAAAAAAAATACCAACAAGTAAAACAACAAAACTAACAACAGAAACAGCACTTATCACAATACGCCTTTGCACTAACGATTTATTAGCACGACGTAAAGCCTGAGAAAAAATGTGCGAAACAATATGCGGATTATCTTCCTGCGAAGGAGAAATCTTTAACACACTGCTATTAACATGCTGAGAAGGCACATCAGCCTCCATATTAACAGGCTCTGCATCTGGTATATCTGATACACAAAGCTCAACAAATACCTTGTTATCCTTTGAACGTGTAACAAAATCTTGCTTTCTTTTTATGTTTACCTCTGACAATTCATTATTCTTTGGTAATATAGTTTTTTTTGTATATTTCTTATCTTCATTTATATTTGTGGGATTCCAACCAATAACTGAAGAAAGCCGTTTCTTTTCAACTGCTAAATATTCTCCTTCAACAGTTGCAATAGAACTTTGAAGAATCTTTCTTTGTTCATCCGCTATTGCTTGTGGTATTTTTGCTGTTACAAATTGATGTTCTAGTGTTTCGGTAGCCCGCTTATAAATCCGCTTACGCACTTGTGGTGTAATATTATTTTGTGCATTAATTGTCTTTTTTAAGATTCCAACGAAATCTACCATTTCCTCTATAATCTCTCTTAAACTGAGAAAAAATCAATAGTAAAGCCAAAAAACTTTATTTTAGCCTTCTAAATTGGTTGCCATTTAATATTGGTACAACTATTGCAATAATGTAAAATGAATATGAAAAATAAACAATGCTATTTTGCACCTTTCTTTTACGTGCTCTTAAAAACTTTTTTTGTAAAAAGATACAAAAACGAACAGAGAACATATATAGAAATCTAAAAACAATAATCAATTAACAAAGGGATCCGTAATAAGAATAGTATCTTCACGCTCTGGACTTGTGGATAATAAAGCCACTTTTGTATTAATCAGTTCTTCAATATAGCGTATATATTTAATAGCCTGCACTGGTAAATCTTCCCACCTCAATGCATGTGCTGTTTCTTCCTTCCAACCTTCTAATGTTGCATAAATAGGCTTCACCCGATCCTGAGCTCCCATGGAAGAAGGTAAATAATCAATCCTTTTACCATCAAGCTCATAACCAATACAAATTTTTATTTCATCCAAACCATCTAAAACATCAAGTTTTGTCAATGCTATACCTTGAACACCGCAAATTGTTACCATCTGACGTACTAAGACAGCATCAAACCAACCACATCGACGCTTTCGACCCGTTACAACACCAAATTCATGTCCACGCACTCCCAGAAATTCACCAATATCATTTATCTGCTCTGTCGGGAACGGCCCTTCTCCAACGCGTGTAGTATAAGCTTTTGCAATACCCAAAACATAATGGATTGCATCAGGTCCCATCCCCGAACCTGTACATGCTTGCCCAGCAACTGTATTAGATGACGTTACATAAGGATAAGTTCCAAAATCATTATCTAATAAAGCACCTTGCGCACCTTCAAAAAGAATGTGTTTCCCTCCTCGATAACCTTCATCTAAAAGACGCCACGTACAATCCATAAAGGGCAAAATTTTATCCGCAACTTGCATCAATTCATCATAAAGTGCTCGAGAATCAATCTCTGCAACACCCATCCCACGACGCAAAGCATTATGATGCCTCAAAAGCCGCTCAATCTTAGCCATAAGTGTATCTTTTTCTGCTAAATCCATCACTCGGATAGCACGACGTCCCACCTTATCTTCATAAGCCGGTCCAATACCGCGCTTTGTTGTACCAATCTTTAAACCAGATAAACCGCTTTCTCGAATTGCATCAAGATCACGATGCAAAGAAAGAATCAAAGGAGCATTTTCAGCAATACGCAAAATTTCTGGTGTGATTTTTACACCCTGATTACATAGTTTTTTTACTTCTGCAACAAAATGATGAGGGTCAACAACAACACCATTACCAATAATTGATAACTTGCCACGCACTAAACCAGACGGTAAAAGTGATAATTTATAACTGACTCCATCAACAACCAATGTATGGCCAGCATTATGCCCCCCCTGATATCTCACCACGATATCTGCTCGCTCAGACAACCAATCTACAATTTTACCTTTGCCTTCATCACCCCATTGTGTACCGACAACAACTACATTGGCCATAACTTTCTCCGTCGTGTTTGGTCAAAAAAACCAGCATTCAAAAACAAACTCTTCTTTATAACGAAACCTTAGAGCAAGTGCGACTCCTCATTTCAGATTTTTCTCAATCTTCAAGTGATTAAATTTTCAAATTTATGATAATAAAGATAAGCAAATACCCAAATATTTTAAATCTGTCATTTTCGCTACAAAAAGTAAAAACATTAGAGATTTTAATTTGTGCGTATCCAACACCTGACAAAGCATTCATTCCCCGTCTTAATCTTTTACAATTCATGTAATATTTAGAGGCTGTTTGTCTGATACAAGAATACGAAAGATCATCATAATCTCTCGTATCCTTTTTTGTTTAAAAACACGTTGTGAAAATCAACAGTAATTATTTAAAGCTGTGCTTTTTCAACTTGGAACGCCCACTCAAGCCATTGTGTTAAAATTTCAAGATCGGAAGCCTCAATTGTTATACCCGCCCAAATTCGAAGCCCAGGAGGAGCATCGCGATACGAACCGATATCATAAGCAACCCCTTCCTCATCAAGACGCTTCACAACCGCTTTTATAAAAGATACTCGCTTTTCCGTATCCAAAGCAGTAATCACTGGATCCACAATATCTAAACAAATAGCGGTGTTAGAACGCACTTCAGGATCTTTTGCCAAATATTCTAACCATGGCGTTTTGCGAACAAAAGCATCAAGTACAGAAAAATTTTTCTCAACCCTTGCTCTTAATGCCGCTGCACCTCCTAGAGATTTTGCCCACTTCAACCCATCAAGGAAATCCTCAACACAAAGCATAGAAGGTGTATTGATGATCTTTCCTTTAAAAATATCTTCGTTCAATTTTCCATTTTTTGTCATATAGAAAAGTTGGGGCATAGGCCAAGCTGGAACATGATTCTCAAGCCTCTCAACAGCACGAGGACTTAAAATCACCATACCATGTGCAGCCTCACCTCCCAAAACTTTCTGCCATGAAAAAGTAACAACATCTAATTTTGAAAAATCAAGATATTGCGCAAAAGCTGCCGATGTTGCATCACAAATGGTCAATCCAGCCCGCTTATGCGGAATGAAATCCGCATTAGGAATACGCACACCAGAAGTTGTCCCATTCCATGTAAAAACAACATCCCGATCAAAGTCAAGTTGTGTTAAATCTGGTATTTCACCATAAGGAGCTTCAAAACGACGCACATCAGAAAGCTTTAATTGCTCGACAACATCTTTATTCCACCCAAACCCAAAACTTTCCCACGCTGCCATATCAATGCCACGCTCACCTAATAGAGACCATAGAGCAGCCTCAACAGCACCGGTATCTGATCCTGGCATAATTCCTATACGATGATCAGAAGGAACCTCAAGAATCTCACGGGTTAAATTAACAACTTCAGCAAGTTTTAATTCTGCTTCTCTAGATCTATGTGAACGCCCAACTAATGCATTTTTAAGAACATCAAGAGTCCAACCAGGCCGTTTGCTACAAGGGCCTGAAGAAAAATTAGTATTATTGGGACGATTACTTGGTTTTTGTAACATTATCATTATTTCTCCCCTTTTAGATGTTTTTCTTTCTTTATAAAGAAAAACAAATTATTATAAAGACTAATCAATAATCTTTTTAGAAAAAAGTCAAAAATGTTGTCTCTTATTTCGTATGCTTAAAATTTAGGGAAACTTTATAAAAAAATCTTTCTTAATCATTCTTCTCGATCGATTCTTTTAATTTTTTTCGTATCACCACCACGATAAGACAGCATTCTAATAACAATACACTAAAGTGTCCAATATACCTATCAAATTTATTTTATGATAAAGATTCATTGATAACGCTCTAGAATAGGGAGGTAAACTTATTAAAAAATCAATTATTTTTCTTTTGATGACTGGACAGAGAAAATTTTAATGTTATAACCGCAAACGCTTTATGTTTTTTTGAAGCATGCCCAGATAGCTCAGTTGGTAGAGCAGCGGACTGAAAATCCGCGTGTCCGTGGTTCGAATCCGCGTCTGGGCACCACTTTTTGTGTTTAAAATATTGAAATATATAGTTTTTTTCTTTAAATAGCTATTTTCAGACCACCTTTTAGACCACCTTCTACAGTTTATATAATTTTACCTAATTTGTTCTTATTTGCTCCTTATTTTTCTTTGGAGTGAAGTCTAAGATCTCTTTTTTCTCCATCTCACTGCTCTTCCCAGCTTATAAGGTTGGGGAAACTCTCCTTGAAGCACCCAATTGCGAATCGTTGTTGTAGATACACTAAAAAGCTGTGCACACTCACGTGTCGTTACATATCTATCTCCATCATCAAATATCATCTCATTACCTTTCTCTTTTTTATATTATTAAATGGGTGGGAGTGCTGGGAGGAGAGAGCACCCCCATAGGTTTAAGCAGCTTTTGTCAAAATCTTTTGCATCTCTTGTTCTATTTCCCCTAAAAAGATTTCGACCGCTTTATTAATCTCTTCAATGTGTTCCTCATCGCGGAGGATGCGTTTGATTTTCATTCTCAAACCAGTAGATTTGCCTACAAAGTTTGGATTATAGCTCATGAAATCACACCATTTTCGTCCAGTGCATGCCATTTGGAATTGCATCTGTGCGATATATTCAGGCTTGATTTCGTCATAAATAAAAAAACGAAGATGCGTGGTTGATTGTGGACATTTGACTTCGATTAAACCGTCCTCTCCAATAAACCCATCAGGACTAGCCCCCGCCATTTCCATTTTGGGGTGTGGGATAAACCCGCATCTTATGACATTGGTGTCATAAATGAATTCATATTCTCTTAAGGCATTCTCTTCATGTTCAATGCCCCATTGCATAGCAGGTGTTGTATAAGATTGGCTTATTTCCTCTATTAAGCGTTCTGCCATGAGTTTCGTTTTGTAATCTTCATATTTGCTTGTAGGCAAACCTTTTGCTGTCTTACTGAGTACGTTGTAAACGTTTGAAGCAGTGACTTTACCTAAGCGCGCTTGAAACCATTCTGCTGTTCTTTGTTCCATCTCACACCGCCGTTCCCTGTTCGTGTGGCGTTGCTATATCGGCATCTTGTATAGGTGCATCTAATTGCTTTTGTTGTGCTTTATTCATTTGCTTTCGTTGCTTTTTTTTCAAAGAAAACAAAGCGGTTTGTGCTTGTTTATAAGACATATCTGTTAGATTTTTTACTCCTATGAAAGAGAGAAGCCTACTTTCTTCAGATTGTGTTTTTTTAATTAATTCTTTGATTTTATTCATCTGTTCAGGAGAGATACCCGCAAGAAGCGTTATTCCATCTGTATCGTCTTCTTTTCTTGCAACATTAAGAAGCATGCCTAAGAGATATCTACGTGCGTAGGTGAGAGTAGAACAAACCGCTTGTATGTTATTTTTGCTCCCTGTAGCGTCAAAAGGAAATGTTCCTTCTGTTGATATTTCATTGCCTGATATATGCTTTAAAGTCATTTCTACAGTTATGTCATTTGAACTCTGGTCTTTGATACGAGAGAACAAGGCAAAGTGATGTTTTGCAAGAGGTTCTTTGATAGCATCAATATATTTATCAAGCGTTGTATAGAGCTTTTAGTATGTGTATTAATGGCGTTTTGTTCGATATTTTTGTATTCCATTTGCATAGCCGAAAGATCACGGACAAAATTTTGGCGCTCTTGTCGTTTTATCTCCTTTTCTCGCAATTCGAGAAGGCTCTTGAGACGTTCCAGATCAACATCATTTTCTAAAGCTCTTTCTAAAATAAGCTCCATAGCTGTAGGTTTGATTTCACAATCGTTCGTTTTTTTCACTAATTCCGTTTGTGTGGTACTTAGTTCACTCATCTTGATTTCCTCCACTGCGCGCAATTTCCCCGTGGCGTGAATCACGCTTGTGTTTAAAAATATTGTTTGGTTGTTAGAAACGGCTTATAGAGATACTATAAGATTAGTAGTTCGTATTTTTTTCCATGGTTTATTGCCTCTCGCCCGTTGTGATGATTTCATCATTGATGATCTCTGCGTTTCCATGAATAAATGCATAACCATAGATTTTGGCATTTCCCCCAACTTTTGCTCTGATGGAAATCAATGGACTGTCATAAATTTTAGCATTTCCATTAATAAATGCACCACCGGAAACTTGTGCATTTTCGTAGATTTGTGCATTGGCAAAAACACATGCATTTTCGTAAATATCAGCAATGTTATCAATATAAGCATCACCAAAAACTTTGGCATAACCATAGACTTTTGCATCATCGCCTACCCAGCAATTGCCATCATGACTTAGATTGTCTTCATTCTCTATAAAGCCGCCAAGATCACCTTTCTTGACATCCCCCAAATCTCTCAATGCACGAATGCGGCGGAGTGTTTTGTCATTAACTTCAGTTTTTTCATCAGTCAGTTCGTATTTTTTTTCCATGATTTTTGCCCCTACCTTAAGATAGCATCACTTCCATAAAATGCTGTTTTGCCAGCTACTATGGCATTACCACCAACTTTTGCGTTATTATAAACTTCGGCATCATCATAAACCCATGCCTCACCACCAATCCAGCAATTGTTATCATGGCTAAGATTTCTTTCACTCTCTACCCAGCCACCAAGATCACCTTTTTTAACATCTCCAAAGTCTTTTAATGCACGGATACGGCAAAGCGTTATTCTATCAACTTTAATTGTCTCATCAGTCAGTTCGTATTTCTTTTTTATCATAATAACCTCCTCTTAATGCATGCTTTGTCTTTTAAGCTCTTGAGACAGCACACCAATTCCTTTTGCTGTGATTTTTGCGCAAAGGAATGACCTTTTCTATTCCACTTGCGGTTTGAAGTGTGATAGTTGGACAATCCATAAGTTTCTTTTGGATTTTGTCTTGATGAGAAAGCAAATTTCCACCTGCTGCTCGTCTGTAAACCCAACCTTTTTTCTGTAAGAAGAGAATGAACTGTTTTGATTGCATCTCGAGTATTTTAGCAGCTTCTGTAAGACCGAAGAGTCCATTATGACGCTGTAAGCTTTCAAGAGCCATTGCCTTTGGTTTAAGGGTATTCACTTCGCTTTTTAAGGTCTCTAATTGTGTGACGCTTTCTAAAAGCAGTTTTTCACAAAGAGAGGGTCTTCTAAAGCGTTTGCAAGGTCTAAAGGTTTCTTTGCACGCCGTTCACATTCAATAAAATATTGACGGGCTTGTTTACCTTTTTCATTACGCTCTACCATGGAAAGTTCTTTTGCCATTTCCAAAGTGAGATGGTAATTAATTGCGATAACAGCTCTAGATTTTGCGCTCGCCAAATTTGGTGACCGCAAATCTTGTGTTTTTATAAAATCTTGTCCTTCTATAAAATTGTATCTGGTAATACGGTCCTTAATCCAATTGGAAAAGTCACGTTTTGCCTCTAAGAATGTATGCAGATCACGTGCATTTACTGTCTGAACAATTTCCTTATCAATGGCTTGTTCTTTAATCTCTATGAGAGTATTCATGATGAACTCCTTTCAAAAAGTTCATATTTTTCAGATGTTACAATAAGGCTTTTCATCATCACTTCCTAAATTAATGAAAACACAAGTTTTGGCATAATATTCTGCCATAGTTTCTATGGCGCTCTGCTTTAGCGATTTTCCTTGCTGCGTAAATTTTGAAGTAATGATTATCGGTTTTATCTGTTTCTATTTCAGATTTTGGACAAATCTTCTGTCTGTTCCATTCTTGTTTTGTAAAAACAAAATCCACGCCTTCTTTTAGATCAAGCTTTTCAACACAATCATTAAACCAAGTGGAAAAATCTTATTTCAAATGTAAGTGCCTATGCATTACATGGGCATTGACCATTTGGACATAACCGATTTTGTTGTCTACCTCGTTTTCAGGTATGAGATATCCTTCACTATCATTATCATGTGTATTCATAAGTTTACTCTAATCAATTATTGATGGATTAAAGGGGGCACATTTAAAAGCGCCCTTTAGAATTTCTAAAGCACATCACAAGGACGCAAACGGTGTTGTTGTTCGTAAGTACCGTAAATCTCATCATTATATTTTTCGTCTGCGATCTCGCCTAAAAGTTTATTGTAACATCACTTTCTCATATAAAATAATGAACCTCACTATCCTCATAGAGACGTTCGATATTTTCTTTTACATATGCTTCTGCGATCTCTTCAGAAATGTCTTCACAGTTCTTTTCAGAAGGATTGATGCGAAAGATTTGGATTGCATCATCTACCTCATCAACAATGCTTAGAATTTGGCTTTCATCCAGTGGTCCTGACCGACCAATGTTTTGATCATTATTATAGACAACTAATAAAATTTCATCGGAATTTATAAGAATTGGATTTTCCATAATTTCTCCTCCCCAACGCCTCTTGGCAATTGTTTGTGTGTGGTTTATGGATACCAATGTAGTGTATTTAAGAACATATGTTAATACATATGTACCGATTTTAGAAATTTTTACATAAATATAAAAATTCACTTAGAAAATTAAAACTGTAATTACTAAAAAAGGGGTATATGTTTAGAATAGCTAGAGCTTTAGTAATACTAATTACATTGAATTTTAATATTCTAATCGATTATTTTGCAAATATTTGCATAATTCTCTCCTTAACAGAAATATACGATAAGAAGAAAATTATGCTCATATGATTTAACTATTTTAAAATCTCGGTGGTTTTATCCAGTCTATAGGAGCAGCCCAACTTAATGCAATATCTTTTATTTCTGGATACAACCTATTTAAACTCTCTAAATTAAATAAACCAGGCTTACTACCTTGCTTTATTATTTTGACAAAACAACGTCCATCTTGCGTATAGACAATTGCTTTTTTATTAAGAAGTAAACTTGGAGAAATGTTTTCTGAATAAAATAAAATGGATTTATCTTCAATGAAAGGTTCCATTGAATCGCCTTCAACTTTTACTGCGTATGTATCCTTTGTAATATACGGAGGCATTTCCACTTCTTCAAGCCAACCATCTTCATAGGGGATAATTTCTGAACCTGCTCCTACATATCCCATTAAGAGTATAGTTTTTTTTCGTGGAAGTGGGTATTTCGTGATTTCCTCAATTGCTATACCTTCTTGTGCACTTATTCCTCGTTCACCTGTCAGCATTTTATTGACTGCAGAGCGGTAGATAGGGCGATGTACCTTCTCACTTAGTTGTCTGGCAAGCTATGATTGAGATAATCCAGATTCTTGTAAGGCTTCACTTAGCCAAATTTTCATAATGTTATTCATGGTTTCCATTATATCTTTGTTAGAAAAAAAATCTTTTGTGATTTTCGTTACATTTTCTATTGATATTGTACCTAAATAAGCCACAATATGACTTATGAAACAATTTTCGGAAATAATAAATTTATTAGGTGGGGTTCGTAGAGTATCTCAGTTGCTTGGGGTTCATAGAACACGCATGTACGTCTGGCTCCGTCCTGTATCAAAAGGCGGAACTGGTGGGAGAATTCCGACAAAACATATCCCAATTCTTTTGAATAAAGCTAAAAGAATTGGAGCACCGATTAAGGCAGAAGACTTTTTCTCGTTTTTTTATAGGACGCAATCATGTGATTCTAAATTATCTTCACATTCTGCTTTTATTGCTGCCCCTACAGATAATAATGAACATCAACAGCACCATTCACACTCTTAAAGAAGAAAGATCAGAGATAGTAGATGTCTCACAGATCACTATAAGCAAAGTCCAGTTGATTGATCTTGTTAATAAGATTGGACAGGAAAACATATATTATGGTGTCCTTTCGCCTCAAGATGCATGTTTTGAAATAAGCATAGATCCCTCATCAACAGGTTGTTTTGTCTATATGCTGCATAGTATCTTTGCGCGTGATGATAGAAAATATTTTCCGTTATTGCCGTACGATGATTTTAATCAATGGTTTTTATCTGTGTTTACGCAAGCTTTTACAACTACAACTTGGTTTGGTAATTATTTTTCTCAAGAGTTATCATCTTTTTATTGCTTAAATGAGCTGATCTTGTTTATAGTCTTAGTCAAAAATAGGCTTGATTTCTTAAGGGATAAACTCATCGAAAAAAGAAAAGAAGAAATCAAATTAATAAGATGCGTGCAATGTGTGTCTGAATTGAGTTAATCCAATTTTTCAAAACTTATAACTACGCGCTCTGCCATAGCGCACATATAAATACGCATCAACCATAAGGGGAGGAAATGAAAAAACCACCACGTTATACTTTTAGCTCTTCAGAAGATTTAATACATGCAATAGGTTTTCCAGATGGTTGTACAATTGTTTTTAGTAATTCTGATTGGAATTTTTCTTTTGATGAAAATAACCATTTAATAGCTAAAAATGCTTTAGGATCAAAGTTGTACTTAGAGGTACACGGTAACACACAAGCTTTCCAAGAGAAATTTCAGGGATTATTCGAGAAGCATAATAAGCGGTCTGCATATTAGATGAAGCGCTTCGTAATTGATATGCTTTTAATCGATCTGTTGCAGCCTCCATTTCATTCCATGATGATTGGATTCGTTTGGCTTCTTCTTTAGGGGAAATATACGTTCTAAAAAAATATTAGCATTAAAAATTTTTGTGAAATCATAAGTTGGAGAAAATTGAAAAGTAAGTTTAACAGAAGCCCCATATGTTCTATCAATATCGGCCCCAAATTGTATACCTATGATAGCAAAACATTTTGTATGGGCTGGAATATTTATAGACAATAATACTTTCGACGCAGGTACTTCAGGTGGGCTTATAAAATGAATTCTATCTTCGATATTATGGCAATAAGGTAAAGAAGGCGCATTAAATTGACCAACAGAAAGAAATACTTCAGGCCAAGAATTAGTATGTTCCCAGTTAATATCACTACATGGTTTCCGACAGTAAACACCAGAAACAGAATGTAATTTAATATCAAAGGGAGCTATATTGTGAAAATTAAACCATGCAATATCATCAGCAAACTCTTCATAACAAGATGTAATAAACAAAGGTTGCAGTGGAATGTTGTTTACTTGATTGTTTGTATTTTGAAGCACACCATTATCAGGCATTTTCCACCTTTATTTCGAATAATAATTACCGTCGAACGGCTTTGTAAAAATATTTTTAAATGGAATAGCAAATGACTAACACGATTTTCTGTCTTGATCTAGGGACAAAGACAGGCTGGGCGATATGTTCCAAAGACATGTGCCTAAAGACGACAACGAAGCAGACTCTTTAGCAATTTTATATTTAAAGAAAGAAGGGGGGTATACATGTCCAGTAAAATACCATGGACGAGACTTAATACAGACCAATGGCTATTTAAACTTTCTGATTTACCGCCTATGGAAGTCAATGTTTATGTGAAGTTGCGGATAAGAATGTTACACACGCGTGAACCTCTTTTGAATGATTCACAAATATTATCTCATTTTACTTGTTGTTCAGTAAAAAGATTTCAAAAGGCATTAGATTATTTATTTAGATTTGGACACATCATTTGCTTAGAAGATGGTCGTTTGTGAAATTCAGATGTTGAGGAAGAACTCAATAACTCAAACGAAAATTTAAATAAATTTTCAGAGAGCACAGAAGGCAGCGCAAGCAAAATGGGCAAAACATCATAAAGCAAAAACAATTAGTGATGATCAAGATGCTAAGCATGATGCTTGTGAGGATTCTAGCAATACACAAGCAATGCTTAATGATGTCATTAACAATAACATATATAATAAAAAAACTAAACTATCGTTTTAGAAAAAAAGAAATTTGTTCTGAAAGTTTAGAAACAAACGAACAGATTGACGAGCCAACAGAGGTTCATGCTTGCGAAAGCCAACCAAAGCAAATCACAACGGGTGTAGAAAACCAACCTCCCATTCACGAGCAAAAGAACGTTCCCAAAAAAGCGAAGCGGACTAGGTCAAAATATGGGTTTCTCTTACCTGCGGATTTTGAACCTAATTTGCAATACGCAATCGATCAAGGATTAACGCATCATGAGGCAGTGTCAGAATTTGAACGGTTCACAAATTACTGGATAGCAAACCCAGGTAAAAAGTGCAAACAAACGAGATTGGCAAAGGACTGGGTGCAATTGGGTTACACATCCAAAGTGTTTTTTTTTAGCACAGAAAAAAGCAAGATTAGAACAGGAGAAACGGTTAGGTGGTCATTATGGAAATGATCAGTCCGGGGTATCCATTGACTTTGAAAACTGGGAATACATTGACGAAACAGGAGGAGGCGCAAACCTTAGATGCTTGCAATCGTCTACAATCGTTGCTCTCTGTGAAAGCTTCAGTTAAGCAAATTGAGCAAGCTTCTTTCCTACTCTCAAGCATGAAGTCCCTGCGAACACAGATTCCAAAGCCGTTATCCTTTCCTATAGCATGATGCTGGAACGGATTTCAGCATATGCTCTGAAAAAGGGCGTCGAAGATATCGTAACTGGTCAAGCAATGGGGATATCAAAAACATTTATGCCAATTTGTGGAGAGCTTTTAGCTTATTGCCAGACAGTAGAAAATAACCTTCTTTCAAAAGCCGAAAGTGTACGTAGAGCAATTAAAATACACGTGAGAAAACACTCAAAGAAAAAACAGCGAAAGAGCACTTTAGACGACTAACGCTTGTTCACAAGCAAGAGCTTGAAGAAACTTTAAATGGTATTGGAGGAACAGTGAAAAACATTGCAGGTTAGCAAAATAGTGAAAAGTGGTGATCATTTTACGATTAGATATGCGTTTTAAGAGTGACTAAAAATTTTTTTTAAGGTATAATACTTTCCTAAAATTGTATGCAGTACCAAATTTATAAACTAAGTGAATCCTTTAATACAAATTAAGAATTTTAGGATGTGAAAATTTCAAGATATTTGTTTAAAAAACATAAATAGCTAGTATCAATGTAAAAAAATATTGCAGCAGTCATTAAGTTCTTTCGTGTATTTTTGAAATAACAGAGTGTTTCTTTAATCTTTATGAAAGGTTAGAGGATCTTAGTACTTAAAGCGATCATCAACTATAGATAAATAATAGATGAGGTTAACTAAAAGCAACTGGATGCAATAGAAGACGTTGCTATTAAAAGGAAAGCAAACGCGAAAAAACTAAAGGTAGTTTGTGCCTTCTATCAGAAAATAATTTAAAAAATTGAAATCATAATTTTTTCACAGGAAATGAGTATGTTTACAGATAAGCAACTAAGAGCCTTGTTTGGCATTATAGTTTTTATATTTTTATGTTTTTCAGGAATTAAAAAAAATATTGACTTTATTCAGGGTATTTTGACATTCGCATCTGTTGGTTTGATAATAGTAACAACTATTTTTGCAATTTTATGCAATTCTAATATTCCTTCTGAGTTGCAGAACAACCCAAAATATAAAGATGATGGTACAACGGGTTGGGTGAAACTAACACGTGATTTACAACAATATATGCACCGACTCTTAAATATAATAATTTTAGCGCTTGTCGTTTTAATTTTCCCAAATAGTTATAAAGAAACTGTTTCTTTGCCTGTCATTTTTAGGTATGTGGAACACAAATTTCCTTTTTCATTAGATACCATAATGTGGTACTCAGATATTGCTATTTGGTATTTAAACATTGTACTTTGGTATTATTTTTTATGCCGTGTACTCTTTCTTATGTTGTATACACGCAATTTAATAAATATATCTATCCTTACACTGCAGTGTTCCATTATAAAGCCACAGTGAAATTTCCGATTTCAAATATCAATTCTTTTTTTACAAAATCTTTATTATATCTGCCATTATCATCTTTAGATGATTTAATACGGATTCTATGCTGAAAACTCTCAGTATTAAATATTACATCGAACTTATCATATGTATCTCCCACAAAATTTAATTTGTGCAATATAGGATTTTTTTTATCTTTTTTTAAAAAATTCCACAAATATTCCCTTAAATTATTTTCTTCTTTAAATTTGATATCTAAGCTGAGTTCTATTTCAGTAACATCATCAGTGGGAAATGCATCAAGAGAATCTTTAGCCAACTCCACTAAGCATTTTGCTGATTGCTTTCCAAAAAGTTCTAATTGTTTTTGTTTTTTATATTTTAGTTTTATTTCTTTAATTGAATGCAATTTTTTTTCGAAATCTTGCTTATCAATAAGCTCAGGTAAAATATTAATTTCTTCCTTGAAATTTTCTTTGTAGTGTGACTGCAAGCATTGGTTTAGCTTTTTACTTGAAGAAAAAAGAATGAATTTTGTAGGAATCAAAACTCCAAAATATTGTTCATTTTGTTCAATTTGTTTTTTAGAACGCGGGTTAGGAACGCTTTGAAAGCCATTTTCGGAATCAATCACTTCAGGATTATAAGGACTTTCTTCTCCTGTTAAAACATAAACCCAATAGTAGGTACTTGATTCCACAAAAAGTTTTTCAATTGTTAAGGTAGCACATTGATTCTTCACGGTAAGAGTATACGTTCCTTCCTGCAAAAATTTATCGATACAATTTGTATTAACTAATTTTGAGTCTGTATCTATTTCATATTTATAAGAAAGGAAGTTAATGGTATTCATAAAGCTAACACAATTACAACGTTTATAGTCTTATGGGCGATAGATACTATCTAAGTTATCTCAGTGATTATGAAGTAGGTAGTTTGTATCTCAAATATCTCGTGTCTTTTAGAATCATTCAAGTGAAAGGTGGAGGCTATAAAATTTTAATTGTAGAAGCAATATGAGTTTTAGAAGATCTATTAAAAGCTGCTTAAGTTTAAAAGAAGTATGATCATCTTCCCAGCTTTTAAGTGGAGAAGAAATTAGGTTGCATCTTTGATTGTAATAACGACTTTCTTTCCAAGAACACTCAGTGTTTGCTCTAATGTTTGAAGCTTAGTTGGATAATTTGGATCAAGAATGCGTCTTGCTTCTGTTTCTTTTTTACCCAAACGATTAGCCAATTCTGTTTTTGTGATATTCGCTTCATTAAAGGCTTCTACCACTGCAAGTTTAAGAACATTCCATGCATCTACAGTAACCTCTACAAGGTCTTTATACTGTTGTGGCATTGGTAAAGGCAAACCGCGCATAGAATAGCTCCGTAATGCTAAAGCTAAAGCTTCAACAGCATTCTCTAATGCCTCTGCTCTATTTTCTCCAGCTGTTATTGCTTCTGGTACATCTGGAAAGGTTACAATAAAACCACCGTCTGGATCAGATTCCAGTTTTGCTTGATAAGTGTATTCCATGTTTAGGTATCCTCGCCATAATCGAAATGCTTTTAAAACGAAAAATCAAAGCCATTGAGAGAGTAACTCATACCCTCAACTGCTTTTTTATTATTTTCACGTAAAGTGGGGTCAATTCACCAGATTTTATAACGGTTGTCTTGTCTCCAAAAGTTACCAAATAATATGACCCTTTGCCTGCATCAGGAGCTTCACTGTAATGAATGCCTCTATTTCTGGCTTCTTTACGTAATTCTCTAAGCAGTGCTTCTCGTTTCATTTAGCCTCCCCCTTTACTTTATAAAATGAATATCGCACAAAAAGGTTCGATAGTCAACAATAAATCGAACAAAAAAGTTTGATACAGACTCTTAATGAAAGGATATTTATTGAAACGTTAAAAGCAGAAATAAGAAAGCCGTGCCATTTGTGTGACATGTTTTTTTGATGAATAATTTGTCAAATAATATTATAATGTAATACTTAAAAAACTGTTATTAATAAACTGAAATAATTGAAAAAATAAGCAAATAATGTTAAGGTTTTCTATGTATTAAAATACAAATTTAAGGTAAGAAAAAACATGCTAAATAAAGTGACGTTAATCGGGCGCCTTGGTGCTAATCCCGAAAGCAAAACAATGAATTCTGGAGCAGAAATAGTCAATTTTAGTATAGCGACTTCTGAGAGCTATACAGATAAAAAACCAATCAAAAAGTAGAGAAAACAGAATGGCATTCCATGGTGATTTTTAATCCACATTTAGCAAAAATTACACTTCAGTATCTCAACAAAGGTTCAAAGATTTACGTAGAAGGCAAATTACAAACACGCAAATGGCAAGATAAAAATGGGCATGACCGTTACACAACAGAGATTGTCTTACCACAATTCAAAGGCGAGTTGTATTTGCTTGATGTAAAGAAAGATCAATCGGCATCCCCTACCCCTTCACCCATTACTTCTCAAAATTATGCTATCGCTTCAGGTGCTCAAGATTATAGAACAGCTCTTAACGATAGTGTCCCATTCTGATTGATAACATATGACAAAGAGAAAAAAACGTACAAAACGCGGACGTCCTCGGATAAAAGGATGCATAAGAGAACCAAACGGACGCATCTCACGAGCAAAAACACCGCATGAACCCATGGATAAATTGGCAATTGAAATGCGTGCCAAACGCTTTGGCTTGACCATAGAAGAGGCTAAAAATCCGCTTTCCGGTACCTATATTGGGCGGCTTTATTTGCAAGGCGAAATCAATCAAGACCAATATGATGCTGCGCAAAAATATCTTGAAGTGAAAAACAATTACCTATGTGCAAAAGCATTGCCTAATGCAATTTATGATGAAATGCCTACAACTTCTGATAACGGAGCAAGAGAGAAATGGGCACAGAAGGCAACAGAACATCTTTTAGCTGTAAAAGATGTTGTGTTCAAGAAGCTCAATGTTTACACCGTCAATATAACCTTCATGCCGCATTACAGTATCTTGTCATAGAAGATCAATCACTACCACACCTTGTGCTTTCATTGCGCATTGCTCTTAATGCGCTTCATAAGCATTTTAGCCATTAAAAAGAATTGACATCAGATGAAAAATCATTAAAATGTGTATATATTTACACATTATGAGTTTAGGTAATGGAACAAGATAGCCGAAAAATCATTGCAAAATTAAAGCATGATGGCTTTGAACTTATCAAAGTGAAAGGTTCTCATCATAAATTTAAAAAAGATGATAAGGTTGTTATCGTTCCACATCCTAAAAAAAATCTTCCGATTGGTACAGCACGTTCTATCGCACAACAAGCAGGCTGGTTAAAAGAAGGAGAAGAAGAATGAAAAGATTTTTTGCTCTTGTTCATAAAGATGAAGAATCTGCTTTTGGTGTTCAGTTTCCTGATTTTGAGGGACTTTTTTCTGCTGCTGATGAAGAAGAAAATTTAATCGCAAATGCAACAGAAGCACTCCAACTTTATTGTGAAGATATAGTTAGAGTGCCTATTCCTTCAAAATTTGAAGAAGTTATACAACGGGAATCTGTCAAAACAGCTTTGTCAGAAGGAGCTTTTTTAATACAAGTTCCTTTTATTGAAAATGATTCAGAAGTCATACGCACAAATATATCAATTGAACGAGGGCTTTTACGTGCAATTGATAATTGTGCACAAGAGAGAGGTTTAACAAGATCTGCTTTTTTGGCAACAGCAGCGCGTCACGAGCTTAATATTTAGCTCTTCAATCTGGAAAATTTATCACTCTAGATTTTTTTGCAAAAGCGTGTAATTGCATATGATCCGCGAGCTATTAATGAAAATCAAAAGGCGGCAGGCAAACAAAACGCTATAGTTAAGAGGGATATAACTATCATTGATACTATATACATGGCATCTAATATTTCTGGACCTGTCATTGCCTTTCCCTCCTATAATAATTTCACAATAATTTATAAAATCTAAAATGTTTTAGAAAATTCTATATATTCTATTTTAAAATAAAAAATATAGATTTTTTTGTTGACATGGTGTAAAAAATCGTATTTAATGACGATACTGTACTAGTTGTATTGTGTCTAAAATTCAAAAATATCCCCAAAAATTCAGCAAAATGTGAACTTGAAGCGTAGCTAAAAAGCTCTGTTTTCTTGTTATCTCTGGCTAATTAATTTTTCACAGAATAAAAATCAATAATTGACTAATTATGTCATTAATTATGACTCAAAAGGAGCCATAATGAAAGCTGTCATCACTAAGCCAATGTGTGTTGTTGGAGACAATAAAAGCACTGTTCGCTTTGAACCATCAACACCCAATAATCCATTTGTTGAAGTTTCCAATCAAGTCGACGCACGTCTCAAGCGCGCTAATGCTGTAAAACCTTTTGTTGATGTTCAAACAAAAATAAAACCCGACAAGACAATTGAACACATTAAGCAAGTAGAAAAAGAACCCAACCAAATATCATCTGAAACAGTAACAGAGGAAACCTCTCTCGAAAAACCAAAAGAATCTAAAGCTTCCAAGCCATCAACATCTACCCCAAAAAAGGCTTAGAAGTTGAAATTAATTATCCACCAAAAATGGTATCTTCAACAGGCAAAAGATACCTTCACAAGCCTTCAAGCCCCTCGCCTTAATTGGGCTCTGCGTAATGCTCTAAACACTGCAGCAAAACAAGTTGAACGCTTTACTGAAAAGCAAGTTGCAGACATCTCATCAGCCCAAATAAAGCGTATAAGAAGAGGTGTTTATATTAAAGAAAAGGCGACAGCAAGGTTTCTTGAGACAGATATCATTGGTCCTGGAACACCGATACTTCTTAAATTTTTTAAAGCAAAAGAACAAAACGCAGCGTGGCTTACAAAATGTTTGTAAAAAAACAAATCTTGCCCATGTTTTTATCAAGGATCGGAGTTTTCCAAAGCGTGTTGAATTAAAAAAGCTGAATGGTAATGTTTTTCAAAGAGTGGATGGAAATCAATTCCCCATTGCAAAACAAGAGGGACCCTCAATTGCTAGGGTGATGTCAAAGCCAGAGATTACAAGTGCTATTGTAAAAAAAGCCAATGAGAGATTAATTGCCAATATACAGTACCAACTTGCTCATCATGAATACGCTGGCTGTTAATAAGAAAGGCTAGATTATGTTCTTAAACTTTATCTATATATTCCATATCCTTATGAGTTTATGCATTACACACTTTGATTGCAATTTTAAAAACAGATTATCACTTATGCTTTGTTTTTC